>JBBIOJ010000006.1:131545-139391 GCA_037443445.1 Desulfarculaceae bacterium | reverse complement strand
AGCGCACGGGGGCCCAGAAGGTCTGCACACCCTGTGTGAACTGCTTCGATGGGATCGGAAATCTGGCCCGGGAGTACAAAGAGGAATTCGAGCCAGTGCATCTGTGGACTCTCCTGGCCAATGCCATAGTATGGGAGTAACCCTAATTGCCCAGGAGCAGTGGACATAACCCGGGCCAGCTTCTTGATGGGCTCGTGACGAATCGAAGCTGCTCCAGGAATAGGCTGAGTTTCCCTCTTGCTGGCCAAGAGGTCTTGCGTACCAACACCTCGACTCATCCCCGTGGGCCCAGGGGATCAGTAGGCCCCAATGCCCTGGGTCCCTAGGGGTGATCCGGGTTGTTTCTTGAAAGTGTGTGTTTTGGGGGCATTGAAACTTCTCAGAGGGGCCTTTTAAAGAAGGCTGGAGGTGGGAATGGCCGGTATATTCCAGGTAAACGAGGTGGTGGGGATAGCCGTGGAGATCGAAAAAAGGGGGGAGGAATTTTACCGTGGTCTGGCTTCCAAGGCTGAAAGCCCCCAGGTGAAACAGGCCATGGAATTCCTGGCCGGGGAAGAAGTGAAGCATCAAAGGATCTTCTCCCAGATGCTCTCCAGGCTGGCTCCCTTGAAGCCTCCGGCCGGATCCATAGAGGCCGAATACTGGGCGTATGTGAACGATCTCATCGACTCCCACTTCCTGTTTGATGCGCCCCTGGGGAAAAAGCTGGCCGCCTCGGTGGGCTCGGACAAGGAAGCTCTTCATCTGGCCATGGGTTTTGAGAAGGAGTCCATCCTGTTCTTCACAGAGATGAAAGGCCTGGTGCCGGGAGAGGAGCTCCAGGCCCTGGAAGATTGCATCCAGGAGGAGCGCAGGCACCTGAGAAAACTTGCCCAGCTTCTGAAAACGGACTCCTGAAGCCCTCTTGGGAAAGGTGAACAAACTTGAAGGAGCTGGTCCACGGCCGAGACATAAGGATCCGCACATATGATCTGGGCCATGGGAAGATATTGGTGGAAGGCCGTCTCACAGACCAACGCCACAGACCGAGAAAGGGTGAGACCTTTCAGGGAGCCTTCCTGGTCCACGACATGGTGGCCCGTCTGGTGGTCAAGGGCCCTGAAATGAGGATCCAGGCTGTAGAGGCTGAGATGCCTCATTATCCCAGGGAAGGCTGCACAGAGGTCTTAGCCTGGATGCGCAAACTGGAGGGGGTGAAGATCACCAGGGGATTCACCCAGAAGGTCAAGGAACTGGTGGGGAATAGCAAGGGCTGTGCGCATCTCACAAGTCTAGTGATAACCCTTGGGCCGGCAGCGGTTCAGGGTTACTGGGCAGCCTACGGAGTGGACCGTAGAGAGCTCACCGAGGATGATCCAAGGATTCAAATGGTGGTGAACACTTGCCATCTCTGGAGAGAAGGGGGTCCCTTGCTGCAAAGCCTCAAGGAAAGCAAAGAGAACAAGGCCAATCAGAGATAAACATACCTCGGCCTGCGTTGTCTTGAGCCAGAGCTGTTCAGGGCTCAAAGACCAAAACCTTCACCTGCCAGGCCCTTCTCCACATAGTACGGACCAGCTTTGTGATCGAGGTTTGGGCAAGTTCCCTTATAATGTCACTTCCTGTGAGGCTTCTTGCTTTCCCTGGGCCTCACATGAAGCCTGATGGTGGCGCCCGTGAAATCGAATTCCTCCCTGAGGCGGTGGATAAGGTAGCGCCTGTAGGTCTCGGTGACTCCCTCTGGGTGGTTGCTGAATGCCACAAAAGTGGGAGGATGCACAAGGGGCTGGGCCATGTAGTAGAGCTTTGTTCTGCGGCGACCTTGAATCGGGGGAGGATGGGCCTCCACCCATTCCCTGAAGCGTTCATTGAGAGCTGAGGTAGATATTCTCTGGCCGCAGCGTTGGTAGACCTTTTCCACCCAAGAAAAAATGGTTCCTACCCTAAGTCCTGTCAGGGCCGAGATGCTCAGAACCGGGGCAAACTCCACCTGATGCAATTTACGTCTCACCACGGCCACCTGTTGGTCGTGTGTGAGGTGGTCTTTTTGCACTAGATCCCATTTGTTCAAAAGCAGGATGCAGCCCTTTCCAGCCTCCAGGATTTCCTGGGCTATTGAAGAATCCTGTTCCGTGGGTCCCTCCAGCGCATCCAGCACCAAGAGAGCCACGTGGCACCTCTCGATGCTCTTCACAGCCCGCAGCACGCTGTAACGCTCCAGGGCGAGCTTGATGTGGGATTTGCGACGGATACCAGCCGTGTCCACAAGGACAAAAGGCTTCCCGTACCACCTGACAGGGGTGTCCACAGCATCCCTGGTGGTGCCTGGGAAGGGGCTCACCAGGCTCCTTTCTTTGCCGCAAAGCCTATTCACCAAGGAGGATTTCCCAACATTAGGTCTTCCCACCACTGCCACCCGGATGGGCTCTTTCTGACCCGGAGAGGCCTCTTCTACCTCCGGAAAGTCCTTGGTCAGCTCATCTAGGAACTCGGCTACTCCCCGGCCATGCAGTGCCGAGATGGTGTGGATACTATTTGCCCCCAGCTCAAAGAATTCCAAGGCAGCGCTCTCTTTTTTTTCACCATCCACCTTGTTCACAACGAAATACAATGGCTTGGAAGTTCGGCGGAGCAGCTCTGCGGTCTCCCGATCCGAAGGCGTGAGCCCTGTTTCTACATCCAGGAGAAACACCACCACGTCGGCCTCCTGGACGGCGATCTCGGCCTGCATTCGCATGCCAGCCAAGAGCGGCTCTTTGCTTTCGGGTTCAAAGCCCCCAGTGTCAACCAGGATAAATCTCTTGTTGTTCCAGGTCACCCGGTTGTACAAGCGATCTCTGGTAACCCCGGGCATGTCGTCCACCAGGGCCCTTCGTTCTCTTGAAATCCTGTTGAAAAGTGTGGACTTGCCCGTGTTAGGTTTGCCCACTATGGCCACCACAGGTGTCATCTGGACTCCCCGGCCCTGATTCTTCACCCAGGTCCATCACACTGGGATTTCACGCCCCCAAGCCGCATGGAGGCTTCAAATGATGCAGGCTTATTGCCTCTTGAACTTCAAGAATAACCCATCCTCTTGAGAGTCTTTTGGTCCTTGGACCAGTTCTTTTCCACCTTGACCCAAAGCTCAAGATACACCTTGCGGCCCAGCAGGACCTCCAGATCCTTTCGGGCTGTTGAGCCTATCTTCTTAAGCATGCTGCCGCCCGCACCTATGAGTATTGGCTTTTGAGATTCTTTCTCTACGTAAAGGGTGGCCATTATGTAAATGGGCACAGGAGGCTGCCTCTCCTGAAACTCCTCCACCACCACTGCCACCGAATAAGGGATTTCCTCCCCGCACAGAAGAAAGACCTTCTCCCTCACCACCTCGGCGGCCAGGAACCGTTCAGGCAGATCCGTGAGCTGATCATCCGGGAAGTACTTGGGGCCGGCCGGGAGGCGCTTCAAGAGCTCTTGTTCCAGGAGGTCCACTCCATCTCCTGTCAAAGCACTTATGGGCACCATGGCCTCAAAAGAATGCAATGAACCAAGAGCCTCCATCAAGGGGAGAAGTGACGGCTTGGGCACAAGGTCTATCTTGTTGATGCCCAAGATAACCGGAGCCCGGCACTCAGCAAGCAGTTTCCTGATCCAGGAGTCATTCAACAGCTCGTGCGCAGGGGGCTCCACCAACAGGAGATTCAAGTCAACTTCTTTCAGTGCCTTTAAGGCCTCTTTCACCATGTACTGCTGAAAGGCTCCCCTGGGCTGGTGGATCCCAGGGGTGTCCAGGAAGACCATCTGGGCCCGGGAGGTTGTCTTTATGCCCAGGATCCTATTGCGGGTGGTCTGGGGCCGGGGGGAAATGGCAGCCACCTTGTGCTCCACCAGACGATTCAGCAAAGTGGACTTGCCCACATTAGGCTTTCCGAATATGCCTATGTAACCGGACCTGAAAGGCTCCTTTTTCATGGTAAGAGGCCTCTCCACAGGATCACACAACAGTGTAGCGCATCAAGTCGGATTGCTCCGAGATCTCACTGCGCCGGGGGCTTTCTCCCCCAAGCCCGGGGATACTCCCATAGATATCCTGAACCAACAATATTTTCAGCTAGGATTCCACCCAAGAGTCTTTGAGCACACTGCCCTGAGTGTGTGAAGCGCACTTGCCAGCATTATCGACTCATTGAGGAGAATCCAGCTCAAATCTCATGGCTCTTTTTCACCGGGGTGGGGACTGGGGCTTAGGGCCAAGAGCCTCTTTAGGAGTTCCCTGGCCGCTTGTTGCTCGGCTTCCTTCTTACTCCTTCCTTTCCCCAATCCGCTAAGCCCAGAGCCCACCTCTGCCCTCACGTGGAAAAGCTTTTCGTGGTCAGGCCCCTCCTCTGCCACCAGTATGTATCTGGGGGCTTCCCTCAGGACCGACTGGGTGTGTTCCTGAAGCCTGGTCTTAAAATCCTCGTGCAAGAGTCCCAAGGGAGGTTCCTCTACGTCCCTGCGGAACTGCTCCCGCACTACTTGAAGGGCTCTCCTAAAGCCTCCATCCAGGTATACCGCTCCAATCAAGGCTTCGTAAGCGTCCGCCAGGAGAGAATCCTTCTCCCTGCCCCGGGTGCGAAGTTCTCCCTTGCCAAGCTTCAGATGTTCTCCAAGGTTGATGCAACGGGCCTTGCTGGCCAAGGACCTCTCGTTGACGAGGGCTGCCCTCCACCTGGAGAGTACCCCCTCGGGCTCCCCCGGATGGGCCTCCATGAGCATATGGCTTACGGCCAAACCCAGGACAGCATCTCCCAGAAACTCCAGCCTCTCATTGCTTTCCAAGCCCTCGGTGGAATGCTCGTTGACGTAGGAGCGATGTGTAAGGGAAGTCTCCAGGAGATCTGGATTGCGGAATTCGTATCCCAGAGTGCTTTGGATCTGCTTGTGAGAAGGGGTTGATTCCTTGCTCATGGTCTTGTATTCGGGGTATTCAAGAAAGCCTGTGGGATTGGGATCTCAAGCCCTAGAGAAAATTCTTCACCAAGGCTGCCTGCCTTGAGGGCTTCAGAGCCCCCAAGCCTATTAATACGCGAATTCTCCCCAAGCTCAAACCTTGTTCACCCATTTTCCCGGAACCAGAGTGTCTTGAAGACAGCTCGCACAGCGAAACCAGATTAATCGCCTGGCTTTATTTTCCACTTTTCGTGAACAAGGCAAACCAAGCCAGCCATTGGGCCAGTTCATGATACAACAAGTCCCTGCCTGGAGTCTTCAGTCAGCCATGCCACTGTGGCAAAGGGTGAACCGGCGGAACCTCAGCGCATGTAAGCAGGGGTCTCGCTTTTGAGGAAGTCCTCCCGGATGGGAGAGAAGGCATCCATCACAAGCACCAGTTCCTGGCCCACTACTTCCACCTCGTGGGGCTCTCCCGAAGGCACCCGGTAAAGAGCTGGGGCCTCCAAGAGGGTCTCCTTGCCGCCCATGCGCCAGAGGGTGCGGCCCTGGACAAGTATGCCCATCTGTTCATGGGGGTGTGAGTGCATGGCTATCCTGGCCCCTGGTTGCAACTCGAAGTAGGCAAGCATGACTTTCTCAAGGGTGAAAACGAATCGCTTCACCCCCGGTGCTATGTTCTCCCAAGGAATTGAACGCAGATCTTGAAAAAGCTCCATGGCCTCACCTCCACTGGGTAGAGAAACATCCCCCCCGGATCAATCACCCAGCTGGATTGGACTGGGGGCTCAAACCCCAGAACCCCCTGGATGCTTCGGGATATCTGCACTCTCTAAGGCCTTCTTGGGCCTTGTGGCACTGCCAGAGTATTTTCAGGCACAGTGGCCCTGCTCCAACCAACTCTTGTTCTCGGCCTGGATTACGCCAAGATCGCAACCATGGCAGGCTAACCCAGCCCTGTCAGGGCGTCAAGGCTCACAATTCAAACAGTGTTTAGGATTGTAAGGCTCGGATCTGCAAGGAGTGGCCTCGATAAGGTACGGCACTGTGGCTCGTTTCCAGAGGGGCCGGAGCAGTGAGTCCCAAGCAAGATTCCCTGCCAAGATCTGCTGTCTCTTGGCTTAAGCGCCCATGTTCTCGGATGCAATAAGCTGGACAGAGGCCGCTGCAAAAGAGGCCCAAACCATTTGGCCGGTCTCCAGAGGCAGAGTTGGCATTTCTCGGTGGTCCAAAATGGCCACTCGGGGAAAGAGCCCGTCTAAGTAGACCCTGGCATAAGATCCCACGAAAACCATCCTCCTGATAGGCATCTTGAGTGCGTTGAAGCCAATGCTTCCCTGGAGGGGCCTGGCTGCGGAAAGAAAAATCTTCTCGGGGCGTAGGCACACGGTAACCTCCGTCCCTGCCGGTAGGTCCCCCAGGGCTTCTATTTCCTGGCCAGCCACAGATATGATCAATCGGTTGTGCTTGCATGCCAAGACCCTGCCGGGCGAGATGTTCTCCACCCCCACAAAGGAGGCCACGAATGGGTCGGCGGGGTGATTCATGACATGGCCAGGGGTGCCTATCTGACGGATTTTCCCCGAGTTCATGACTACCATTCTGTCGGAGAGCCTGAGGGCTTCTGTGCGGTTGTGGGTGGCGAATACGGTGGTGGTTCGAGTCTCGCGCAGGGCGGTTTCCAGATCCTCCATGAGGGCCTCTGTGCTTGGCAGATCCAGGGAGGAAAAGGGCTCGTCGAGCAAAAGGATTTCCGGTTCAACGGCAAATGCTCTGGCCAGACTGGTGCGCTGAGCCTCCCCTCCCGAGAGGGTTCTGGCCAACCTTCGGCTGAGGTGGGTTATGTGAAACCGCTCCAGGTTCTCCATGACCTTCTCTCTCAGCAGGCTTTTTCTTACACCTCTGAATTTTAGGCCCACACTCACGTTGTCCCAGACTGTGGTGTTCAGGAGGAGGGATTCCTGGAACACCATGGCTATCCTCCTGCGATACGTCAGGGGGTTGGGGAGGCGATGGATGGGCTCTCCTTTGAAGATAATCTGGCCGGAGCGGGGCCGAAGCAGGCCTGCCAAGGCCATGAGCAGCGTGGTCTTGCCGCAACCATTGGGACCGATAAGGGAAAGAATCTCCCCCTGCTGGATGAAAAGCCTTGGAATCTGGAGCAGGAAGCTGCGTTGCCTCTCCAGCGTGAGACCAATGATTTGGAGCAGGGGGTCCTCGGCCTTCATCTGGGCCTTTCCCTTTGCTGTATGCTGGTGAGAATAAGAGTGACCAGGTAGGCCAAGAGAAGCAGGATCGTGCTCAGGGCAATAGCCATGTCAAAGTTGCCCTTACTGGTCTCCATGACCGTGGCTGTTGTGAGCACTCTGGAATAACCCATGATATTTCCACCGACCATCATGGATGCCCCGACTTCGGATATTACCCCTCCGAACCCTGCCATGACAGCCGCAAGCAGGGGGAGTCTTGCCTCCTTGACCAGCATCCATGCCATCTGGGCTTTGGTAGCCCCCAGGGCCAGGAGCTGTAGTTCCAGTTTTTTGGGCAATTGCTGGATGGCTGCCAGGGAGATCCCCATTACTATGGGCGTAGCTATAATGGCCTGGGCTATTATCATGGCTGCCGGGCTGTACAGGATGCCCAGAAATCCAAGAGGGCCGTTGCGCCACAAGAAGATTGTCACCAACAGGCCCACCACCACGGGTGGAAGGCCCATACCCGTGTTTATCATGCTGACCAGGAACCTCCTCCCCGGGAAATCCGAAAACCCTATCCAGACTCCGCAAGACACCCCAATTACTAGGCTTATCAGGGTGGCCGTGCCAGAGACCTTGAGGGAAAGCCAAGTGATGCCCAACACCTCGGAATCCAGGGTGACCAGGAGCCAAAAGGCCTTCTGAAGTCCCTCGAGGATGAGATCCATCTACTTGCCCAGCTCCTCCAGCTTCTTGCC
>JBBIOJ010000006.1:0-131445 GCA_037443445.1 Desulfarculaceae bacterium | reverse complement strand
CGATCCGTGAGGGTGTAACCCTTCTTCTCTGAGGCCACGTTCAGGGTCTGCCCCATGCCTTGGCCGGTCTGCTGGTACCATTTTTCACCCTCGGGGGCAATCCCCGCTCTGTTCCAGATGGCCTGCTCCTTGGCATGCGTGCCTGACTTGTCCCCCCTGGAGAGAAACAGTGCCTTGGCCGAGGCGATCTTCTGGAATGCCTCCTCGGTTGTCTTTGCTCCCCTTATCCTGGCCGGATCCTCTGGGGGGCCCACAACCATGAAGTCGTTGTGCATCACAGGCCTTCGGTTGAGGCCAAAGCCCCCTTCCATGAACTCTTTCTCAGCCTCTGGGGAGTGCACGAGCAAGACATCTGCCTCGCCTTTTTTCCCCATGGCCATGGCCTGGCCGGATCCCACCGCGATGGTCTTGAGGAAGTAGCCGCTTTTCTTCTCGAACAGAGGGATCAGGACATCCAGCAGCCCTGAGTCCTGGGTGCTGGTGGTGGTGGCCAGGATCAAGGTTTTCTCTTGAGCGGGAGCAGTCCCGGAAGAGACACTGCTTGCTATCAGAATGGCCAGGATAAGAACAATGGGCACCACCTTCACCTCCTTGCTGCCGGGGGTTTCGGATCTTAGAGACTGCTTCTGGTCTTCTCCTTGGGTGTGCCAAGGCTATAATTATGTAAAAAAAAACATAATAAACTTATCAGAGAAAAGGTCTTGAGTCAAGGAAAAAAGTTTGGAGAAAAAGGTTTGGATAGGCTGAATGGGCAGATCAACTATTAGGTTTGCTCGGACCAACTCGACTTTGCTGCAGAGCGCTTTGCTTGTTGAATGTTACCTGAGACAGGGGTTCTTGCTTTTGCAAGTCTTTAAAGTGCCCCGTGGGGGGGGTGAGCCCCCAATGGGGTGGAGCCAGGTGAATTATCCCGGGAAAGATAAGGGTGATGGGGTCCGGGGGCAGACCCCACCCGAAGAATTGCTGCAGCCTTGCCAAATCAGCCCCGATTTGCCATGGCCCTCTTGGAGGCCTTGAGGGGGTTAAGCTTGCGGCCGCTTACCTGGTATTCCCTTTTCACGTGCGTGGCCAAGGGACAAACCGCCCCCTTCGTCCACTTAAGGCCCGGCTCAGGGAAAGATATGCAATACTTGCCCGTTGGAAACTCCATGATCCGTTGGCAGTCACCGCAGTTCTCTACGATAGGGTGACAGTGCCCCCCATTGTAAGAGCAGCCTCCCTTTTTCATGAAAATGCACTCTACTCCGTCCTTGATGGTGGTGCAACGCATGGCCTATTGACCTCCTCTGGTTACTGTCTGATCTGTCGCCATCCACCGCCTGCCGCTGGAACCCTCCCCTGCAGGCTCTTGAGGGCATAAAAAAAGAACCCGTTGCCTCAAGCCTCACGGGCCCCATGTACGGGGATCTTGACTACTTTATTTTCTTGTAGTTTAAAGAGCATGGGATCCCGTGTCAATAGGTTTCGCGGCCTAAGAGGCCCTTGCTCCCAAGGCTCTCTTGGGCCCAGCCATTTCTCTATATGATCCCACAGACCGGCCCTTTGGCGCAGCAAGCCAGGGCCCTCGGATGGACGCGGTTCTCGGAGGAGAAAGCTCAGTCATGCAAAAAGACATCCACTTTTACCTTACCTATGCCTTGGGCATGAAGATGGGCATTGCAGTTGAGGAGATAGAGCGCATAGCCTGGGCTGACCAGTTCACAGACGAGCTAACTCAGCCTGGGCTGCACGCTCTTCAAACCCAGAGCAGCACCCTGGGGAACTGGTCCGATAGGCAGATCCAGGCCACAGTCATTGTGCCCTTTCACTTCGTGCCAGGGGATGATCCCTCCCAGCCCTGGATGACCACCCCTGACTCCTCTAGGGCCCGGGAGTTGGTGAAGGCCGCCAGAGGAAATCCCCTCTGTATTGGAATAGCCCTGCACGCGTACCAGGACACCTTCAGCCACCAGGGTTTCTCGGGCTGGGAAGATCTTTTGAATGCCTGCTTCCCTTGGTACAGTCCGGAGGCGGCCTTGCCCAACGTAGGTCATGCAGAGCTGAGAGCATTGCCGGATGTTACCAACTACATCTGGACAGATCCCCGAAGCGGCGCAAGGGTGGACAACCGGCTCAGGACCATGCAGGCTGCCAGGGGAACCTGGGATCAACTCTGCTCCATGTATGCTCCGCAGATGGGATCTTCTCAGTGGGCCGGGATCAAAGCGGCCCTCAAGGAGATATTCCGCAAGGACTCCTACGACCAAAGGGTGGATGCCCTCTGCCGGCTTTCCGGGGACCCGGACTTGGACTACGAGAAACTCTCCAGCCGATTGGCCTCGGCCCATGGGCAGGAATTCACCAAGGCGGCAAGCCTGCATCTCTCAAGGGCTCTGAAGCTCTTTGAAGATCTGCCCTGGGGAAGATAACCCCACTGTTCAGAGGTGATGCATAATCGAGACCAACAGGCAGTGTCTGAAAGGGTTTTGCCAGCTGGGGTTGAAGGCAATCACAGGTTGCAGGTCGGCCCTGGTTGTAGAAAAGGAGGGAATGCATGAGAAGCCTGTCCAGAGTCCTGTTTCTGCTTCTGGCCTTGATTGTCCTTTACTTGCTTTTTTGGCCGGTGCCCATCGAGCCAGTATCCTGGAGTGCGCCTTCCAACCCCGGTTACACAGGGCCTTTTGCCAGGAACCAAAGGCTCGGCTCCATGGAGCTGCTTTCCTTGGGAGGGCTTCATGCTGCGGAGAGCGTGGCCCTAGACGGGCAGGGCAGGATATATGCTTCCACCCAGGAGGGTTGGATTGTGAGGCTTCAGCCGGACGGCTCCAGCCCCGAGAAATGGGCACAGAGCGGAGGCCGCCCCCTGGGCATCAGCTTTGATCTGCAGGGCAACCTGATAGTGGCAGATGCCTTCAGGGGACTCCTTTCTGTGAGCCCTGAGGGGAAGGTGAGAAAACTGGCATCAGAGTGCGATGGCATGCCCATACTATACGCAGACGACGTGGACGTGGCAGCCGACGGGAAAATCTATTTTACCGATGCTTCCACCAAGTTCGGGGCCAGGGAGCACGGTGGGACTTACGAGGCCAGTCTTCTCGACCTGATGGAACATGGAGGCCACGGAAGGTTGTTGGTCTATGACCCGGCCACAGCAAAGACCAGCACCCTTCTCAAGGGCCTGAACTTTGCCAATGGCGTTGCCGTGAGCCACGACCAGAGGTCTGTGCTGGTGAACGAGACCGGAAGTTACCGGGTGGTGCGTTTCTGGCTGGAGGGGCCTGAAAAGGGCAGAGCAGAGACTTTGGTGGAAGGGCTTCCGGGTTTCCCGGACAACATTACCACCGGCCTGGAGGGCCGGTATTGGGTGGCTCTTGTCTCCCCGCGGAACTCCCTGCTGGATTCTCTCTCAGACAAGCCCTTCTTGAGAAAGATGCTCCAACGCCTGCCCGCCTTTGCAAGACCCAAGGCCGCGGCTTACGGCCACATCTTGGCCATTGACGAGAAAGGCCAAGTGGTGGAGGACCTGCAGGATCCCGAGGGGCGCTACCCGGTGAACACAAGTGTGAGGGAAACAAGAGACTACCTTTACATTGGGAGTCTTGCCGCCCGCACACTGGCGAGGGTTCCCAAAGCCAAGGTGGGTCTGTGAGAAACCCCATGGTCGAATTGCTTGGCCAGAAACACTCCTGTGCAAAAAGGGCCATAAAGGGGCCCTGGCCCGGCCCCTTAGCCTTGAACGTGAGGTCTTGGAAAAGTGCCTATCCGGGAATGGTGTCCCACTCGGAGAAAAGCCTATCCCACAGGGAAGGGGAAGCTTCCTTGGGATGCACCGGAATACATGAAAAGCCAATTCCCTGGCGTTCGGTATGCTCATCCCCCACATGAACCATGGCAGGGTAGTGCCCTTTGGGGCACTGGAAGCTCTGGCAGGAAATGTATCTTGACTCTTTCCCCGGCACACAGGACCTGGGAACGGCACTTCCAGAATCCCCCAGGTCCACGCAGGAAAACTCCTGAATGGCCTTCCCTTCCCTTTCGGACCAAAACTCTAGAATTGCCTGGTCTTCCCCGCACTTGAAGCTGCCCATGGTGCGTTTCATCTCTCTCACCCCCTTTTACCTCAGCCTAGCTGTGCCTTGGGCAAGGTCAAGGCCCCTGATCACTGCAGGAGCAAGAGCCAGCAGGCCCATTCCCAATGGGACAAGGGGACTTGACGTATTCCATCGGGATTCTTAACTTTTTTTCACAATGTGGCGCCGGGCCAAGAGGCTTCCAGCAGCTTTTTGAACTTCATGACAAAGGAGGAGTCGGGGTTTCTCCTGGGCCTGTGCGGCCCTTCTCTTTGGCCGGGCTTTTCCAAGAAGAGAAGCTTTTTCCCAGCGGGGAAATCCCAAAACATGTTCAAGACAAGCGGTTAATTACCTGGGTGGGGAGAATGCTTCCTTGAGGCGGATTCTGCTTGGTGAGGAAGGACTCTTGGAATACTGGAGAGCAGAGGGGGCTTCATGAGTCTTAGGGGATCTACGCTGGCGGGTTTCCAGAACATAGCCGTGGTGGGGAATTATCCGCCTCGGCAGTGCGGTATAGCCACGTTCACCTCAGACCTAGTCCAGGCCATATCCGGGGAGCTAAGGGAGGCCAATTGCTGGGCTGTGGCAATGAATGACCTGCCCGAGGGGTACCACTATCCTGCGCAGGTCCGCTTCGAGATGGCCCAGAAAGACCTTTCGGATTATCGCTTGGGGGCGGATTTCCTGAACATGAATCAGGTGGACGTGGTATCCATTCAGCATGAGTTCGGCATATTCGGAGGACAGCACGGAAGGCATCTCCTAGAGTTGATGCGGAACCTGAGGATGCCTGTTGTGACAACGCTTCACACGGTGCTAGCAAGGCCCGAGCCCGCTCAGAAAGCCACCATCCAAGAGGTGGCTCGTCTCTCAGACCGTGTGGTGGTAATGAGCCTCAAAGCCCTCGAACTCATGGAGCAGGTGTACGGTGTGCCTTCCTCCAAGCTGGAGTTGATTCACCACGGGATTCCAGATGTGCCCTTTGTAGACCCCAACTTCTACAAAGACCAGTTCGGCCTGGAAGGCAGGCAGGTGATTCTTACCTTTGGGCTTCTCTCCCCAGGGAAGGGAATCGAGCACATGATAGATGCCTTGCCCCGGGTAGTGTCTCATCGCCCAGAGGCCATTTACGTGGTACTGGGGGCCACTCACCCCCATGTGCGCAGGTTGGAGGGGGAATCCTACCGGCTTTCCCTCCAGAGAAGGGCAAGGGAGAGGGGGGTGGAAAACCATTTGGTGTTCCACAATCGTTTTGTGAGCTTGGAGGAGCTCTGTGAGTTTCTGGGAGCTGCGGATATTTATGTCACCCCCTATCTGAACCAGGAACAGATAGTCTCCGGCACCCTGGCCTATGCACTGGGATGCGGGAAAGCAGTGGTCTCAACCCCTTATTGGTACGCCCAGGAAATGCTGGCCCACGGAAGGGGGCGTCTGGTTCCATTCCAGGATCCGGATGCCCTGGCAGAGCAGATCTTGGATCTGCTGGAAAATGAGGCAGAGCGGCATGCCACCCGCAAGAAAGCCTATACCTTCTGCCGCAGCATGGTGTGGAAGGAGGTGGCCAGACGTTACCTGGAGGTCTTCTCAGAGGTGCGTGAGGAAAGACAGCGCTATCCCAGAGTCTTTTTCCAGGCCCGCACCCTCGAGGGCACTCCCTTGGAACTTCCCGAGGTGAAACTGGATCACCTCAAGTTGCTGACCGACGACGTGGGAATACTCCAGCACGCCAAGTACATAGTCCCGGACCGATTCCACGGCTACTGCACCGACGACAACTCCAGGGCTCTCATTGCCGTGATGCTGGCCCAAAACCTCTTGGAAGAAAACCGCACCCTTGTGCCCCTGGCCTGCACATACCTGGGCTTCTTGCACCATGCCTTCAATGAACAAAGGGGGCGCTTTCGTAATTTCATGTCCTATGAGAGGCGTTGGATGGAGGAAGAGGGTACAGAGGATAGTCATGCCAGGGCCCTGTGGGGCCTTGGGGTCACTGTGGGCATTTCTTCAATGGAGAGTCTCACAGCCATGGCGCTTCACCTTTTTCATAAGGCTCTTCCTGCAGTAACCGGATTCACCTCCCCCCGGGCCTGGGCGTTTGCCCTAGTGGGCATCCATGCTTATCTGATTCGCTTCAGCGGAGACAGCGAGGTAAGGCGGGTGAGGGCCATCCTGGCCGAAAGACTGATGGACCTTTACAAGGCCAATGCCAGCCAGGACTGGCCTTGGATAGAGGATACCCTCACCTATGCCAATGGAAAGATCTCCCAGGCCCTTATCATGGCAGGCCAGTGGATGCAACGAGGGGACATGGTGGAGGCCGGGCTTTGCTCCTTGCAATGGCTTCTGAGAGTCCAAACAGATCCCAAGGGCCACTTTGTTCCAATAGGAAACCGGGGATGGTATTCTCGTGGGGGCCCCAGGGCCAGGTTCGACCAGCAGCCCATTGAGGCCCAGAACATGATTCAGGCATGCATCGAGGCGTACAATGTCACAGGTGAGACTCGCTGGGTGGAGGAAGCCCGTAGGTGCCTGGAGTGGTTTCTGGGACGCAACGACCTAAACACCCCTCTTTTCGACTACGGCACAGGGGGCTGTTGTGATGGTCTGACAGCAGACGGAGCCAACTTGAACCAAGGGGCCGAGTCCACCTTGGCCTGGCTGCTCTCTTTGATGAGCATGCATGCCCTGGCAGGGGCGCAGGCCACGGGAGAGAGTCCGGCAACCGCTTGAAACCCTCCTTCAGGCAAATGTTGAGAAACCGGAAATGGGAGCAAGAAGCCGAAACTTAACCCTCTGCCCGCGGATAAGGCTGCTTGGGGACAGCTTGAAAAATCCGGGGAGACCAGGCCCGGGGTGCCCGAGCCAATGGGCCCTGTCTGGTGCCCTGGCCAGGAGGTCTGATGCGTAGTCCCATAGTGTTGATCAGCTCATATCCTCCAAGGCTATGCGGTATCGCCACCTTCGCAGAAGAGGCCAGGGAGTTCATTCAGAAATCCCAAGAAGGAAGGGAAGTGCTGGTAGTCAGTCACACGGACGGAAAAGGGGAGGGCGTTTTCCCGCTCATAGACACATCACGTCATGACTGGTGGAAACCAGTGGCCGACAAGATCCGGCAGCTCAGTCCCCATGTGGTGCATATACAGCACGAATACGGGCTGTACGAGTACAGGGACTACAGGGGCATAGGTGATGGGAACCAGGGGTTCCTCACCCTTCTGGAGGCCATCCAGGATTTCCCAATAGTTGTTGAACCTCACACGGTGCACGGAAGGCTCAGGGATTTCGAGGCCAACTTCATACATGAGGTTTGCCGCAGGAGCCACGTGGTGCTGCTCAAGTGCCATTATCAGAAATGGCGTTTGGACTGGACCTTTTCAGGCCTTGGATGGCAGACTCCCAGCAACCTGATGGTGGTCCCTCACGGGGCCCGCCCGGACAGGCGATGGGGCATAGAGCAGATTCCGCAATTGAGAAAGGAGCTGGGTCTGGCCGAGGCAGGCCTTTCAGAGCACCTGGTGGGCATGGTGGGCTGGATCCAATCCAACAAGAGGTGGGACATTCTTCTCTCCATGTGGGAGGAAATCCACAGGGAGATCCTTCAGGCCACGGGTCAGGACTGGGATCTCTTGGCAGCCGGAACCATGAGGGATCCCAATGACCAGGCCAGGTACGAGAAGTGGAAAGGGGAGGCCCTGGAACTGGAGCGCAAGGGCCTGGCTCATTATTTCGAGTTCATCCCCAGG
This sequence comes from Desulfarculaceae bacterium, assembly GCA_037443445.1. Lineage (GTDB taxonomy): Bacteria > Desulfobacterota > Desulfocorpusculales > Desulfocorpusculum > Desulfocorpusculum > Desulfocorpusculum. Next base: position 123,653 of record JBBIOJ010000006.1, on the reverse strand, counting down.
GGAGACATCTATTACAAAGTAATGGCCCTTTGTGATTTTGTAGTGATCCCCTCCGTGGACGAAACCCAGTCCGGAACCCTGGCCAGGGTCATAGCCTTGAACAAGCCCTACATTACCACGGCTCCGGTGGAAGGACTCACAGCCCAGACACTGGAGAGCGAGGGGGGGTTGCTCTTTACCACCAAGGAGATGTTGCGGAAAAAGGTGGTCAGGTTGGCCTGCGACGAGAAACTGAGGCTGGAACTGGGGGAGAACCTGCGCCGTTACCTGGAGGAGGTGGTCTCCTGGGAGGTGGTGGCCGGGCAGTATTCACAGGCGTACGATTTGGCCGTGCATGCTCTCAAAAGCGGCAGGCCAGTGGTGCTGGCCCCTGAGTTTTGAAGGGTGAAGGCACTGCTAAAGGGCTCATGGCTCTAATAATGGGAACTCAGGAGGAATGAGGGAGTTGAATCCGGGAATCTTCCGAGAATATGACATTCGCGGGATAGTGGGTGAGGATTTTACTTTGGAGGAGATGGAGCGTTTGGGGAGGGGGTACGGAACCTTCCTGAGAGCCATGGGAGGCAAGAGCGTGGTGCTGGGCAGAGACTGCAGGTTGAGCTCTCCCATGATAAGGGACGCGATGGTGGAGGGACTGCTCGGATCCGGCCTGGATGTAGTGGACGTGGGCATGTGCCCCACCCCTGTGCTCTATTTCTCCCTCCGACACCTGAGGGTTGAGGGCGGCTTGATGATCACGGCAAGCCACAACCCGCCGCAATACAACGGCTTGAAGGTGTGCGTAGGCACGGAGACCATCTTCGGAGAGCAATTGCAGGAGCTCAGGCGAACAGTGGAGGCAGGCAGATTCTCTTCGGGGAAAGGGAGGCTTTCCAAGTACGATATCCTGACTCCTTACTCCCAGCACCTCAAAGGCAACTTGAGGCTTGAGAGGCCTGTGAGACTGGCTGTGGACTGCGGAAACGGCACTGCTGGGCTTACTGCAGGAACTGTTCTTGGAGCCCTGGGGTGCACTCCTGTGGAGCTTTTCATGGAACCGGACGGCCGGTTCCCCAACCATGATCCGGACCCGACGCTCCTGGAGAATCTCTCCCACATGAGGCAGGTAGTCCTGGAAGAAGAGCTGGAACTGGGGATTGCCTTTGACGGGGACGGGGATCGACTCGGCGTGGTGGACCAAAGGGGTGAGGTGATCCCAGGGGACATGTTGATGGTGATCTTTGCCAGAGACATTCTGAGAACAAAGCCCGGTGCCACATTCATAGGGGAAGTCAAGTGCTCCCAGCGCATGTACGACGAAATCTCTGCAAGAGGCGGAAGGGCGCTCATGTGGAAGACAGGCCATTCCCTCATCAAGAGCAAGATGAAGGAGGAAAGGGCTGTGTTGGCAGGAGAGATGAGCGGGCATCTTTTCTTTGCGGATCGATATTTTGGTTATGATGACGCGCTCTACGCGGCCTGCAGGCTCCTGGAGATTCTTTCCCGGGACCACAAGCCACTCTCCTCTTATCTGGAAGAGCTTCCCCCTGCGGTGGCCACACCTGAGATAAGGGTGCCTTGCCCGGAGGAGAAGAAATTCGGGGTAGTGGAGAAGGTAAGGGATTTTTTCAACAAACAGTACAAGGTCATAGACATTGACGGGGCCAGGGTCCTGTTCCGTGACGGATGGGGCCTGGTGAGGGCCTCCAACACAAGCCCTGTTTTGGTGCTGAGGTTCGAAGCCAAGGATCCTGGGAGGCTAGAAGAAATAAGGGCTTTGGTGGAGGAGGCTGTTAGAAATGCCATGGGAGAGGGAGGTTGAGGCTTGGAGATGGAGGATCCCAAAGTCCTGGACATATTCAGACGCTATCCAGGCAACCCCATTATAACCACCAAGGATCTGCCCTACGCGGCCAACTCTGTGTTCAATGCGGGGGCCACCAAGGTGGGAAGCGAGACTTTGCTTCTCCTGAGAGTGGAGGACAGGAGGGGGATATCCCATCTGACAGCGGCAAGGAGCAAAGACGGAATCACCAACTGGCGCATACAGCAGAAGCCCACACTGGTACCTGAGCCGCGGCTACACCCTGAGGAGGTTTGGGGGATCGAAGACCCCCGTATCACCTTCGTGGAAGAGCTGGACAAGTGGGTGATAGCCTACACAGCCTTTTCCCTGGGGGGACCTCTGGTGGCTTTGGCCCTCACAGAGGATTTCGAGAAATTTGAAAGACTGGGGCCGGTGATGCCTCCAGAGGACAAGGATGCGGCTTTGTTCCCCACCAGGTTCGGGGGGCGATGGGCCATGATCCACAGACCTGTGCCAGGACCCTGGTATGCAGGAGCCCACATGTGGATCTCCTTCTCGCCCGACTTGCGGCACTGGGGCGACCATCAGATTCTCCTGAAGGCCAGAAGGGGCGGTTGGTGGGACGCCCACAAGATAGGCCTTTCCACCCCCCCGCTGGCCACCCAGGAGGGGTGGTTGATCTTGTATCACGGGGTCCGCACCACTGCCAGTGGTTGCATCTATCGGCTGGGACTGGCGCTTCTGGACCTGGAGGACCCCAGAAGGGTGCTAGCCCGCTCAGACAGCTGGCTCTTTGGGCCCGAGCAGGAATATGAGCGCTTCGGGGATGTGGACAAGGTGGTTTTCCCGTGCGGTTGGGTGCAAGAGGGGGACTCTGTGCACCTGTACTACGGGGGGGCAGATACCTGTGTGGCCATGGCCACGGCCAGCATAAGGGAACTCCTGGAGTGGTTAAAGGCCCACAACCTGTACAGGAGCAGGGAAGAATGAGGGTGGCCATGCTCTCTCCCATAGCCTGGAGGACCCCTCCCCGCCACTATGGCCCCTGGGAAAACGTGGTTTCACTGCTTACCGAGGGGCTGGTGGCCAGAGGGGTGGAGGTGACGCTCTTTGCCACAAGAGACTCCCAGACTCGGGGTAGACTAGTGGGTGTTTGTCCCAGGGGGTATGAGGAGGATCCGACCATCCTACCCAAGGTTTGGGAGTGTCTCCACATATCAGAGCTGTTCGAAAGGGGGGAGGAGTTCGATCTCATTCACAATCATTTTGATTTCCTGCCCCTTACCTATTCCGGCATGACCTCAACTCCTGTTTTGACCACTATTCATGGCTTCTCTTCCCCGGAGATCCTGCACGTGTACCGCAAGTACAACCACCGCACCTACTACGTGGCCGTCAGCAATGCGGACAAACACCCGGAGCTGAACTACGCCGCCACAATCTACCACGGGATCGATCTGGGGCTCTTCACATTCAGGCCCCAGCCAGGGGATTACCTTGTTTTCTTTGGCAGAATACATCCGGACAAGGGCCCGGGAGAGGCCATAGAGATAGCCAAGAGGGCTGGCATGAGGCTCATCATGGCGGGCATTGTGCAGGACCAGCAATGCTTCAGAGAAGAGGTGGAGCCTCACCTGGACGGGCACAGGATAAGTTATGTGGGCAGCGTGGGGCCCGAGCAAAGGGACAGGCTCTTGGGTGGAGCCCTGGCCTTGTTACACCCCATCCGTTTCCAGGAACCTTTCGGACTCTCGGTGGTGGAGGCCATGGCCTGCGGCACCCCTGTGGTGGCTTACTCCAGGGGGAGCATGCCCGAGGTGGTGCAGCATGGACGCACTGGCTTTCTGGTCTCCAACGCCCAGGAGGCTGTGGAGGCCCTCAAGAATGTGGGGAAGCTGCAGCGCCTGGCTTGCCGCCAATGGGTGGAGGAGCGCTTCAGCTCCCATCGCATGGTGGAGGAGTACTTGGCCCTGTATCAAGAGATCATATCCCTCCATTGCAGGGAGGAGCGAAGGCCTTGGGGTTACTACCAGGTCCTGTTGGACCATGCGCATCACAAGGTGAAACGGATCACGGTTCACCCTGGCCAGAGACTCAGCCTCCAGCGCCACCAGAGGAGGGCTGAGCATTGGTACGTAGTGGCAGGCCAGGCAGAGGTCACCCTGGATCAGAGGGAGCTGCGGCTCAAGCCCCAGGATTCGGTGGACATTCCCCAAGGAGCCTGGCACCGCGTGGCCAATACAGGAGAGGAACCCCTGGTCTTCATAGAGGTGCAGACAGGGGATTACTTCGGGGAGGACGACATAGAGAGATTGGAGGACGATTATGGCCGTACCTGAGGAGCCCTTGGTAAGACGCTACCCGGGCAATCCCATTCTCACCAAGCACCAGGTGCCCTACACGGTGGAGACAGTGCACAACGCTGCAGTGGTGCGTCACCGGGACCGCTACCTGATGGTTTTTCGCTCCCACCTCAGAAATGGCAGATCCATACTGGGGATAGCCGAAAGCCACGATGGTTTCAAGTTCCAAGTGAGGCCGAAGCCTTTTCTTGTGCCTGCCTCGGACAAATTGTTCGGCCCTTACGAGGAATTCGGCGTGGAGGATCCCAGGATCTGCTTCCTGGAGGGTCTTTACTGGATCACATACAGCGCCTACTCCCGCCACGGAGTGCGGGTGGGTCTGGCACGCACCCAGGATTTCCAGGATGTGGAGAGGGTGGCTCTCATAACCCAGGCGGACTGCAGAAATGTGGTGCTGTTCCCCCAGAAGTTCCAGGGTCTTTACGCCAGACTCGACAGGCCCCACACCGAGATCTCGCCTTGGTCCATCTGGATCTCCAGATCTCCGGATCTGGTGCATTGGGGAAGTTCTCGTGTGCTCATCAGTCCCATGCCTTATCATTGGGACGAGATGAAGGTGGGACCTGGTCCCACACCCGTGAGAACCGCCAAGGGATGGCTAGTCATATACCATGGGGTGTTCCGCACCATGGACGGGGCTGTCTACAGGGCCGGGGTGGCTCTGCTGGATCTTCAGGACCCGTCGCAGGTTCTAGGGGTGGGGGACGAGTGGATCTTGCAGCCCGAGGATCCCTGGGAGATAACCGGTTACGTTCACAACGTGGTTTTCCCGTGCGGGGCCGTGGCAGAGCCGGACGGGACACTAAAGCTCTACTGGGGAGGGGCTGACACTGTGGTCTGCGCCGGCACGGCCTCCACGGAGCAACTCCTAGAGCTTTGTTTGAGCAAGAAAAGGCCTGCCTCAGGCCTCGACGGCCTGAGGGATTAGTCACAGAGCCGAAGAAGGGCACCGGGGTCAAAGCTCAAGGGGACCTCTCCAGGCCCTGGATTCTGAGGGTTGGCCCCCTCAGGGAGAGAACAGCAAGGAGCAAGAAGCCATGGGCAGGATCGAGCCTCTGGATTGGGTGGCCGTAATCCTTGCCGGGGGAGCTGGCACCCGATTCTGGCCCCTCAGCACAGAGCAAAGGCCCAAGCAGTTTTTGAAAATAATGGATGAGCGAAGTCTCCTTCGCATGAGTCTGGAGAGGCTGCAGGGCATGGTGGACCCGCAAAGGACTTTAGTGCTCACCAAGGCGGAAATGACATCTTTTGTGGCCCGGGAGCTTCCGGAGATACCCCAAGAGAACATACTGGGAGAGCCCGTGAGAAAGGACACGGCAGCGGCCGTTTGCCTGGCGGCTATGGTGTGTCTTAGGATGTTCGGGGATGTGGTCATGGCGGTGCTCACAGCAGACCATCTCATTTCCCCCATAAAGGAGTTCCAGGATTCTCTGGCCTCAGCCCTGCGAATGGCCCGATCCAGCCGGGCGCTTTACACCTTTGGGATCCCTCCCACGTACCCTGCCACTGGTTACGGTTACCTTGAGCTGGGCCAGGAACTGCTGCGGGAAGGCCAGGTGCGCCACCACAGGATTCTGAGATTCAGGGAGAAGCCGGACTTGGACACAGCAAGATCCTATTTGCAGGAAGGGAACTTCATGTGGAACTCAGGCATGTTCGTGTGGTCTGCTGGTACCATCCTGGAGCAGATTCAGCTTCATCTCCCGTTTCACTACCAAGAGCTGTCCAGAGCCATGGAGTATTGGGGCGCTCCTGAGTGGCCGGATGCCTTGCGCGGGGCCTTTTCTTCCCTGGAGAGCATCTCGGTGGACTACGGGGTAATGGAGAAGGCCAAAGACATAAGATGCGTGGTGGGGAAATGGGAGTGGAAAGATGTGGGTGGATGGCCTTCCCTCATGGAGCTTCTGCCCAAGGATGCACAAGGAAACGCAGCCAGGGGAAAGCTCTTCTGCCAGGATTCCAGCGAGAACCTGGTATTTTGTGAGGATCCTGAGGAAAAGGTTGCCCTTGTGGGAGTGGAAGGCCTGGTGGTGGTGAGGGCAGGGCAAAGAACACTCGTGGCCCGAATGGACCAGGCCGAAAAGCTCAAGTTGTTGGTGCAGCGCTTCAAAGAAGAGCTGGACGGATCCTAGAACAAGGCCCGCTTTTCAACAAGAAATATTCCCGCGCCTTCAGAGCACTTCTTTCTGGTGGAGCCTGGCCTTTATCTTTTAGGAAGAGTGGATAATTGGGCTCAACCAACAATGGATTTGCCCCGCCAAGGGGAGCTTGCCCAAAGACACTCTGCGCCCGGGAGAGAGGCTGAGAAAGGGTTTGGGGTCTGGGAATCTTGAAGCATGCAGCCGGACCGGGGGCGTGAGCCCCAAGGTGGCCTCCTTTGGCAGATGATCTTGGTTGGGCAAGGGCTCCTTGACCCCCCTCGGGTCCCCGTCCTACAATTCAACCATGACTTCTAGAGAGAACCCGCACATGAAAAGACTTAACAGGACAGGCCTTGGCAGAGGGAAAAAAACCAGCTGGGCCCCTGCCCTCAACGGCCCCAGGGTGCCTTGGAGGGTCCTCAGGGGCATGTGCCGGCCTTCCCAAATTCCGGCCGACACCACGGAGCAGATCCCCCAGCTGGACGGTGAAATAGTGGGCCAGAGAAGGGCCCTTAGGGCCTTGGAGCTGGCCACCCGCGTTTCAGAGCGGGATTACAACGTCTTCGTATCTGGACCAGCCAGGACAGGAAAGACCTTCCTGGTGACCTCCTACCTGAGCCGTGTGGCCCGGGATCTCCCGGCTCCACCGGACTGGATTTATATAAACGATTTCAAAGACTTGGATCGTCCTAAGGTGCTCTCCCTGCCTCCTGGTCGGGGCCGTCAATTGAGAAAGGATGTGGAGAACCTGGTCAAAGAGACACAGGCTGAGCTGACCAAGGCTTTCCACTCAGACGGATACCAGATGCTCAGGGACAAGCTTCAAGCCGAACTTGACAAGGCCCGCACAGAGCTGCTCAGGGAACTGGAGCGGAAGGTGGAGGCCGAGGGGTTCGTGCTCCACGTGGGCGGAGAGGGCATGTCCGTATCTGCTGCGCGGGCAGGTCGGCCTCTGAGCGAGGAGGAAATCCGGGGCCTGGCTGAGGAGGAGCGGGCCAGGCTGGAGAAAAAAGGGGATGTTCTCCACGGGGAGTTGAACAGAGTGGCCAGGGAGATGCAGGCCATGGAAAGGGGGCTGCGGGAAAGGGAGGCGAGCCTACGGGAACAGGTGGCGCGAGAAACCCTGGCACCTTTGTTCCAAAAAGTTCAGGACTTGTACAAGGATGTGGCGGCGGTGAAAGAGTTCCTGGGGGAGATGCAACAGGATCTATTGAACAGGCTGGAGGAGCTGGCCCCGTGGGATGACGGGCAGGAGGAGATGGGGCCTGTGGGGGACTCCCCATGGGATAGGTACCAGATCAACCTTTTTGTGGAACATCCCGTGGAGGGCGGTGCTCCTGTGGTCATGGAGCCCAATCCCACGTATCCGAACCTGTTCGGGAAGGTGGAGAGAAGGGCCGAGATGGGGGTTCTGACCACAGACATAAGGCTCATTCGACCCGGATCCATTCACAGGGCCAACGGGGGCTTTCTCATACTGCAGGCAGAGGACGTGTTGCAGTGGCCACTGGCCTGGGAAGCCCTCAAGAGGGCCCTTCGATTCGGAGAGATCCGCATAGAGGACACCGGAGAACAGATGGGGGTGGTTACGGCCAAGGGCCTGACGCCAGAACCCATTCCCCTGCAGTGCAGGGTCGTGCTCATAGGAAGCCCAGGGCTGCATCAAATACTTTACATGTACGACGATCAGTTCAGGAAGATCTTCAAGGTCAAGGCAGACCTGGACGACGAGATGGACCGGGGTCCAGGGGAGGTGAGGGCCTTTTGTTCTTATTTGGCCACTGTGTGCCGCAAGTGGAACCTTCTGCCCATAGACAGGTTGGGAATGGCCAGGCTGGTGGAATACGGATCGGAATTGGCCGGTCACCAAGACAAACTCACATTGCAGCTCTCCGAGGTGGAGGACATAGTGCGTGAGGCTCACATATGGGCTCGGGAACAAGGGGCAAGAATAATCAGCGGGAGCCACGTGGAGCAGGCCATTCAGGAGAAAACCAGGCGTTCCAATCTCCCTGAAGAGAAGATCCAAGAGCTTATCCAGCAAGGCGTCTTGCTTATCTCCACCCAAGGCAAGGCAGTTGGAGTGGTGAACGGACTTTCGGTTTACGACCTTGGAGACCACGTGTTTGCCAGGCCCAGCAGGGTCACAGGAAGCATTTCCCTTGGGCGTGACGGGGTCCTGGACATAGAAAGGGAGGCCAAGCTGGGGGGCAACATCCATACAAAAGGCATTCTGATCCTCACCGGTTTTCTGAGGTGGCGATTTGCCCAGGACAAACCTCTGTCACTCTCCGCCAGCCTGTGCTTCGAGCAAAGCTACGAGGACGTGGAGGGAGACAGCGCCTCCTGCGCCGAGCTCTGCGCACTGCTCTCCGCCTTGGCTGACCTGCCCGTGGATCAAGGCATAGCGGTCACGGGCGCAGTGAGTCAGCACGGAGATGTGCTCCCCGTGGGAGATGTCACCAGAAAGATAGAGGGCTTTTACGAGGTGTGCAAACTGCAGGGGCTCTCGGGGAGCCAGGGGGTGATCATCCCGGCGGCCAACTTGAAGGACTTGATGTTGAGGCGGGAGATAGTGGAGGCGGTCAGGAGGGGGAAGTTCCATGTCTATGCCGTGGAGAACGTGGACCAAGCCATGGAGATCCTCACGGGGGTGCCGGCCGGGAAAATGCAGGAGGATGGGGCTTTTGAACCTGGCTCCATCAACGATCGAATAGACGAGACCCTAAGAAGGCTAAACGAGCTCTACAGGGAGTATTCCCCGGAGGAGGGGGACTGAGCCGGGGGGTGGAGCCTGGTCCTGAAAATGAATGCGGTCAGGCTGGGGAGGAATGCGGCTCCCAGGCAAACCAGGAAAGCCTCTTGGTACGCGGCAGAGGAGTAAATCTCCCCGGTCCTGCCCACCCGGTCCAGAACAGCGCCTGTGGCCACCTGCAGGAGGCCCGAACCCAGAAACGGGGCAGGATTGAGAAAACCTGTGGTAGCACCCAAGGATTGGGCTGGAGTGCTCTGTCTTACCACCCCCCAGAAGGAAGTGGCCAGACCTCCTGCGGTGAATCCGAAAAGAAAGAAAACAAGGCACGCGCTTAGAATTCCCAAGACTGCTCCGGTGGCCAGCAGGCCCCACAACAAGGTCTGGCTCCAGGCCAAGCCCAGGAGCAACTCCAGCCTCCACCTGCCCGCTCGATCTGCAAATCTGCCCAGGACCGGTGCCCCCAGGATCAAGCCCAGAGGAAGCAGTGTGTTGATCAGGCTGGCCTGAAGCCTTCCCATCTCCATCTTGCTCATGAGAAAAGAGGTAGCCCAGAGGCTCTGGAGAGTCCCGTAAGAGCCGAACCCCCCGAAAAATATTGAGAAAAGGATCCAAAAACGGGCCGAAGAAATGACTCCCCTCAGGCCGGGGAGGCCCGGGGAAGAGGTTTTCCCCTGGCTCTCCTGACAGGGGGCATCCCCTGGGAAGTCCTTGAGCTTGAGAAGGATCAGCACAGCCAGGGCCAGGGTAAGAATCCCCAGGAAAAGGAAGGTGGACCTCCACCCCGCGCTTTGGGCCACCCACGCAAGAGGGCTTGTGGCACAAAGGGCCCCCAGGTTTCCGACAGCCAGGAAGAGTCCCACCAAACCCGAGAACTCGCTCTTGGGAAACCACTGGGAAAAGGCTTTCATCCCCGGGATGAACACTCCGCCCACCCCCAGACCAATGAGTCCCCTTCCCACAGATGCCCACCCCAGGGTGGGGGACAGGGCGAAAAGCAAACACCCTGCAGTGGCTGCCAAAGACCAGATGCCCACCACCCTCCTGGGGCCTATGAGATCCGAGAGATAGCCCACCAGGGGCTGCTCCAGGGCGTAAAGGTAAAAATACATGGAAGCCATGAGCCCCAAATCCGTGGCATCCGCCTGGAACTCCTTCATCAAATCCGGCACTATGACCGAGGGGGCCACCCTGTGAAAGTAAACGAAGAAGTACACCGAGGCTATGGCTCCGAAAACAAACCACCTGTGGGGAGCTGGGGGAACTGGAGGGTGAGGGGATTGCGGGACCACAGGCCTTCTCCCTTGAGCTCAGGCTCTCTCCAGCCGGGTCATCAGGAGAATTCTGCAGGAGTGCTCCAAGGCGGAGCTCCAATGCATGGCCTCCCAGAGATCCACACCCCAGGCAAAGGTGCCGTGACCCCTCACCACCACTATGCGGGCTGTTTCAAGAGCCTGGGCCACAGCTCCGGCTGCTTCCGTGGGATCGTACGGCTCAGGGGAGGGGATCACATCCACCAGGGGCAGATGGTGGCGGCCTTCCAGGTCCAACGGCTGGATGTGATTCTGTCTCAGGGACAAGGCCACCACTGCCGGAGGGTGGGCGTGCACCACTGCTCCCGAGCCTTTGCTGGCTTGTATCTCCAGGTGCACGGGAAGTTCGCTGGAGGCCGAAGGGGGCCTCGAGGCCGGATCCTCCAGGTGCACCGGTACCAGTTGCCTGGAGGTGAGTCTGGCCAGAGGGGCCCCCCTCTGAGTGATCCAGAGGATCTCCTTTTCCCGGAAACTCAGGTTCCCGCTATGGGAAGAGTTGAGTCCCTGGAGAAAAAGATCCCTTCCCACTTGTTGGAATGAGCGCAGGATTCCGGGCGGCACAACCCTGATAGGCAACGGCAATTCCCCCTCCTCTCACACCAAGGAGAATCAGATTCCGGCAGGTTCTTGGCCAGGATCGGGCAGGGCTCAAAACCATATCCCCCTGCTCCCAAGGCCTCTGAGAAAAAGGGCTCCCCTATGTCCCAAACAGTGCCCGATAAATACCAAACACTCAAGAAGTTTGTCAACGGAGGCAAAGCCCCTTGAAGCAGCTTGGGCTGGCGGTTAGACTGCATTCAAACCTTTGCTCAGACTTCAGGGGAGGTAAACACCAAGAGAAAAGGAGGGAAAAGTCCATGGCTATGTACACCTGTAAGACATGTGGAGCCGTGTCCCCCGAGGCAGGACACCTTTGCGACCCCACCCAGGCGGGAAAGATCTACACCTGTGAGTACTGTGGGGCCCAGTCTTCAAAGAAGAAACACATCTGCAAGCCCAAGCTTCAGGAGATCAAATACTTTTGTGAAAATTGCGGCCGGGTGGCTGTGAAGGAAGAGGACCTTTGCAAGCCCAAGCCCGTGGGTGGCTGAGCCGAGAAGGGAAGCCACTTTTTGACCCCATAGAAAACCTGGGACTGGGTCCAAAGACCCGTACGGCAAGAATGCATCAGCAGCCCGCTCTGTCCAGGAGCCTTGGATGGTGCGGGCTGCCCCCCCCAGGCTTTGGCGAGCCACTCGGGGCTGATCAGGAGCACTCGGAGCGGATCTGCTCAGGAGAGTCTTGCATACAGCTCTGTGGTGTGGCCAGCTCCAGTAGCTCCGCAAGATGGAGCACTCGGAACGCAGCCCCTTCCCTTTGGGCCACTTCCCGGATCTGTAAAATGCAGCCCGGGCAACTCGTCACCACGGCTTGGGCTCCTGTGGAGAGAATGTCCTGAACCTTCCATTTCCCTATCTCCACAGACAGCTCAGGCTTGTTCAGGCTGAAAGAACCTCCTCCCCCGCAGCAGCGGGCCGGCTCGGCCATTTCCGTTAAGCTCAAGTTCCCGACGGACAGAAGCAGTTCCCTGGGCTCTCCCCTTATGTTCTGGCCCCGCACGTGGTGGCAGGGGTCGTGGTAGGTAACCTTCATGGGCTCAGGCAGGCATAGCCTTTCCTTCAACCCCCGGGCGCTCAGAAATGCGCTTATATCCTGAACTTTTTGGCTCAAGCCCTCCACTAGGGCCTTGTCCTTTCCTTTTAGATGCTGAGCCACTATGGAGTAGCCTTCCATAAGCCCAGACCCGCAAGTTGCGCATATCACCAGCACCGAATCCAGCTCCAGCTTGGAAAAGGCCCCTGCGTTTAAAAGGGCTATTTCGAGGGTGTCTTCCAGGTCGCCGCTGTAAAGGGCAGGGGCCCCGCAACAAACCTGTTCCCTTGGAAAGAAGACTTGGAAACCCTCTCTGGCAAGAAGCCTTATGGCAGCGTCTCCCATGGCTGTCTCCACAAACTCCGAGTAACAGCCCGAGAAGAATCCCACCCGGCCCCGCAGGTTCACCCCAGGAGCCGGAGTCACCAGCTCGGGGAAGCGTTCCCTGAGCGGTTTTCTGGCCATGGGGGGAAGAGCCCTTCCCCCGGCCAGAGCCGAGAAAAGGGTTGGAAGGTGCCTCAACTCTGGAAGCTTTTTATGGTACGGGGAGCCCTGAATCCCTCTGACAAGGCTTAACGCCCTTGCCAGGGCTTTCCGATCCTTGAGAAGCCTCCTGAAGGCCAGCCTTTTTACCCAGGGCAGGCCTTTTTCTTTGACCGCCCTGTGGCGGGCCTCCAGAATAACTTTGTGTGCAGCCGCCCCGGGAGGACAGGAGGCCTCGCAGGCCTGGCACAGCAGGCAGGTGGAGAGAATCTCTTCCATGCGGGGGCTGAGCTTGAGTTCTCCCAGGAGCATGCCCCGCACAGTGTCCATTCTGCCCCTGGAGGCCAGGGTTTCAACGCCCAGGGCCTGGTATATGGGGCATACACTAAGGCAAAAGCCGCATCCTGAGCACTTGGCGGCCTCCTTTATCACCTGATCATGGGGCAACATCCCTCTCCTCCCAACCCGCAACCAGGACAACCAAGGGGCGGGCTGTGTTCTCGGATCCCTGTTTCTCAGACAAACTTACCAGGATTCAATATTCCCTGGGGGTCCAAAGCGCTCTTTATGGCCCTCATGGTGCGCATGCCGATTCCATTTACCTGAAGATGGAGATAGGGGTTTTTCTCAAGGCCTATGCCGTGCTCTCCAGAGAGAGTCCCGCCCTTCTCCACTGTAAAGCGGAATAGCTCCCTGGATGCCTTGTCGAAGCGTTCCATCTCCCCCTGGCGGGAAGGATCCAGGAGAAAGATGGGGTGCATGTTTCCGTCCCCGGCATGTCCTATGATGACCACCTTCAGCCCTGCCTCTCGGGCCACCTGGTGGGTATGGGCCACCAGTTCAGGAATCTTGCTGGCAGGCACCGTGGCATCGTGGGAGATCATGAGCTTGGCCGCCCGCATGAGGGCCACCGTGCCGGTGCGCCTGCCCCTCCAAAGCTGATCACTTTCCTGCTGGGTCCTGGCCACTGCCACATCCAATGCCCCTTGCTCCCTGCAAAACTGCTCCACGACACGGGCCTGTCTTTCCACTGCCTCTTGGAAGCCGTCCACCTCTATGAGAAGCATGGCTCCTGCCTCCAGGGGAAGGCCCAGATGCATCAGCTCCTCCACCGTGCGGATATAAGCCTGGTCCATGAACTCCAGGGTGGTGGGCAATATCCCGGCCCCTATGATTCGGGACACCATACAGCTGGCCTCCTCCACGGTGGCAAGGCTGGTGAGGATGGTGCGTTTTGTCTCCGGCTTGGGTATGAGCCTCACTGTGATGCGGGTGATGACCCCTAGGGTTCCCTCGGAGCCGCAGAAAAGCCTGGTGAGGTCATAGCCTGTGACGTCCTTGACCGCGCGGCTTCCTGTTTGGAGTACTTCTCCATCTGCCAGTACCACCTCCAGGCCCAGAAGGTAGTCTCGGGTCACACCGTACTTGAGGCAGCGTGGACCACCCGCATTGGTGGCAACGTTTCCTCCCATCAAGGACATGGCGTACGAGGCAGGATCCGGTGGATAGAAGAGCCCCAGAGCCTCAACAGCTTGGTGAAGCTTCAAGGTGACCACTCCGGGCTCCAGGATTGCCAGACGGTCCTCCTGGCTCACCTCCAGGATGCGGTTCATCTGGTTTGTGGCCAGTACAATGCCCCCCTTAATGGGAGTTGTGGCCCCACAGAGGCTTGAACCTCCGCCCCTGGGGGTGACAGGTACTTTCTCACGGTGGGCCAGGCGCAAGACCGCCGAGACTTCTTTTGTGCTCCTGGGTATCAGAACCAGCTCCGGCTTGCCCCTGGCATAGCAGTCGTGGGAATAAGCGTAAAGATCCTCAGGCGTGTCCAGACACCTTTCGGCCCCCAGGATCTTCCTAAACTCTTTCACCAGGGCTTTTTTCAAGGAGATGCTCCCACCAGTGCACAAAAACGCCCTTTCGGGCGCTTGCCTCCATCATATCCCACAAGTGCCCCAAGGGAAAGACGTGGAGAACGAGGCTTCCGGCCTTAGGATTCAACTCCAGCCGGAATCGGGCTCCTTGGGTATCAAAGGGGGTTCAATGGGAAACCGAGCTTCCTGAGAACTTCATTTAGCTGACGAATAACATAGATTGCAAAAAAGAATATACCCCTGTATAATCTCTGGCCATGGCCGGGGCGCAGTGCTCGGCCGCTGTTTGGGCAGGCCTTCCCAGCTTGTTGCAAGAGGGGGTGTTCCCCCTTTTTTCCCCTGGCTAGAGGGGCAGACTCAAAAGCGGTGCAGTTGTCGCTCAATGGGGCGGGGCTCCTCAAACTTTTGCTGGACTGTTTTGATTCAGGACAGGCTCAGCTGAGGCCGGTGAAGGGAGCCGGGGCTCCCCGCGGGCTGCAAACCCGTTTGGGGGTGGCTGATCACCATCCTGCTGCGTTCGACTCGCAGGCCGGCCTCCAGGATGGTCTCTGGGGGCTCGTTTCTGTAAGGGAACGGGTGCTGGAAACTCGGACAGAGAGCCGCCGGAAAGGAGGGATGTGGGAGAAATGAAAGGGAACTTTTTCTCTACCCGCTGGGGGATTGTGGGGGTGGGGGCATCCATCGGTCTTCTGGCCCCTTTGCTCCAGAAGCTTGGAAACCCCGCCAACATGGGCATCTGCGTGGCTTGCATGGAAAGGGACATTGCCGGCTCTTTGGGCTTTCACAGGGCCGCGGTGGTCCAATACCTGAGGCCGGAGATACTGGGTTTTGTGCTGGGGGCGTTTCTCTCCGCCTTGGCCTTCAGGGAATTCAGGCCTAGAGGTGGGTCTGCTCCTGTAGCCAGATTTCTTCTGGGGGTTTGCGCCATGGTGGGGGCGCTTGTCTTTTTGGGATGTCCCTGGAGGGCTCTTCTTCGGCTTGCGGGTGGGGACGGAAACGCCATCTTGGGTTTGGCCGGGTTGGCAACAGGCATATGGATAGGAACTCTTTTCTTCAAAGGAGGCTATTCCCTGGGGAGAAGCAATGCTCAGAGTGTCTCGGTGGGGCTTCTGCTTCCCATCCTGATGGGGGGTCTCCTTCTACTGAGGATCATATATCCGCCCGTGGAAGGCCAGCCCTCAAGCGGAATCCTTTTCTACAGCCTGCAAGGGCCGGGAGCCGCCAAAGCTCCGTTGCTGATTTCCCTGGGAGCCGGACTGCTCATCGGAATTCTGGCCCAAAGGAGCCGTTTCTGCACCATGGGCGGGATCCGCGACCTTATCTTGTTTCGCCAGTGGCATCTTTTCTCGGGCATGATTGCCTTGGTGGTGGTTGCCTGGGTGGTTAACTTGATTCTGGGGCAGTTCCACCCAGGGTTCGAGAAACAGCCCGTGGCCCACTCCCAGCACTTCTGGAACTTTGCCGGAATGATGGTGGCGGGGCTTGCATTTGCCCTGGCCGGAGGGTGCCCCGGAAGGCAGCTCTTCATGGCAGGGGAAGGGGACAACGATGCCGGTATTTTTGTGCTGGGGATGATAGTGGGAGCAGCCGTGGCGCATAACTTCGGTCTGGCCAGCAGCCCACAAGGCATTGGAGCCCATGGCATCACTGCCGTGGTGCTGGCATTGGCTGCCTGCCTTTTCATTGGCTTCACCAACTTGAAAAAAGCCTGAAAGGAGGTTCTGAGATGGCGGACAAGACATTGGATGCCAGAGGACTCTCGTGTCCCCAACCTGTACTCCTCCTCATGGAAAACATGAAGAAAATGGGCAGAGGCTCCATTGAAGTCGTGGTGGATACCATTACCAGCCGGGAGAATGTGGTAAGGGCCGCTGCCATGGAAGGTTGGAAGGTTTCCCAAGAAGAGGAGAGTGATCAAGGTTATAAGATCCTTCTGGAAAAGTGAGGCTTAAGCCGTATGTTCGGAGCATTCAGGAGAAATTCCAAGAGGCCTCCCAAGTCTTCGGCCCCAGAGGGGCAGGGAAGGGGGATCCTCATATTTCGTAGCACAAGCGAGGTCATCCGGGCCGAGAGACTTCTCCGTGGAAGGGGAAAAGAGGTCAGGGTAATGGGACCGCCTCCCCAGATACAAACAGGCTGCGACATGGTAATAGAGTTCCCCTTGATGGAACAGCTTGAAGTGAAGAGGATCCTGAGGGATGCGGGAGTTGAGCCTTTGGAGACCGTGCCTGTAAACAGCCCGCTTCTGACCCCCGTGGGGTTATACCATGTGAAAGAGCTGGGCAACTATATCATGGTAAGGGCCGCCAACATGAAATTGACCGTGGAGAAGGGCAGCGGTCTCATCGTGAATGTGTCCGGAGGAGGATGTCCGGATGTTCCGTATCTTGCCCAGGAACTGGTGGGTCGGAAATTGAAGGATGCCCCTCCACCCCTTGAGCTGGGCCACACCCTTTGCGGTTATGCCTTGCAGATGGCTTTCGAAGAGGCAATGAAAAGATGCTTGTAGTGGTTGGGACCGTCCCTGACCTCCCTTCCGAGGTGTTGGAAGGGCATGTCTCGTCAAATGGAGAGAGACTCCTTCTCTCAGGGAAAGAAACGGCAGTGGGAAGGGGCACTGCTGCGCTCTTGGCCGCTGCTGCAAAAGCTGCCTCTTTACTGGGGGAGGCGTCTCCTTTCGCCTGCCTGGCCGGAGACATAGGAACAGGGCAAGGAAGCCTAAAGCTTTACGCCCATCTAAAGGACAAGATTAGCTCATGGAACGCAAAGGTCATTGTTTTTCATTACATCTTGCCTGATGTGGACTGGCACAACAGGGTGCTTCTTGCCCTGGATAGCCTTCCCAAGAGACCGATTCTGATTGCCGATGCAGGTTACATGTATGCGGCCAAGATGAGCGGGCAGGCCCAGGCTTACGAGCTTTTCACCCCGGATGTGGGGGAGCTGGCCTTTCTGGCCGACGAGCAGGCCCCCCATCCCTTTTACACAAGGGGATTCCTACTCAAAGAGGATAACCGGGTCCAGGACCTGATAGCCAGAGCCTACAAGAACGAAGACGCTTCCCGCTACCTCCTGGTAAAAGGAGCCTGCGACTTTGTGGCAACCAAGGATGGGATCCTTTCAGTCATAGAGGAGCCTGTGGTGGAGGCCATGGAGGCCATAGGCGGCACAGGAGATACCCTGACGGGCATGGCCTCGGCCCTCATAGCACATGGAATGGAAGTGGCTGAGGCTTGCAAGATGGCGGCAATGGCCAACAGGCTGGCAGGAAAGCTGGCGGACCCGAGCCCTGCAACTCAGATCGGTCGAATCATAGAAAAGATCCCCGAGGCCTTGGAGAAACTCCTGAGCACTCACCATTAGCCTCTTCCAGACCCTGGAGGATCCGTCCTCCTGCACCAAGACATTGTGCCTTTTTCGTGCAGGGCGCAGGCGCGAGTCCCGTTGATCTCCAGCTTCCCGGATGCTACCCTTGAAATTCCTTTCTCGGAGCCGAAGGTGCCGGGCATCGCCCTGGCAGAGCATTCATTTTTCAGGCGGGGGCTCTAGGAGCATGAACCAAAGAGGAATCTCTCACAAGGCCGGGCAGTTCACTGAATCGGTCATCAGGGATATGACCCGTCTTTGCATCCGTCACAAAGGGGTAAACCTGGCGCAGGGCTTCCCCGACTTCCCGGCCCCTTCTGTTCTCAAGGAAGCCGCCAAGGCAGCCATAGACGCCGACATCAACCAGTATGCCATAACTTGGGGTTCGGCGGCCTTCAGAAATGCCATTTCTAATAAGGTAGAGAAATATTTGGGCCTTAAGTACGACCCTGAGACCGAGATAACGGTTACATGCGGTTCCACAGAGGCCATGATCGCCTCCATGCTGGCTGTTGTGAACCCTGGTGAAGAGGTGGTGGTCTTTGAGCCCTTCTACGAGAACTACGGGCCGGATGCCATCTTGTGCGGGGCCAGGCCCAGGTTCGTGCCTTTGAATCCCCCTGAGTGGAGTTTTGACAAGGCCGAGATGGAGCAGGCCTTCAACGAGAATACCCGGGCTTTGATCCTCAATACACCTCACAATCCCACGGGAAAAGTGTTTTCAAGGGAGGAGCTGGAGTTCCTGGCCGGGCTTTGCCAGAAGTGGAACACAGTTGTAATCACAGACGAGATCTATGAGCATATCCTTTACGATGGGGCCCAACACCTCTGCATAGCCTCCCTGCCCGGGATGAGAAACAGGACTATAGTCATAAACGGTCTTTCAAAGACCTACAGCGTCACGGGCTGGCGCATTGGGTACGTGCTGGGCTGCAGTGAGCTGACCTCCGGGATCAGAAAAGTCCACGATTTCTTGACCGTCGGTGCCGCAGCCCCGTTGCAGGAGGCTGGCGTGGTGGCCATGGGTCTTCCAGACACTTATTACCAGGAGCTGGCCGCAGGCTACGCGGCCCGAAGGGACATGCTCCTGGAAGCTCTGGGCCAAGCCGGATTCCAGACTTTCAGACCCAAGGGGGCCTACTACATAATGACCGACATCTCGGGCTTCGGATTCCAGGATGACGTGACATTCTGTAGATTCCTGGTGGAGGAGATAGGGGTGGCGGCAGTGCCAGGAAGCAGCTTTTACTCCCAGCCCCAGAGGGGATCCCAGCAGGTGCGCTTCTGTTTCTGTAAGAAAAAGGAGACCCTCCAAGAGGCAGCCTCGCGTCTTATCCTTTTGAGATCAAAGCTCTAGATTGGGTTCCTACCGGGTTCCCAAGAAAGGGAACCT
The DNA here is from genome assembly GCA_037443445.1 of Desulfarculaceae bacterium. Classification (GTDB taxonomy): domain Bacteria; phylum Desulfobacterota; class Desulfocorpusculales; order Desulfocorpusculum; family Desulfocorpusculum; genus Desulfocorpusculum. Next base: position 104,553 of record JBBIOJ010000006.1, on the reverse strand, counting down.
TCCCACCCGTTGCTTGCCCATCCAGCTGAGATCTCGGGCAAGAGCCTTGGGGTCTGTCCTGTAATTGATTCCTTGGAATCGGTAGGGGAAAGTACCCTAATGGGTGAAATCCCCCATTGAGGTTTGACCTCAAATCAGGACTTAATTCTCCTTGGGTTGGCAAAACAGCTGCAGGTCCTGAGAAGCCCTCCAGGCAACACCGTGCCAGGGCAAGGAAAGGGGGTGGTTCCTGCGCTTTCAGGAAAAAAGAAACAATGGGTAAAAGGCGAGGTGGCGGACTCGGAGTGATTTTGGATCAAAGGAGCATGGACGCACCAGATCCAGGGTGCAACTGATCAGGAGGGATCTTCCATGAAGCAGACTCTGAAGGCATGCCTATGTGGTGTCATTTGTTGGGCAGTCTCACTCGCTCTGGGCTTGGCCCAGACCCAGGAACCCAGAAAGAGCAGTTATGCCCCTGTGGACATCCGGGAGCCTCTTGAGAAGACCATGGCAAAGATGAAGGCTGAAAAGCCGGAGGTCATGAAAAGGCAGATGGATCTGCTCCAGGAAAGATACGACCTGGCAGACCGTCCTGCCAAGGGTATAAGCATGTCCAGGGGCAAGGCAATCCAGGAGGGGGTCAGGGTGAAACTCCCCCAGGGGATCACCTGGGAGCAGCTGGCCTCCATGAGCCCTGATGAAATCAAGGATAAGAACCTTTGGCCCAAAGGGTTCCTGCCTCTGCCTCATCCCAACCACGGGGAAGGCGGCATGGTTTTCCCCAAGTTCCTCATAGAGGAAATAAACCGTCAGGAGGGAAGGGACCTCACCAGGTTCGATCTGGACTTCGATCTCCCGGACCATTTCCTTCCCGAATTCCCAGCTCCCATTTACCTTATTACCAGGCCTGACTTAGGAGACGTTTCCCAGGGAAAGCTGGTTACCATCAACAACTACTACGAGCTTTTCCAAGGGATTCTGAACCCAAAGCAACTTGAGGGACTGAGGTTGCTGGTGACCCCATTCCCCCAGCAGCAGTTCAACCAGACCGAGGACAGGAGATCAGAGAAACCCAGCCGAGGGGTGGCCTGTTTTGACTGCCATGCCAATGGGCATACCAATGCCGCCACGCACCTTGTGGGTGACATAAGGCCCCAGGAATTCAGGCACAGGATTGACACTCCGAGCCTGCGGGGAGTGAATGTGCAGAGGTTGTTCGGCTCTCAGCGGGCACTGAAGTCCGTGGAGGATTTCACGGAGTTCGAGCAAAGGGCCGCCTACTTTGACGGGGATCCGGTGATTGCCACAAAAAAAGGAGTGAACATCCTGGAAAGGGGAAGCCAGGTACACTTCATGGCTGAATTCCAGGCCTTGCTGGGCTTTCCCCCGGCTCCCAAGCTGAACATTTACGGAAAGCTGGATCAGGCCAAGGCCTCCCCTGAGGAGCTTCGAGGCCAAGAGATTTTCTTTGGGAAGGCCCAGTGCGGGCTCTGTCATCCCGCACCTTACTACACGGACAATCTAATGCACGACCTGAAGGCCGAGAGATTCTACAAGCCTCAGATGGTCAACGGCAGGATGGCCTCTTCTGACGGTCCCATCAAGACGTTCACCCTCAGGGGCATAAAGGACTCCCCGCCTTATCTCCATGACGGACGACTCCTAACCCTGGAGGACACGGTGGAGTTCTTCAACCTGATACAGGGGCTTAAGCTCACTGATCAGGAGAAAAAAGACTTGGTAGCTTTCCTGCGCGCCTTGTAAGCAATGATCACAGACCCCCGCGCTTGGGCTGGGTGCTCTCTTGGGGCCAGGGGGTCCGGGCGCGGGGCCTCCTCCCCTTGCTCAGCTCTCTTGGCAACTGCGGAGGCTCAGGAGATCAGAGAGATCCTGAGCCCCGTCTTTGTTTACCGTTGACGTGCTGAGAGATATCTGGTAGGTTTCGGCCCAACAATGGAAATTCCCGACTCGGTGGCATCGGTGACCTGAAAGCGGGTGATGATAGGTGGCTTGAGACCAGGGCTGCAGAATTGGGTCTCGCGAAGGCACTGGACCCTGTCTCGGCCCCAGCTCAGGTCCCTCGAGGTGAGGAGGCTTAAGAAGGGTTCGCCCTGGCAGGCTTTCATGCCCAGACAGGGCGGGGGACCCACCAAAATCGACTTGAGGAGGAAGCCCATGGTACCCAAGACAACCACAGGAAGCCTTTCACAGAAGCTGGCAGCCCTCTTGGCCCTTTTTGCCTTTTTGGGGGTCTGCACTGTGCAGGCCGCGGAACGAAAGTCCATCCGCTGGGCCACTTCCAGCACCGGTTCTTACGGATACAAGGTGGCGGCCCAGATGGTGAAGGTACTCGAGGATGCCCTGGGAGGGGAGTACACGGTCACGGTAAACCCCTATCCTTCCACCACGGCGGCCATGAAGGCGGCCATGGACGGCAATGCAGAGATCTCCTACACGGCCGATGTGGGAATGACCGATCTTTATACCAAAGATGGCGCTTTCAAGGACTACAAGCCGGCCAAGGCCCTTTTGGTCCACACCTGGTACGCCTATCCCATGGAGTCTTTCATGGCGGTTCTGGGATCCAAGGCAGAGCAGTTCAAGTCCTGGAAGGATTTTAGTGGGAAGCCCGTTTTCTTCACCCCGGCCGGCTTCATGAACTGGCTAAATTTCAAGCGGATTTTTAAAGCCCTGGGTTACGATTTCAAACATGTCCAAATAGGGGAGCCGGCCCAAGGGGATGCCCTCAAGGCAGGCACCATAGTGGGGGCGGTGTGCTATACCACGGCTGGCCGGTCCCTTCCCTCGTACTGGCGTGAGACAGAGCTCCAGGTGGACATCAAGATAATCAACCCCAGCCAGGATGAGATCAAGAAACTCACGGCAGCCAACCTGGCCCCCACAGAGATAGATGCAAGCAAGGTTTTCACCAAGGATGTGGGCGTAAAGAAAATACTGGGCGTGCCTCTCCTTTTTGCCTACAACGTGCTTCCAGACATGCCCGAAGAGATAGTGTACAAGATGCTCACCAAGTTCTTTGCCGAAAAAGAGAACCTGGCCAAGGCAGACCCCGGTTTTGAGCCCATGGCAAAGGATTTCGTGGGGATGCAGGTCAAGGGCATAGCGGCGAATCCAGATGTGCCAGTTCATGCGGGCCTGGCCAAGTTCCTCAAAGAGCACAAGGCTTGGAACGAAAAATGGAAGGTGGCAGGCGGGAAATGACCTGAGGGGCTCGACAGGAGCAGGGCGGGGGGGAGTCCCCCCCTTGCCCTGTCCCCTCGGATTCCAAGCAAGGGTTCAAGCAAGAGAGGTTCCTGCTCAGGCACATGTGAGGATGCAGACTTGCGGGCTCAAGGGGGGTGAAGCAGTGAAGGGACTGATCCAGCAGTATGCAAACCTGAAGAACCTGAGGTTTGGCCTGTCTGTTTTCATGTTCGCCTGGCTTTGCTGGTATTTCTACACGGGTTTTGGAGGGCCCAGCGAGCTTGTGGCCTCCCTCGTGCCCATAGCCCTCATGTTGCAGATACTGCGTATGCACGATGAGGGCTACATTTACAAGCGTCTCCCCCCGGTGCTGAACAACCTCGTCTTGATCCTATATCTCGGGGTCTGTGTGTTCGCCTTTTACCATTTCACCTACCAGTACGAGGAGATAGCCATCTGGCGCCAAGGTTCTTACACCAGGACGGATTTCATCATGGGTCTTATGGTCTTCTTCCTGGTGATGGAGCTTTCCAGGCTCTTGCACCCGGAGCTTTTCTGGGTGAACGTGGTCATGGTCTTTTACACCCTTTGGGGGTACCTCAGTCCTTTGGACTTCTTCTGGCACCCCGGGACCAGTTTTTACAGGATCATCACTTCCAGCACGGTGGAATTGTCCACGGGCATTTACGGCCAGTACGCACAAATAGCCCTCACCACCATCGCCGCTTTTCTCCTCCTGGCTGCGGCAGCCAACGGCTTTGGAGCCCAGGGGGCCATGGTCCACTTCATGAGGAAGATAGCCGGCAAATCCAGGGCCACTGTCCCACAGACAGCCGTGCTGGCCTCTTCGGCCGTGGGAATGGTGAGCGGCAGCGGGGCTGCCAATGCCACTGTGGTGGGGGCCTTCACCATACCCCTCATGAAAAAGTACGGCATGCCAGGGGAGATAGCCGCAGCCGTGGAGACCTCTGCCTCCATGGGGGGCTTGATAATGCCTCCTGTCATGGCCGTGGCTGGTTTTGTGATGGCCGAGTTCCTGGGGGTCTCCTACTGGAGCGTGGTGATAAGGGGGTTTGCCCTTGCTTTCACCTATTACTCCACACTGGCCCTTTCCCTTTACCTGATAAGCACCAGGCTCATGCCCCCCGAGCCCATAGAAAAAAGCCAAATCCCTGTGTACGAGCAGCTCAAGACCGCGGTTTTCTTCATAGGGATAGTGTTCCTCACATTCCTGATGGGGGTCGTGCACTTGGGAGAGCAGCTGGCAGGTCTTTACACAGGCGGATTGATGTTCCTGCTGCTTATCCTGCTTTACCTCTTTTTCAAGCACTTTCTGAAAGACCCCGCCACCCAGAAAGACACGCTTCTGGCAAACGTGAAGACCATGATAATGACCCATGCGGAGATGACCTCTTTCCTGACCCTTCTTCTCTGCACCCTGGGAATAATGGTGGGGCTCTTCACAGTGACAGGTTTTATCAACAGGATGGGGGGGATGCTCCTGAGCGTGGGGGAGTGGCACATAATAGCCCTTGTGATAATGGCGTGGATCTTCGGGTGGCTTGTGGGCCTGGGGCTTCCCCCTACAGCCACCTACATAGTGCTGGCAGTGATCATAGTTGAGCCCATGCGCAAGCTGGGCATAGACCCATGGGTAGCTCACTTCTTCTGTTTTCTTCTGGCAGTTTGGGGGGAGCTCTCACCTCCCACCTCCCTGACTGCCGCGGTGTCTGCCAGGATAGCCGAAGCGTCTTTCGTGCAGACCATGTTCGAGGCTCTAAAGCTTTGCCTGCCCATCACGCTGATGACCTTCGCCATTTTTGTGAGGTCTCAGATAGTCACCACTCCGGGCTGGGGGCAGGTGTTGGACATGATACTGGTGGCCATAGCCTGCTGGGGGATCAGCTTCTCCATGTTTGGGCGCGTATTACAAGGCAAAGCCATGGACCGAGTGCTTCGCCTGGGTTTTGCCTTTGCTTCCCTGGTGACCATGCTGCATCCCAGCCAAGGGATCTCCATCTGGGCAGGGGCTTTAGTCCTGATGGCCTGCATTTATGGCACCATCAGGCACCGTCTGATATGCCGATCCAGGCTGGCTGTTTGAACAGGGACTCTTGGCCAGATCCCCCCGGGGAGGGGCATCCACCGGCCTGAGATGCCTGCCCTCCCCCAGGGCTTCAAAGGTGCACTGCAAAGGCTCCAAGCTCACTCATTGAGCCCCATCTCCTCGAAGACCTCACGGGCAAGGCGCATGCTGTCCATGGCAGCAGGCACTCCGCAGTAAATGGCGCACTGGAGGAAAACCTCCAAGATCTGATTCTGGGTGCAGCCATTGTTTAGGGCACCTCTCACGTGAAGCTTCACCTCATGGGGTCGGTTCAGGGCTGTGAGCATGGCCAGGTTGATGAGGCTTCTGGTCTTTCTTTCCAGGCCTGGACGGGCCCAGACAACCCCCCAGCAGTACTCTGTCACCAGCTCCTGCAAGGGGCGGCTGAACTCGTCGGCTTTGGAAATGGAGGAATCCACGTAATCAGCCCCCAATACCTCCCGGCGTATCTTGAGGCCTTTTTCAAACAATTCTTCTCCCATAAGACTGCTCCCCCTTCCATGAGACCTTTCTGGGCCCCGGGGCCTGCCCCCAGGGCTAGGAAGCCTTGGATGGAAAGCTTCCAGCGGCTCATGAGAATATCACAGAAGGGCTTGCATCCATACAGAAGCCCCGGGCCAAGACGGGGATTTTTTTGCTACACCCCCCGATACAAGAAAAGAAGTCGGGGGCGCCTGAAGGGCATCCTTCAAAGGCACTGGATGATCCAGACTGGCTGATCAATCTGCTTTCATGGGCTTTCCTCTTGCCATGGGACAGGGCCCATGGTACAAAACAAGAGCTTGCCTGGGCAGGGGTGGAGGCCGCAAGGTGCTTCACCCTTTTTAGTGGGCAGGAGGGCTGCGATCCTTTGGGCAGAAAGAGCCTGAGGCCAAGTGAGGCATAACAGGGTCAGGACCAACTTGTTCACCCGGGCAGGTTCAGGATCGGGTTCCCAAGAGGCTCTCACAGGAGGCTCGCGCATGGGCATGAAAAATTATCTTTTCACCTCTGAATCGGTCACAGAAGGCCACCCGGACAAGGTGGCGGATCAGATCTCGGATGCCATCCTGGATGCCATCATGGAGCAGGATCCTCTTTGCAGGGTGGCCTGCGAGACTCTTGTGACAACGGGCCTGGCAATAATCGCCGGGGAGATAACCACCAGCTGCTATGTGGACATGCCTCAGATAGTTAGGCAGACCATAAGGGAAATAGGCTACAACAACTCTTCCATGGGCTTCGATTGGGAGACCTGCGCCGTGCTTACCTCCATAGACCAGCAATCCCCGGATATAGCCATGGGTGTCAATGGGCAAGAGGAGCAGGGTGCCGGGGACCAGGGGATCATGTTCGGATACGCTTGCACCGAAACCCAGGAGTTGATGCCCATGCCCATAGTGCTGGCCCACAGCATCACCAGGAGGTTGGCCGAGGTAAGGAAGCAGGGGGTCCTGGACTTCCTGAGACCGGACGGGAAGTCCCAGGTAACGGTAGAATATGAGAACAAGAAACCCGTGCGTGTGGACTCGGTGGTGGTGGCAGCCCAACACAGGCCGGATGTGGAAATAGGCACTCTGAGGGAGGCCATACTGGAGGAGGTGATTCGAAAGGCCGTGCCGGAAAGCATGTTGGACCGCAACACCCGTTACTTCATCAACACCACGGGCAGGTTCGTGATAGGTGGACCCATGGGAGACTGCGGCCTGACAGGTCGGAAAATAGTGGTGGACACCTATGGGGGCAGAGGCAGCCATGGCGGGGGGTGCTTTTCAGGAAAGGATCCTTCCAAAGTGGACCGAAGCGGGTCCTACATGGCCAGGTACGTTGCCAAGAACATAGTGGCCGCGGGTCTGGCCAAGGAATGCGAGGTGCAGGTGGCTTACACAATAGGCAGGGCAGAGCCGGTCTCCATCATGGTGAATACCTACGGCACAGGCCTCATCCCTTCGGAGAGAATAGCCGAGCTCATCAGGGAGTTCTTCAGTTTCAAACCCAGCCAAATGATACGCCATCTGAGCCTTCTTAGGCCTTTGTACAAGAAAACAGCCTGCTACGGGCACTTCGGCCGGCAGGACCCGGATTTCACCTGGGAGAGGACCGACAAGGCCCAGGAGCTGAGAGGGGCAGCGGGCCTGTGAAAAAGCAGCCCTGAAACCGGGGCCCGCATTCTCCTGGAGAAATGGACAATGCAGGCTCAACAATAAAATCGTTTTCACCAAGGCCGGCTTGCTCACATACTCTCTTTGTCTGGGAGACGGGCTGAGAAAGAGTCTCAGGTCAGAAAATCCCGGAGCATCCAGGCGGGTTGGGTGTGTGACCCCCCAATGTGGTCCCCCTGGGTGAATGATCCGGACTTGGGCAGTTGAAACACATCCTGGAGGAGGGACAAATGAAACCTGTTTCTGATATTTCGGATCTGGAGCTGGCCCAGAAAGGGGCTTTGCGCATAGAGTGGGCAGAAAAAGAGATGCCAGTCTTGAGAATGATAAGGGAACGTTTCTCCAAGAGCAGGCCCTTGGAGGGTGTCCGCTTGGGGGCCTGCCTTCATGTCACCACAGAGACAGCGGCCCTGGTTCGAACGCTGAAGGCAGGAGGTGCCCAAGTGGCGCTTTGTGCCTCCAATCCTCTGAGCACCCAGGACGATGTGGCAGCTGCTCTTGTGAAGCAGGATGGGATTGCGGTGTTTGCGGTCAAGGGTGAGGATCAGCAAAGGTATTACGCCCACATCCGTGCTGTGCTGGACACTGCACCCGTGATCACCCTGGATGACGGAGCCGACCTGGTCTCCACGGTTCACCAGGAAAGAAGGGACCTCCTGCAGGGAATAATCGGGGGCACCGAGGAGACCACCACAGGGGTCATACGACTTCGCTCCATGGCCAGGCAAAGAGTGCTGGCCTATCCCATCATTTCGGTAAACGACGCCCAAACCAAGCATCTTTTCGACAATCGTTACGGGACCGGGCAGAGCACCATCGACGGTATTCTGAGGGCCACCAACAGGCTTCTGGCCGGAAGCGTTTTCGTGGTGAGCGGGTACGGCTGGTGCGGAAGAGGGGTGGCCATGAGAGCCAGGGGAATGGGCGCGGAAGTGGTGGTCACGGAGGTGGATCCCTTGAGAGCCTTGGAGGCCACCATGGACGGCTTTAGAGTCATGCCCATGGCTCAAGCGGCGGGAGTGGGGGATTTCTTCTGCACCCTGACCGGGGATACCCGGGTCATAAGGAGAGAGCACTTCCTGAGGATGAAAGACGGGGCCATCGTGGCCAACTCAGGCCATTTCAACGTGGAGCTGGATCTGGAGAGCCTGGGGGAAATGGCCCTAAGCAAGAGGGAGGTCAGACCCTTTGTGGAGGAGTATCTCTTGCCCAATGGCCGCAGGATATATGTGCTGGCCGAGGGAAGGTTGGTGAATCTGGCTGCAGCCGAGGGGCATCCCTCTGGGGTGATGGACATGAGTTTCGCCAACCAAGCCCTTAGCGTGGAGTATCTTGTGAGCAGAGCGGGAAAGCTGGCCTCAGAGGTGTACCCGGTACCAGCAGAAATAGACCGCCTGATAGCCCGGTTGAAGCTCAACAGCATGGGTGTGCGAATAGACAGGCTCACAAGGGAGCAGAAAAATTACCTCAGGTCCTGGACAGAGGGGACCTGAGGGGGCCCCTTTTAGTGGCATTGAGCCCTCAGGCCAGGGTGTTTCTGCTTCAAGAGCTTGAAATGCTCTCAAGATATGAGGCAGGCCCAAGAGGCCTGCTCTGTGGGATTCCTGCGCGAGGAGCTTTTGGCGCCTGTATCCCCGGGCCAGAGCCCTCACTGACCTAGGCCCTTACCAAGGAGCCAGGTTACGGAGTTCTCTTGCCCACTGTCCTCTTTTGAGAGTTCAACATGAGACTGCACACGCCTTTGGCCTATTGCCGCATGTGGAGAATCCACCAAAGCCCCAGCGACCCGAACAGCAGGTTGGCTGCCCAGGCCCCAAGAAAGGGAGGAAGCGCCCCTCCACGCCCCAAGGCCAACCCCAGAGCCAGAAGCAGGTAATACAAGAACCCTATACTCATGGAAAGGATCACCCCCAGAGCAAGCCCGCCAGCCCTGGGGGGGATGCGCATGGCCAGGGGTATGGTGAAAAGGGCCGTCACCAGGGAGAACAAGGCACTGGCAACCTTGAAGTGAAGGTCTGTGAGTTGGGATGTGGCATCAAAGCCCTCCCTGTGAGCCCTCTCCACGTACTCCAAGAGCTGGAAAAACCCCATGGATTCTACCTCCTGTCGAACCCACTGGAAGTCCTCTGGCCTTTCTGGCAGGGAGAGGGTCTTCTTCTCAAAACGCTCCACCCTTGGGCCCTGTTGATCCAGGCCCATGGAACTCCAATAAATACCGTCCAGAAAGGACCACTGCTGCCCTTCCCAGGACATTTCCCTGGCGTCCAGGCGCTCCAAGAGCCTGAAGTCCCTGTCCAGTCGAAGCACCGAGACCTCGTTGAGCACCAACTTGAGGTCTTTCACTGGGCCGGGGAGAGAACCTTGGGGAACCTGGAGAAACCCGATGCGATAGAGTGTCATGCCCTGGGAAGAGGGGCTTCTGAGCCATACCTCGGAACCGGTCATAATGCTGCGCTGGGATGTCTTCCTGACCTCCATCTGCCAGATCCTTGCAGCCTCCCTGTTGGCCGCAGGAACCAGGGACTCAGCCCAGAAAAAAGACGCAACACAAAGGGCTGAGGCTGTCAGGAGCATAGGGCGAACTATCAGGAGGCCTCCTGCCCCGGAGGCCTTCAAGGCAATGAGCTCGTTCCTTCTTCCCATGAGCCCCAAGGTGATGAAACCGCTCAGGAGCATTGAGACAGGGATTATGTACACCACATACTGGGGAACCCGACAGGCCATGTAGTAAAGACCCAGCGAGGTGGAGACCTGGTGCTCCAACAGATCATCCCAGCGCTCGAAAAAGTCTATGAGAGAGCAAAGCAGCAGAAGAACCCCAAAGATCCATCCCAGGACCTTCCAGTTTTCCCTCAGCACATAACGGAAAAGAAGGCTCAATCTCCGCCTCTCAGTCGCTTGGAGATTGCATGCTGCAACCAGTCAAAAAACGCATTCAGACGTATCAAGAGCGAGGAGGGCTTTCCCCTGGCCGTTCGGACCAGAAGGGTGATGGTCACCAGCCCGAAGACAATGTTTGCAAGCCAAAGGCCTGCCCACGGAGGAACGCTTCCGGTCTCGGCCAGGGTCCGGCCAGCCGAGAACAGCATGTAATATGCCACGATGGCCGACATCCCCAGCACAAAGCCATGGGAGCGGCCGCGTGGGCCCGACTGAAGGGCCAACGGAAGCGCCAGCACCCCGTAGATGAAACATCCCACTGGAATGGCCAGTCTTCTGTGGATTTCTATCAAGAGATCCTTGGAGAGGCCCTTGCCCTTGGCCAGCCTGGCCTTAATTTGGGAAGTCATTCCACCCAGATCCCATTCCTCGGCACGCTTGCCCTTTAGCTTTTCCTGGGCATCTGTCATGGAAAGCTCCAGGTCCAGCTCGTAGAGCTCGAAGTGAATCTGGCGAAGCTTCCCGTCTTTGGGCGAGGCCTGGTAAACAGTCCCGTTTTCCAGCCGAAGAGCCAGGCCCGCATCCTTGCCTTCTTCCCTCAAGAGCTTGCCCTTCTTGGCCAGAATCTGCACAGGCACCTGGGAGGAGTGCTGATCATGCACAAAGATCCCCTCCATGAGACCGTCTTCCAGTCGAATGCGCTCGGCATATATAACCAAACCAGGCATCAGCTCGTTGAAGACCCCTTCCTTGACTGCCACAGAGATGTGTTTCTTGGCTAGCTGGAAAGCCATTTCCCTGAAGGCGTACGCACCCCAAGGGGCCCCCTGCACTGTTAGGAACAAGGTGACCAGGCACATGGCTCCGGAGAAAAACACCACTGGGGGCAGGATCTGGTACAGGCTGATGCCTGAGGCCTTCATGGCAGTTATTTCCATGTCCGAGCATAGCCTGGAGAAGCAAATCACCCCTGCGATCAGGGTGGCCATGGGTATGGCCAAGGGCAAGAAAGAAGGTATCAGGTACGCCAGGAGGCGCAACACCTCCAGGGCGCCAACCCCTTGTCGCACTATCATTTCGACTATCTTTAGCATCCTGCCCATGAGCAGCACGAAAAGAAAGACCCCCAGGATCAATCCAAAAGGGCCTGCCATCTCGCGCAGGATGTATCGGTCAAGAATTCTTCTCATGGGGATCCATGATAGCCGGGATGAGGAGCCAAGACCAGAAGGGTCTCCGGACAGGGCGCAAGAAAAATGGGCAAATGCTTTGGAGCTACACAAAAGCCTCAAGAATCCCTGGTCTTCCTGGAATGCTTCCCGTGGGCCACCTCTCAGGTTCCTTCAGCCAACATCACTGGCGAGAAAAGGATAATGCGGGCTGGAAACCGTAGTTCTTGCCCAGAAAAAGGGCTTTGAGTGCGGACCCCCTGGAGCATCCCGGGGGCCTGGGGGCTTGAGCACCCAACTGGGTCGAGCTGGGTAGTCAATCCGTTTCAGGTTCCGAACTGCTTGGAGACCTCCTCGAGGGCCTCCAGAAGTCTTCTTACCTCCTCTTCCCCATGCAGGGGACCCAAGGAGATGCGCACTGTGCCCTCTGGAAAGGTGCCCAATGTCTTATGGGCACTTGGGGAGCAGTGAAGCCCGGGCCTGACCAAGATTCCGAAGCCTTCCTCCAGAGTTCTGGCCAGGTGTTCCGGGTGCATGCCCTCCATGTTGACCGAGACCACAGGTACTCTGTCTCTGGAGCCTGAGGGCCCGTAGATCCTAAGACCTCTTATGCCCTGCAGACCCTCCAGGAGCTTTCCCAGGAGTTTTCCTTCCTGCTCCCTTATGGATTCTACCCCGCGTTCCAGTATGTAAGAGACAGCCGCCCTCAGGCCGGCTATGCCGGCCATGTTGTGGGTTCCGGCCTCCAGGGCCAAAGGGAGATCTGCAGGCTGGTCGTGGCTCTCAGAGACAGTTCCAGTGCCTCCGTGGATAAGAGGGGGAAGCTGTACATGGGGTGCCAGGCAAAGCCCTCCCACCCCCGGAGGCCCCAACAGGGACTTGTGCCCGGTGAAGGCCAGCAGGTCAACTCCCCAGTCCTCCATGCGGATGGGCACAGCCCCCCCAGTCTGGGCAGCATCCACAAGGAGCATTGCCCTGCCTTTGGCCCTTGCCACTTCCTTCACAGGGAGGATCCCGCCCGTGACGTTGGAGGCGTGGTTCATCACCACCAGCCTAGTCTCGGGGCGGATCAGGTCCAGTATCACCCGGGGATCCAGCATCCCTTCCTGGTTGGCCTGAGCCATGGAGACTCTTATTCCTCGCACAAGCTCCAGGTGGCGCAAGGGGCGCATCACTGAGTTGTGTTCCATGGAAGTGGTCACCACGTGGTCCTTCTCTCTCAGGAGGCCAAAAAGGGCCATATTTAGGGCCTGGGTGACATTCAGGGCAAAGACAACCCTCCTGGGATCTGAGACACCGAAGAGGCTTCCCAAGAGGCTGCGGGTCTCCCACAAAAGACTGTCGGCTTGCCGGGCCAGACGGTGCCCCCCCCTGCCGGCGCTGGCCCCCACACTCTCCAGGTAATGAGCCACAGCCTCCACCACCCCCGGGGCCTTGGGAAAGGAGGTGGCGGCATTGTCCATGTAAGTGATTCCCCCAAGCCCGGCCTTTTTCTGGTTGCAAGGAAGGCGCTCCAAGGCGCCTCCACGGGCCTTAGCTCTCATGGGAGCTTCCCTGCCGAGGCCTCTTCCATGACAAGTTCCACGAATCTCTGTGCCGAGGGTGACAGGGGACGGGAGATGTGCCTCACCAGGTAGAAAGTCCTAATTATCTTCCCCATATCAAGATGGGCTCTTTGAAGTTCTCCGCCCTCCAGCTTGTCCTTCACTGCCCACATGGAGACAACCCCGGCTCCCATTCCTGCTTTGACGGCCCTCAACACCGCCTCTGTGCTACCCAGCTCCGCCACTATCTTGAGCTCCTCCAACGGGAATCCTGATCTTCTGAGTTGCTCTTCCCAGCTCTTGCGAGTCCCTGAGCCCTGTTCCCTGGAAACCAAAGGCACTTTCCTCAGCTCCTCAAGATCCAGGAGCTTTCCTGCCAGTTCGTGCTCGGCCGGGACCACCAACACCAACTCGTCCTGGGCAAAGGGCTCGAAACTCAAACCCTCCAACTCCAGTTTGGCTCCAACAAAACCGATTTCCACATCTGCCCCCCTCACCCTCTCCACCACCCATAGGGTATCGCCCACCTGCAGACGCATCTCAACTCCGGGGAACTTGGAATGGAAGCGGGCCATGATGGCAGGCAGAATGTAATGCCCCGGTATGGTGCTCCCGGCCAACCTGAGATTGCCCCTCACAAGGCCAAGATGCTCTTCCAAGGCTTGCCGGCCTGTCTCCAGGATCTGGAGGGCCTGTCTTGCATAGGGGTGAAAGACCAAGGCTGCCTCTGTGGGCACTACTCTCCTGCCTCTTCTCTCAAAGAGCAAAATGCCCAATTCCTCTTCCAGAGAGCGCAGGTGCTGGCTCACCGTGGGCTGACCCAGCCCAGCTGACCTGGCTGCAGCGGAGATGCTTCCTTGCTCCAGGATGAGGCAAAGCAGCCTTATGTGGCGAAGCTCCATGGGAATTTCCTTCCTGAATCCAGCTCGGGCACTGAAGCGGGCCTCAAATCCAGGGCTTGTCCCCTCATGCCCAGCTCAATAGGAGATTCGGAATCCGGAGAAAACCTCCTCAGGGGTCTCCCATGCCACCTCCACCTGCCTCACCCACGCTCCGGAGGGGCCCTTGTGGCACCACTGCAACATTTCCCGGACCCTTTCCCGCTCTCCCTGAAACAAAGCCTCTACCCTGCCATCCGGAAGATTTCTGACCCAGCCCCTAAGCCCCCTGGCCTGGGCCTGTTGCTGGGTGTTGGACCTGAAGAACACTCCCTGGACTCGTCCAGAGATCCAGACATGGGCCTGCACCAAGTCCTCCATGGAGGGCCTCCTGATAGAGCTCATTGAGTCTTCTGCAGCATTGCAAGGAACTCCTTCTCTGAGATGACCTTGACTCCCAATCTCCTGGCCTCCTGAAGCTTGGAGCCTGCCCCGGGTCCGGCTACCACCAGATCGGTCCTTGAACTGACGCTGGAGGAGGCCTTTCCTCCCAGGCGTTCTACCAAGCTCTGGGCTTCGAAACGAGTCATGGAACTCAGGGCTCCGGTGAATACCACAGTCTTGCCCTCCAAGGGGGAAAGCATGGAGGCCTGCGGGGCCAGTGGCCTTACCCCCATCCCCAGCAGCCTCTCCACCACCTTCCTGTTCTGCGGCTCCCGGAAAAAGGAGACTATTGATTGAGCCACCTTTGGCCCCACATCCCTGAGCTTGGTTAGCTCCTCCTGGCTGGCCTCCATTAGCTGTCCGGCTTCGGGGAAGTGCTTGGCCAGCACTCTTGCCAGGTGCTCTCCCACGTGGCGAATGCCCAGGGCATAATAGAACCTCTCCAAAGGGATCTCCTTGCTCTTCTCAATTGCTTCCATGAGGTTGGAGGCCGACTTCTCTGCCATGCGCTCCAAGGAGGCCAGTTGCTGGTGGCTCAGTCTGTAGAGATCATCCACGGACTTCACCAGCCCCTTGTCCACCAACTGGTTTACGAGTTTTTCCCCCAGCCCGTCTATGTCCATGGCCCTCTTGGAAGCGAAATGCAGGATACTCTCCTTCAACTTGGCCGGGCAGGAAATACCCATACACCTGTGGGCTGCCTCACCCTCCAGCCTCTCCACAATGGAGCCGCACACCGGGCATTCCCTGGGCATTTGGAAGGGCTTGGCCTCAGGAGGTCTTCTTTCCAACAGGACCTCCACTATCTCTGGGATCACGTCCCCTGCCCTCTGAACCCAGACTGTGTCGCCCTCCCTCACATCCTTTCGCTCCACCTCATCCTGGTTGTGGAGGGTGGCCCTGCTGACCTGCACTCCACCCACTCGTACAGGCTCCAGAATAGCCACGGGGGTGAGCACTCCTGTGCGTCCCACCTGAACCTGGATTTTCCTTACCACGGTGGTCTCACGGGTGGAAGGGAATTTGAAGGCTATGGCCCAGCGGGGACTGCGGGATATCTCTCCCAGGGACCTCTGCAAGGTCAGGGAGTTTACCTTGAAAACCGCTCCGTCTGCTTCATAGGGAAGTTCATGGCGCATCTCCAAGAGCTCTTGGTATCTTCTTATGGCCTCCTCTATGCCTGTGCAGAGATGAACCAGGGGGTTGACCTTCAGACCCCAGGCCCTGAGGCTCTGGAGTGCCTCCCAGTGGGTCTCAAAAGAGACTCCCCTAACCTCTCCCACTCCATAAGCGAACATGTCGAGAGGCCTCTGGGCGGTTATGGAAGAATCCAATTGGCGCAAGGAGCCAGCTGCAGCATTTCTGGGATTTGCGAACAGGGGCTCCCCGGCTTGCCTCCTTCTTTGGTTGAGAGCCTTGAAGTCCTCCAGGGACATGTACACTTCCCCACGCACATCCAGTCTCTCGGGAACCTTGGGGGCTCTGGGCTGGTTTTCCAGTAGCCGAAGAGGGATGCTCTTTATGGTGCGGATGTTAAGGGTCACATCTTCCCCCCTGATGCCGTCTCCCCTTGTGGAGCCCGTGTGAAGAACACCCTCCAGATAAACCAGCTCCACAGCCACCCCGTCCATCTTGGGTTCCACCACGTACTCTATGGGTTCCGTGATTCTAAGGAATCTGCGCACCCTCTCGTCAAAATCCCTGGCCTCCTGATCGTTGAAAGCATTGGCCAAGCTGAGCATGGGCTGAGCGTGCTCAACCGTGGCGAATTTCTCCAGGGGTGGGGCACCCACCCTCTGGGTGGGGGACTCGGGAGTGATCCATTGGGGATAGGCCCGCTCCAGTTCCTCCAACTCCCTGAACATGGCGTCGTATTGGGCGTCCGAGATCTCCGGTGAGTCCAGGACGTAGTACCGGTAGTTGTGATAATGGAGGGCCCTACGCAGCTCTTCCATGCGCGCCTTGGCCTCTGCCTCGGGCGGGATCCTGTTCATTGGAATCTGCTCCTGGAATTCATGGCCAGGCCACCCCCAAGCCTTGGAGGTAAGCCCTGACTAGTCCAAAGCAGCCGCTCAGCATCATGTTGCCCAAGGGGCTGGCCATGTGCCAGCCCAGGGAGGAGGCAAGCTCCCTGCGGGGGCCTGTCACGACCGTAAACTCAAACGCAACCCCGGGAAGCCCATCCGGATGGTACGCACATCCATGTCCACCATCCTCCATGACCTGGACCGAGTCCACCATCCCCAGTCTGAATCTTCCCATCCACTCCTGCAAAGACTCCGGCCTCAAGGCTCCAGTATGATGTTCGAATATGCCCCAGACCTTCCCCCTGCTCACCAAGGCCCCCAATGTGTGTTGGTTCCCCAGGTTTACCACCAGGACCCCGGATTCCAAGGCAGCTTCCACCACTGGATCGCACATGGCCCCATGCACCGCGGCCATGCCAGTGTCCATTACCAGGCCCTGGGGTACCTGTTGCAGCACCGATGACATCCTGGTCATGTACACAGGGGGCTCACTGTAGAGAGTGGCAGAGAGATCCCCTCCCTGTTCCAGGAGTTTTTTCCAGTGTTGAAATCTGAACTCCCTGTTGCTGCCGTGAGGTTGATACCCATGGTCCTGAACAGCCACGCACCAAAGCCTGGGAACTGGAATCTCCAGCTTTTCCAGAATGGGATCCAGGACTCCCCTCTGAATATCCCCCATTTGGAGGACCCAGGACTGCTCAGGCGGGTCCTCCAGGATCCTGACTCCCATTTCCTCCACATGTTCCAGGTTGTCGTGGAGGGTCAAGGCGGCCTGGGGCTCTGCCGTGACCTGGAGCCCGGCTCTGGCATGGTCCCTGATTGCCCAAGCCACCGGCCCCCCTCCCATAAGGAAACCCTTGAGGTGAATGGGTAGGGCTCTTGCGGTGGCCTCTCTCACTTTCCTGGCCAGCATCCGGGTAGGAGAGGGCAACACCATCTGCAGACAGTTCTCCCTCACCTCCTGGGGATCCCAAAGGAAAAGGTCCTGAGTCCCACTGCCTATGTCCAGGGCCAGCAATGGCTCCAAGGGTTCCATGAATTCTCCTCTTTCTGCTAGAATTCCCCTTGGCTATTCTATTCTCAAAGCATGGGCTGCTTCAAGGAAGCCCACCCCCGAGGATGCTGGCAAGATGAAGGACAGGGCCCGCTACTTCATGCTTCCACCCGAGGAAATAGCTTACGTGGGGTTCCTGATACACTCCTATGAGGGGCTGGGGGTTGTGCGAACCCTGGATGGGGATCTTGGTATGGTGGAGATTCTTTTCTCGCCCTTCATGGAAGAGGAGTTGGAGGAGCTCTTGAAAGCCATTGGAAAGGAAGTCTGCCTAAAGGAGCTTTCCAGGGAGGAAGTCTATTCCTTGGGGAGAAGCCTGGATCTGTGTCCTCTGTGAAAAGCCAAGGATGCAAGCTGCGGGGTGAGGAGTCTGCCCCCCAAGGGATTCTTGAAGAAAAGCTCCTCAGAACTTGGCCTCTATGCCCCTGGGTAGAATTTCCAAGGAACCCCAGGCGTCCCTGAGCCCGTTGGGAAGTTTCTCCAGGTATGCGTAGGCGCTGTGGTTGTGGATGCTCTCGAAGTTTTCGGCCTCAACGCTGTAAGCTTCGAAGTTGGGGTCTGCATCCAGCCTTGTGGCCACATTACGAACCACGTCTTCCACAAAGGTGGGGTTGTCGTAAGCTTTCTCGGTGACGAATTTTTCGTCCGGCCTCTTGAGTATGGCATACACATCGCAGGAGGCACAGTCCTCCACTGTCTGGATGAGGTCCTCTATCCAGAAGAAACGCCTGTAAGAAACCCTTACTGACACCAGCCCCCTCTGGTTGTGGGAGCCCCTGGAGCTGATCTCCTTGGAGCAAGGGCAAAGGGTGGTTACCGGCACGCTGACCCCCACCAGAAAGACCTTTGTCAAGCCCACAGAGCCTGAAAATTCGCAGGCGTACTCCATCAGCCCAGGTGCTCCCGAGACCGGGGCCCTTTTTTCCAAGAAGTACGGGAAGGAGATCTGCATGTGGGCGCTTTGTGCCTTCAGGGCCTTGCGAAGTTCTTCCAGGATAACCCCGAAGTGCTTCAGGTTGATTTGATGCCGGTGTGCGTTCAAGACTTCCACGAACCTGCTCATGTGGGTGCCCTTGAAATGCCTGGGCAGGTTCACATACATGTTGATGCTAGCCACGGTGTTCTGGGTCCCGTTGGTCTTGTCCAGGACCGTTATGGGATAACGAATGTTCTTTATCCCCACCTTCTGTATGTCTATGTTTCTATGGTCCCTTTGGTTTTGAACATCTATCATTCCGCATCTCCCAGGTAAGAAGCACAGGAATGATCTGACTCCCACACATTCACCCGCACCACAGAGATGGGCCGGCCAGCCATCTTGCTTTCCAAGCTTTGAAATATGAAACGGGCTATGTTCTCCGAGGACGGGTTCAGCTGCTGAAACGGCAACAGCTCGTTCAAGAAGGCATGATCCAGGCCCGAGAGGATCTCCCGGGTGTGGTGCTTGAGCTCCCTGAAATCCATTGCAAGGCCTGTGGAGTCAAGCTGCCTTGCCCGCACTACCACCTCCACCCTCCAGTTGTGTCCGTGGAGCTCCTCGCATTGCCCCCCGTAGTTCCTGAGCCTATGAGCAGCAGAAAAGCTCTCCTGCACCATGATTTCGTACATGGACAGACCCCTTTTCAAACCGGCAATTGGCTTTATTATAGGAGGATAGGTCTCTCCCGGAAAGGGCAACAAGGATAAAGCAGCACACCGGCTCAAGAAAACCCTGGAGACAAAACTGAGAAAACTGGAAAACAATTCCGTGAGAAGAAATGGAGGAGGCGCCCAGGTGAGAGGGAGCAAGAAAGAGCAAACCGCATCCAGGATGGTCACAGTGGTGGGAGCAGGCACGATGGGGCACGGCTTGGCCTTGTTGGCAGCCAAGGCTGGCCATGGGGTTTGGCTCCTGGATTCCAAGGAGGAAGTGCTGAAAAGAGCCAGGGAGCTTCTGGAGGCCGAGACCCAATGGCTGGAAGCCCAGGGAGAACTGGAAAAGGGTGAGGCGCAGCAGATCTTGGGGCGTATAGAAACCCACACTTCTCTGGAGGGGCCGCTGGAAGACTCGGAGCTGGTCCTGGAGGCAATAAGTGAGGATGTCTCTGCCAAGGCAAAGCTCTATCAGACAATGGCATCGAAACTCTCCTCAAGAGCCATCCTGGCCAGCAACACTTCTTACCTGGATGTTTTTGCCATAGCCCCCGAGGAGCTTCTCCCTAGGTTCCTCATAGCCCACTTCTACGCCCCTCCTCATCTGATCCCCTTGGTGGAGGTGGTACCAAACCCCAGGACCGCTTCAGGGGTCTTGGAGCAACTCCTTGAGCTCTTGCGAAATTGGGGGCAAAGGCCCGTCTTGATGAAAAAGTTCATCCCGGGCTACATAGTGAATCGTCTTCAAAGGGCCATGGCCAGGGAGATTTTTCACCTGTTGGATGAGGGCTATGCCAGCCCCGAGCAGATAGATGAGGCGGTGAAAGCCTCTTTGGGCATCAGAATCCC
The DNA here is from genome assembly GCA_037443445.1 of Desulfarculaceae bacterium. Lineage (GTDB taxonomy): Bacteria > Desulfobacterota > Desulfocorpusculales > Desulfocorpusculum > Desulfocorpusculum > Desulfocorpusculum. The sequence goes on along the minus strand of JBBIOJ010000006.1, from coordinate 84,642 downwards.
AGTGGTGGGTGTGGTACAGAGATATGATTTCACAGGGCTGGATTTGGCCCTCAAGTTCCTGGGAAACCCGTCCATACAGCTGGTAAGCGAGGATAGAGTTCCCAGAACCTTGATTCAGAAAGTTCAAGCCGGTGAGTTGGGGGTCAAGACTGGCAAGGGTTTTTACGATTACAGGGAAAGTTCCTTGGCTGAAACGCTCTTGGAGCGCGACCGGAGATTGCTCCATTTGAGGCGATTCTTGGACAGCCTCTAGCCAGCGTTATTCCAAAGGCACTAAGCTGCCCTCCTCGTCAAAGAGAAGAGAAACGGGCTTCTCGTGCACCACGAGCCCCTCCTTTCCCCTTAGCTCAGGCAAGAGGGCCTGGGTCACCCAGAACCGCTCCAAGTGCAAGGTGTCCCTTATACAGGCCATCCTCACACCCGACACGTCGGGCACCTGGGCCAAAGCGGCCTCCACTGCCTCTTTGTCCGTGCCCATGGGGATCGGAAGCCTGGCGCTTCTCAATACCCCTGATGTCAGGGCATTGGTATAAGTGGCCTGGAAATCCACCTTGGACATGAGCCTTCTTGTAGTCAAATCCGCCATGCCTATGCCTGTGGCGTTACCGTGCGAGGCAGGGGTCAGGTCCAGAACTATCACTGTCTTGTAGTCCGGAAGCCTTGGCCCTCCTTCCCTTCTCCAGAGGCCTATCACGTTGGGGTCCATGCCGGCACCGCTTATGTCCTTTCCCATGCGTTCCACCAGGAGCACGTCCAAGCTTTCCACAGGGACACGTGGAAAAATCTCCCAGGCTTTCTGAAGCAGCTCTTGGTCCACCCCAGGGAAATCTGCCGGCTGGACCGCCTTTACCAAACAAGTTCCCCCAGAGGGGCTCTCCAGGATGGCCAGGCCGAACAAGACAGGAGCCCTCTCCAGTATCTTCAAGGCTGCCGGCACTATGGACTCACCCAGGCCATAGCGGTGCATGAGGGAAGCCCCCTGCTTTCTGCCAAGACCCACTGCCAGCATCTTGCAAAGGCCGGACTCCACAGGACCCCTGAAGGCTGTGTGGGGCTTCACCCTGTTTATGACCACAAGATGATCCGCACCAAGAGCGTCCCTGGCACAAAAGACCTCCATCCCGGAATCCAGTCTTCCCAGGGAGAGCACCTCCATGTTGGAGACAATGGGGACCCCCACTGAGCTCTGTGTTATGCCGAGCCTCCTGAGGACCTCCTCCTGCCCCTGGGAAGTGGCTCCCCCATGGGAGCCCATGGCAGGGATTATGAAAGGCCTCAGCCCCAATTCCTTCAGATGGCCCACAACCCCTTTGACCAGCGGGACAAGATCGTGGATGCCCCTGGAGCCGACCCCCACCGCAACGCTCTGCCCAGGGGTGATCCTGGAGGAAACAGGAAACCTAAGAAGCTCTTCCCTCACTGCGGCTTCCACATCTGGAAGGACCGGCACCTGAAATCGCTGCTCCACGAGGTAAAAATCCGGTAGGTCCACTTTCATTTCCAGGGAAGTGGCCTTGGTTTCTCCTCTCATGGGGCAAGTCCCTCATACTGCATGTAAACCTCTTCCGGTACAGGGAATTCAGGTGGTTTCCCTTCCAGGACCCTCAAGATGTCCGCTGCGACCAGGCTCATCCGGATCAGACTCTCTTCGGTGTGGGCTGCCGAGTGCGGGGTGGCCAAGAAATTCTTCAATTTCAACAGAGGATGGTCTGCTGGTGGGGGCTCCTCCTCGAACACATCCGAGGCAGCCCCGGCTATCCAACCTTCCTGCAAGGCTTCGAGCAAGTCCTGTTCCTTCCAGATGGGGCCTCTGGCCAGGTTGACTATGTAGGCCGTAGGCTTCATCAACCTTAGAAGATCCCGGTTCACCAGGTGATGGGTCTGTGGTACCAGTGGAAGATGAATGGCCACCAGGTCAGATTCAGAGAAGAGCTCCCTGATACCCACCCTCCTGGCCCCCAGGGATCTCTCCAGCTCTGGAAATTCACGCACATCAAAATAAAGCACTTTCATGTCCAGCCCCATCCTGCAAAGACGGGCTGTTTGGAGTCCTATTCGGCCCAGCCCCAGGACTCCAAGGGTCTTCCCGGTGAGCTCCCGGCTTACAAGCTCATGGCGCACATGCCACCTGCCTTCCCTGGTGGCACGGTCTGCCTCTGGAATGTGTTTGGCCAGGGCCAGGGCCAGGCCCAGGAAATGCTCTGCCACGCTCACGGCATTGGCCTGTGGAGTGTACACCACCTGAATCCCTTTTTCTTTGGCTGACTGGAGGTCCACGTTTTCAAGCCCTACCCCGTGTCTTCCTATGACCCTCAGTTCTGGGGCAGCTTCCATTATTTTCCTGGTCACCTTCCCGTTGAACCGGATCAGGATGCCCGAAACCCCGGCTGCGAGCTCCAGGATACGGGCTTCATCAAGGGAATCGGCATAGAGGAGTTCACACTTCTCCTGCAAGAGCTTCGTACCTGCTGGGTGGATGGGCTCGTAAAGCAGGATCTTGGGCCTGGATTCCATAGCGTTACCCCCGTGTCCTAAAGAGATGGTACCCAGATCTTTTCAAGGTAGGCCCAGATTATAACCGGGGGTAAGGAGCCTGTTCAATCTTGTTCCGAGTCATTGCCTTTGCCCAGCCCACCTTGACAGGCTTCCAAAGCTTGAGATACTGGAGATTCCCCTGAGTTTCATCAAGGCAGGGAGAAACCGGCAGGAGGTAGCGCATGAAAGGGCAAGTCCAAGGAATAATTGCCGCAGTGGTGACTCCTTTTGATAAAAAAGAGGACCTGCATGAAGAGGCCTTCAGGGCGGTCATAGAGCACTTGATCCAGGCAGGGGTGCACGGGCTTTTCCCTGTGGGAAGCCAGGGGGAGTTCTACGCACTGGAATTCCATGAGAAGAGGCGCCTCATGGAAGTGGCGGTGGAGCAGGCCTCAAAAAGGGCTTTTGTCATGCCCAACACTGGTGCCATCACCACAAGGGAGTCGGTGAGGTTGAGCCAAATGGCAGAATCCATAGGGGCGGACTGTGTTTCAGTGATAACTCCCTTTTTTATTTCTCCTTCCCAGGATGAACTCTACGAGCACTTCCGCGCCATCTGCAAGTCCGTGAGAATACCTGTCTTGGCTTACAACAACCCCGACCGCACAGGAGGGGTTGCCCTCTCAGTGCAGACCCTGGACAGGCTGGCCAGGGACCTGCCCAATTTTGTGGGCATAAAGGACAGCTCAGGGGACCTTACAGTGGTCACCGAGATGCTGAGGCTCTGCCCTGAGAACTTCAGGGTGATCATGGGTAGAGATACCCTGATTTTTGCGGCATTGATGCACGGGGCTGCCGGGGCCATCGCGGCAACGGCCAACGTGGCACCCAGGTTGGTGGTTGAGATATACGAGGCCTTCAAGGCAGGGGACTACGAGAGGGCAAGGAGATGTCAGGCAGCCCTGGCCCCGCTCAGAATGGCTTTCGGGCTGGGAACCTTCCCGGTGGTGGTAAAGGAGGCTTTGGAGCTGATGGGCATTGCGCCAGGACGATGTAGGGGGCCTGTTCGCAGCCTGGCCCCCCAAGCCAAGGAAAGGCTCAGGCTGATCCTCCATGAAATGGGATTACTTGGGGGATGACTGGTTGAGATGTTGGAAGACAAAACTCCCCTGAACCAGCCAAAGCATGGTGCCAGCTCCAGCCCCAAGGGTTGGTTGGTCCTGGGGCTTTGCTCCTTGCTTTTCATATCCTCTCAGTTCCACAGGGTTTCCAATGCCATCATCGCAGTGGAGTTAAGGCAGGAGCTGAACATCTCGGCTGAAACCCTGGGTTTGTTGAGTGCTTGTTTTTTTTATGCCTTTGCAGTGATGCAGGTCCCTCTGGCCCTTTTCCTGGACAGGCTGGGCGGAAGGCTATGTATGGGGGCCCTTTCCCTTCTTGGGGCAGCAGGTGGGGTGATTTTTTGTACAGCGCAGGAGATGGGAGGAGCGCTCCTGGGAAGGATTCTGCTGGGAATAGGTATGGCTGGAAACTTGATGGGATCCCTGAAGCTCATCTCCAACTGGTTTCCCCCGCAGCAGTTTGCCACGCTCTCAGGGTTGCTCTTGGCCCTGGGGACCTTGGGCAACATGCTGGCCGCCACCCCTCTGGCCTTAATGGTGGGGAAACTGGGTTGGAGGTGGTCCATTGGCTTGTCCGCTCTGGGCACAGGCTTTTTGGCCTTGCTGTTCCTCCTCCTGGTTAGGGAGAGGCCCTCTGACGTGGAATCCCAAGGCAGTTTGTCCGCTGTCCCTTCCACGCTTGGCCAGCTGGGCCACCTTTTGAGAATGCGGGAATATTGGCTCATTTCCATTGCCACTTTCTTCAGATACGGGACCTTCGTGGCAATACAGGGACTCTGGGCAGGACCTTACCTCATTCAGGTCCTGGGCCTGGGGCCTGTGAGGTCCGGGAACATCCTTGTGATTCTCAATCTGGGTCTGGTCCTGGGATCTCCTCTGGGAGGAGTTCTCTCTGACCGATGGGTGCGTTCCCGCAAGCGGGTTGTAATAATGGGTCTTGGTGTCATGGCAGTGGCCGAGCTTGCCCTGGCCTTGGGATGGTGTGGAGATCATCCTGTGTGGCTGGCCCTGCTGTTTGTGGCACTGGGCTTATCCTCAGCCTTCGGACAGGTCATGTACGCCCACATCAAGGACCTGGTTCCGGCCCCCATGACCGGCATGGCTCTGACCGGGATAAACCTCTTCACCATGCTGGGGGCAGCCTCCTTCCTGCAGGGACTTGGCTGGGTTGTGGACCAATGGATCCAGGGAGGTGGTTCACTCAGGGAAGCTTACACTGCTGCATTCTTAAGTGCCTTCGGCGGGATTGCCTTGGCCCTTTTGCTTTACATTTTTACCAGGGAAGGTCATTCCCCGCAGGAAAGATGAGAACCCACCAAAGGCTTCAGGCAAGCCCTTTGTACTCGAGTAGGCCACGAGCTTCTCTCAGCTCCTGGGCATGGGCCGAGCAGTGGACCTCCAGTATTCGGACGACTCCCTCAGCCAGATGTGAGGCCAATCTTCCGAAGTCCGCGTCTCCTTTCCCGGGAGGATGATGGTCTTCCAGATCCACCACGTCGTGCAGGTGGATGCCGATCATTTGAGAGGCATATGCACCCAGCAGTTCCTCCTGTTTCAAGAGCCCTAGTTTTTCTTGAATCCAGGCATGCCCCACGTCGTGCCAGTAGCCAAGTCGCCCCCCTTGAAAAGTCTTCAACAGGAAGCCTATCTCCCAAAGATCTGGAATTTCGTGGAAATGGAGCCTGTTCTCAATGCCTAGAAAAATGCCTCTTCTGTCTGCTTCCTGGTGGATTCTGTCCAGGCTGAAAAGCACTGCATCCAGATTGGGTTGTCTCGAGGATTCCCGAACCGAACGAAGCTGGCTTATGCGCTCCTGGGCCTCCGGGGTCCAGGAAGCTCCTTTTCGAAACAGTTCCCTGAGCTCGGCTGTGGGATCCTCCATGTCCACCTGCCCCAGGTGTACCACCACCACAGGGGCGTCCAAGTCGCTGGCCTGCTCAAGGGTGTGCAGGGCCCAGCGAACTGCTTGTGCCCGCTCCTCCTTGTCCCTGGAGGACAAGAGCAAAGGATCCGCTTTTATGCCCCCTTGGGGGACCTTTTCAAAAGGGCAGGGAAACACGTTGTGCAGGCTCCAGACCCCTATGGAGCTTTTCAGGGCCGGCCTGAGACGCTGGAGCATTTTACGGGTGATCCGGTAGTCCAACTCCAAACCCTGGAACCCCATGTCCATGGCCTGAGAGGGGATCTCCTCGGGCTTTACGTCCTTTCCCTCCCACCAACAAGTGGAAATCCCTAGCATCCTCCCAGTTCACTCCCCCATGATCTGCACAACAACCTCGCGACGCCTAGCCCTGGTGTCGAAATCCACCAGGATTATCTGCTGCCATGTGCCGAGGGTGAGCCTTCCCTCCAGGAAAGGGATGCTCAGGGAGGGGCCCAGCAAGGCGGCTCTCACGTGGGAATGTCCGTTGTCATCCCCCCAGCGGAAATGATGCTTGTAATGAGCCCCCTGGGGTGCCACCCGTTCCAATGCTGTTTGAAGATCGGCCACTGCCCCAGGCTCGAATTCCAGGGTGGTGAGCCCTGCAGTGCTTCCCACCACGCACAAGGTTGCAACCCCGACGGAAAGCCCCGAGCTTTGAAGCTGCTCCTGCACCAGCTCTGTAATGTCCTTGGTGTCTCCGTTCCCACGGGTCTGGACCGTTATCTTGCCTGAGAAAACCATTGCAGCCCCGAATTCTCCTAATGTCCTGCCCCTAGCCCAGAGCCCTCTCCCCCCAACATTCTCTCCTGGGCAAGCTGTCTCAGGACAGCATGGGTAAAGAAGGCTGTCAGGCGCAGCAGGCCTCTTATTGCCCTTTGCTGAGAGGCCAGGGGAGGGGACTCAAGCGTCCTGGAGTTCCAGGCCGTAGATCTTGTCCAGGCAGACCCGGCAGTAGACCAAATCTGCCTCAGGCTTGGCACCACAGCGGGGGCAAGGGTGGATCTGGGGGTGGTTCACTGCTGCCCTCTCTCCGCAGGTCTCGCAAACCCACCCGTTTGAGGAGTTCAACCATTTGTGTTCCCTGCACTTGGGCATCTGGCTTTCCCCTCCAGAGGATTCTAAGCCCCAGGAGCTCTCCATTATTCTGCCACACTCCCCAGGGCTGTGCCAGCCTGGGGGACAAAGCAAGAACCAGCCTGGATGATTCACCGAGACGAACCAGTTTGGGGGCCTGCCCATGCCACTTCTTATGTTGCCCTCCCCAAGGCTTTCACAAGTGAGTCATTTCAAGGCACAAACTTCGCAATTCCTCTGTTGGCTCTTGGTTCATCACCCGAGGTGGCTCCATATATCTCTTGCCAAGAAGAGGCTTAAGCCCTGCGGGGCCGGAAAGGGTGTTAGAATATGGGCCGTGCCCCCACAGAGTTCCCAGTCTTGGGGAGGGAATCTTGGGCCCCTTCGGTGGATAGGCCTCAATGAGGTGATACGATGGGAGTACCTTTCCTCAACGAAGTCCTGGTCATATTTGGGCTATCCATAGTCGTGATCTTTGCTTGCTATAGGCTGAAGGTCCCGCCCATCGTGGGGTTTCTTCTCACTGGCATCCTGGCAGGGCCCCATGGGCTTGGACTGGTGAGAGCGGTCCATGAGGTTGAGGTCTTGGCAGAAATCGGGGTGGTGCTCCTTTTGTTCACCATAGGAATTGAGTTCTCATTCAAGCACCTCCTCAGGCTAAGGAAAGCGGTGCTCCTGGGTGGAGCCGTGCAGGTGGGGCTGACCGTGGCGGCCATTGCCTTGCTGAGCAGGGTTGCCGGGGAGGACTTGGGCCGATCCATCTTCTTCGGGTTTCTTGTCTCTTTGAGCAGCACGGCCATCGTGCTCAAGCTCATGCAAGAGCGGGCGGAGTTGGACAGCCCCCATGGGAGGACATCCTTTGGGATTCTGATATTTCAGGACATCGTAGTGGTCCCCATGATGCTCATTACCCCCCTCTTGGCAGGAGAGGGAAGTGAGTCCGGCCCCCCTGTCCTGGTCCTTCTGGCAGAGGCCCTGGGCATTGTGGGGATGGTGGTAGTCTCAGCCAAGTGGATCGTTCCATGGACACTATACCAGGTCGCCAGGACCCAAAGCAGAGAGCTTTTTCTTCTGAGCGTCCTTAGCATATGCATGGCCGTTGCTTGGCTGACCTCCAGCCTTGGCCTCTCGCTGGCCCTGGGGGCCTTCTTGGCGGGCCTCATCATATCAGAGTCTGAGTACAGCCATCAGACCCTCGGGAGCATCTTGCCCTTCCGTGATGTGTTCACGAGTTTCTTCTTTGTGTCGGTGGGGATGCTCCTGGATGTACGCTACCTGCTCCAGCAGCCTGCCCTGATCCTTTCAGTGACTCTTGTGTTGCTTATCCTGAAGGCGGTCATAGCAGGCCTGACAACAGGCCTGCTGGGATTTCCCATCCGCACCATGACCTTGGCTGGTCTGACTTTGAGCCAAGTGGGGGAGTTCTCCTTCATCCTCTCGATGGTCGGGCTCAAGCAAGGGCTCCTGGACCAGGACATATATCCCTTGTTTCTCGCGGTGTCGGTCTTGACCATGGCTGCCACCCCACTGGTCATGGTTCTGGCCCCGGGCATAGCCGAGGTGATCTCTTCTCTACCCATGCCCGCGAGGCTCAAGTCAGGACTGGGCTCGGGTGAGGAAGAAGCCTTTTCAGGCCTGAAAGACCACCTGGTGATCATAGGTTTTGGGGTCAATGGGAGGAACCTGGCCAGGGCAGCCCAAGCTGTTGGGATCCCTTACGCGGTCATAGAAATGAACCCCGAGACCGCCAGGCTGGAGAGAGGCAAGGGAGAGCCCATGATTTACGGGGACGCTGTCCAGGAACCGGTGCTTGTCCATGCTGGTGTCAGAGAGGCCAGGGTCGTGGTGGTGGCCATAAACGATCCAGCGGCCACCCGCAGGATAACCAAGACAGTGCGAAGCTTGGCACCCGCTGTCCATCTAATTGTGCGCACCCGCTACCTCCAGGAGATGAGGCCGCTTTATGATCTGGGGGCGGACGAGGTGATACCAGAGGAGTTCGAGACCTCTGTGGAGATCTTTGCCAGGGTGATGAAGCAATACCTGATACCCATGGACGAGATCGAGAGACTCGTCCTGGAGGTGCGCTCGGGGGGTTATGAGATGTTCAGGAGCTTGGCGCCAAATCCTTCGAGCATATGCGACCTGAACAAGTACCTTTGCGGGATAGAGATCAGCACCCTAAGAGTAGGAGAGTCCTCCCCGGCCGCAGGGAGGTCCCTGGCTGAGATGGAACTCCGCAAGAGGCACGGGATCACGGTGGTGGCCATCCGAAGGGGGGAGGACATGCTGGTGGACCCGGAGGCAAACACGACAATGGAGCCCAATGACATTCTGGTCGTGCTGGGAGCACCCGAACGGCTAGCCGCAGCTGTCCCCTTGTTCCGATCCCAAGTCTTGCAAAGGCCTGAAAACTAGTTCCTCATCAACGGAAGGGGGCTGTCGAAAAAGCCATGTGCCGAGCCAAAGTTATTGGCCAAACCCGGCTGGACCGAGGGCTCAAGCCCCCAACCTCCCCGGGAGTGTTTCAATACTTGCGGACACAGAACCTTATTGGCTCCCATTTGTGAGAAAACCCCTTCCCTTCTCTCAAAGGCGGGCCTCCCTCTCCTGGAAGCACGCTTGGCACAGGTTCTGGCCCATGAGCCTGCGGATGCGGCTTTCCAAGGTCCTCTCGCCGCAGGCGTCGCAGACGAGCCCGTCCAAGATCCGGGCCCTCCCAGGGATCGGTCCTGAAGCCCCCTTCACCTCGAATAGGGCCTCGAGGTCGGCCTCCATTATCTCCTTGACCTTGGCGGCCGAGAGTTCCTTGAGCCTGGCCTTCTCATGGGCCGTAAGCCCCTCTTTGAGCATCTTTCCCCGCAGCCGGACCATCTCCTCCTCGGGTCGGTTGAAGACATCCGGCCTTGTGACCACGCGGATCCCCTTCTCGTCCAGGCGGCGGTAGAAGCTGAAGGCGTTCTTGCCATGGTCCAAATGGATCAGGTTGCCCTTGCCGAAGGTGCACCCCATCAAGACCTGGATGGCGTCCACGCCGCACATGTCCGTCTCCACCACTGCCACGACCTCCTCGTCCTGGCTGGAACGGCCCACCTCCCGAAGCCCTATCTCGCAGGCCCGGATCCCGATGGCCAGGCCCGGGCAGGAATGGCCGTGGAAATCGATCACCTTTTTGATCGTGGCTTCGTCCAATATACCAGTAGTCATGCCACTTTTCCTCCTTGCCTCGTCGGTTTTTCATCTGCGATGGGCAGGGCACCGCTTTGGGGCGGGCCCTGCCAGGAGCCGTATGGGGCCCGAGTCACTGGGCCCAGATTACCGCATAAGGGTCGCCGCCCGCCACCTTCTCGGCAAGACCAGCCTTGCCCGAAAAGCGCTTCAGCTCCACCGCATATCCCAGGAGCTTTTCCCTCGGCATCTTGGCAAGTTCTGCCGAGGCCTTCACCCTGGAGATCCAAAACCAAGGATCGCTCGGCCCCTCCTTGGAGAAGAGGTGCTCGGGTTTGATCCCGGTGTCAGCCATTACCCTTTCCCAGTCGAATCCGAGGACCATTCCATCGCAAGCGTCGTTCTTGCGGTTCACCTTCATGGCCACAATGGACGGTTGTACTGAACCCTTTGCGTATCTGTTCAGGACATCATTCCCTATGGCCATGACGTATCCTCCCCCCTTGCCCCCGGTCGTGTTGAACATGACCTGGAGGGCATCGGCCGGGCACTTGCCCGGTGCGGTGACAGTCACGTACTGGTCCCCAGGACCGAGGGGGAGCTTGGCCATCATGTACTCGGCAAAGATGTACCCGGCGTTGAGCCCAGGGCAGAAGTGGTCGTGGAACGTGGAGGCGAGCAGGAGGGGCCAAGGGGGGTTGACGGCCCAAGTGAGGCTCATGCTCACAACAGAAAAGAGATTCTTGCCCACCAGGCCCGCAGATGCGGCCTTCCACCCCTCGGGGGAGAGGATCTTGCCGGGGCTCGCGTCGATGACCTGCTGTCGGAATCCATCCCCGGTCCACTTGAGGAATACCATCTTCCCCGAGTCCTTCCTGTAGAGGCCGCACCAAAGGGGCTCCTGGATGGATGTGTGCACGGGCAACAGCGAACGCGTCCCGCGGCTACAACCCGTCTCTTTCCCCGCGATGTCCGAAAAGACCTCTGTGGTCTGGCTCCCTATCTGGCCGAATCCTGCATTGGTGAGCACCAGAAGCCTCGGGTCCCCTTTGGGGAGGGCGATTTCGGTCATGGCCTTTGTCAGGGCCTCCTGCGCCTTGGCCGTCCAGTCCTGGGCCAAGCCTTCATGGGCAGCGAAACAGAGTGGCAGAGCTGCGAGGGCCACAAGCAGATTCGATCTCCTCTTCATCTTCATCCTCCGCGATAGATCCTCATTTGCATGAGGCAACTGGTCCTAAATGGTCCGTGTCTCGTTGTGAGAGACCAAAGACGATCCACGACTGACAACCGGCAGTCCTCTCCACGACTCACCCCCCATCCCCAGGACCCCCAGGCGGCTCCCGACACTTGACCATGATTAGTACCCAACCTCTCCTGCGCCTGTCGAATGGGCCTGCGAACTCAGGACTTCCCCTTCGTTGATGAATCTGAAACAGCGAACCGTGCGCTCCCCATCCTCCAGGTGCAAGGCGGGGGGCGACTCCGAGAGGCAGCGTTTCTCGGCCCATCTGCAGCGAGGGGCGAAGCTGCACCCCTTCGGACCCGCAGGTCCCTGCCCCGGTGACTCCCCTTGGACATCCCCTTCGGCCCTTCGGATCAGGAGTTGGGTGTAGGGGTGAAGCGGAGAGCTCAAGAGGCGTTCTGCCGGCCCCAGCTCCACGATGTTGCCGGACAGCATGACCGCCAGCCTGTCCCCGATCTTCCTGGCCAGGCCCATGTCGTGGGTCACAAAGAGCAAGGTGAGCCCCTCTTCTATCTGAAGTTCCATCAAGAGCCTCATCACCTTGGCCTGGGCGCTCGGGTCCAGGGCGCTGGTGGGCTCGTCTGCCACCAGGATCCTGGGTTTGAGGGCAAGGGCCCTGGCCAGACATATCCTCTGTATGGTCCCCGGGCTGAGCTCGTGGGGGTAGCGCCTGGCGAAGTGCGCATCCGTGGGGAGGTGGACCGAGGCCAGGAGATCCAAGACCCTCTTGTCCAGCTCCTCTCTGGAGGATGTCACCTTGTGCAGCCTCAAGGGCTCGGCGATGATCTCCCACACCGTGAACCTATGGCTCACGGAGCTGGCAGGATCCTGGTAGACTATGCCAACTTTCCGGGCCAGGGCCGTCCGGTCACGTGCCAGGAGCTCGTCCACATCCATGTCATCGAGGATTCTCTTGCCTCCATCGGGCTTCAGGACCCCGGCGGCTATCATGGCCAGGGTGGTCTTGCCCGACCCTGTCTCGCCCACGATGCACAGGGTCTCCCCCGCCCGGACCGAGAGGTCCAAAGGCCTGAGGGCCCAGGTCTTCCCGTACCTCTTGCAGACTCCTCCCAGGCGCACCAGGTCCACCACTCCGCCGCGAAGGCACCTGACCCCATGAGGTCCCTGGGAAGCGAACCCCACCTCTGAGCCCTTGCATCTCTCGAGAGCCTGGGTGCAGCGCGGCCAGAACAGGCAGCCCCCTTCAGGGGCGTGGGCGGCCTTTACCTCGGCCTTATCCCAGATACCGTGGTCATGGGGAGGCGCGTCGGGAGGGAGGTGGCGATGGACCACCCTCTGGAGGGAGTCCCCCCTGATCCACCCCAGGTCCTTTGTGCGGGCCATGGAGGGATATGCCCTCACCAGGGCCCAGGTGTAAGGATGGCGGGGGGAGCTGAGGAGCCTGGTTGCTGGTAGATATTCCATGACCTGGCCCAGGTACATGACGGCCACCTGGTCGGCCCATCGCACAACGAAGTCCAGATCGTGGCCTATGAGGAGCAGGGCCTTGCCCCTCTCCTTGGCGCCTCTCAGGACCTCTCCTATGAAGGCCTTGGTCACCACGTCCAGGTTGGCAGTGGGCTCATCCAGTATCATCACCGGGGGATCCAATATAGTGGCCATGGCCAGCAAGACCCGTTGGGCCTGACCTCCGCTAAGCTCGTGGGGGAATCTCCGGTGTAGCTCAGGGGCAAGCCCCATGAGCTCCATGGCCTGGGCAGCCCTTTGCCTGGCCTCTGGCCAACCCATCCCCGAGTTCACGGCCAAGGGCTCTGCCACCTGGTCCAAGACGGGTTTTACCGGGTTGAGGCTCGCAGCGCCCGACTGGAAGACCATGGAGATGCGAGCCCACCGGGTCCTTCTGGCCAGTTCCTGGTCCGTGTAGTCCAGAATCACCCCCTCCAGTTCTATCTCGCCCTGCACCTCGGCATTGGCCGGGAGGAGCCCCAGACAGGCGAGCCCTGTGGTGCTCTTTCCGGAGCCGGACTCGCCCACCAAGGCAACGCAGCCTCCCCCAGGAACGTGGATCTCCACCCCATCCACGGCACGCACCGTGTGCTCCCCGGTGCGGAAGCTCACGCTGAGCCCCTTGATCGTCAGCCCCATCGCGACCTCAGGCGGGGATCCAGGACCTTCTCCAGGCTGATGGCCAGGAAACCCGCGGCCATGATGGCCAGGGAAAGGCAGGCCACTGCCGGGGCCAGCCAGTTCCACCAGACATCCATGTAGTAATACCTCAGGGCATACTGGATCATCCCCCCCAAGGACTTCCTCCCAGGATCGAACAAGCCCAGGAAGGCCAGGGATGCCTCCATGAAGATGGCCATCCTGGCCTTGGCCACAAAGCCTATGAGGTAGAGGGGGAACATCTCCGGGATGAGATGCCTGGAGATCACGTACAGGGCCGAGCCTCCCATGTGGGCCGATGCCCTCACATGCAGCTGCCCCCTCAGGCTCAGGGACTGTGCCCTCACTGCCTTGGCCGTGGTGGACCAGCTGAGGCCCACCAGGACCAGGGCCAGGACCGTGGCAGAAGGCATGAGCAGGGCAGCCACTAGTATCAGGACCATGACAGAGGGTATGGCCATGAAGACATCGGCGCTGCTCATGATCACCCGTCCTGCCATGCCCCCGAACCAGCCTGCTGCAAGCCCCAGCCCCACTCCCAGGAGAAGGCCCAGGGCGCCCACGAATACCCCGAAGCAGAGGGAGTTCCCCAGCGCATGGACCAGCTCGGAGAGGATGTCCTGTCCGGCGTCGTTGACCCCCAGGGGGTGCTCCCAGGAGGGCCTGGCAAAGGGCTCGAAGGACATGTCCTGCGGGTCGAACGGCACTGCGTGCGGTCCCAACAGAGAAAGCAATGCCAGTATTGTTGCTAGGGAGGCCCCGCTCAGGAACCACTTGTCCTTTCCAAGGACCGTCTTGACCTCAATGTGCATTTCGAGCCCTCGGGTCTATCCTGGCATAGAGGATCTCCAATCCCATGTTCACGGCCAGGACCGCCATGGATGAAAAGAGCACCACCCCCTGGATGAGGGGTAGATCGCGGCTTCGTATGGCATTGAAGAGCAGTGTGCCCAGCCCGGGATAGGAGAAAATGGTCTCCACCACCACCACCCCAGTGACCATGAAGGCCAGCCTGAGCCCGAAGCGCGTGACCACGGGTAGCAGGGCGTTTCTGGCAGCGTGGTGGTACCTCACCCTCCAATCCGGCAGGCCCTTGGCCCTGGCGGTCAGGATGAACTCCTCCCCCAGGACCATCACCATGGAGTTGCGGGCCAGGAGGAAGTTCCCAGGGAAATAGGCCAGGACCAAGGTGGCCAAGGGCAGGGCCAAGTGCCTGGCCGTATCTGCCAATCTCTCCCCGAAAGAGAATTCAGCGTAAGGGGTCTGGGCCCCTGCCGAGGGAAGCCAGTGGAGCTGGAAGGCCAAGAGGGCCAGGAGCACCGCGGCAAGGGCCATCTCCGGGACTCCCTCAAGCACGGTTGCAAGCCCGACCAAGGCCCGTTCCCTCGGGCTGTTTCTGCGCCACGCGGCCTCCACACCGGTCACGAAGCCCAGGAGGGAGGCAAGGAGATGCGCCCCTCCGGCCAGGAGCAAAGTCCACGGTAGGGCCTGGAATATAAGAGAGGATACGGGCTGCCCGAGGGCGTAGGATCTTCCCCAGTCCAGGCTCAAGAGGCGAAGGAGATATCCTGGGAAGCCTTCTTCCTTTTGGAAGTAGGCCCTGGCCTCGGACTCCTGCTCCTGGCTCAGGGTCACGTGGGAGCTAGCGAACATGGCCGTCACGAAGTCCCCGGGCATGAGGCGCGGCAAGGCATAGCTCAGGCACACCAGGAGCAAGGCGGCCAAGCCGAAGGTGAAAAGGTCTTTGAGCCACTCGCGTGACCTGCCCGAGCCCCAAGTCATGCCCATCTCCGTGAAGATTCCCTCTTCAGCGGAGCAGGCTCAGCTTGTTCTGGGGGATGGGGATCCCCTTGCTGATCCCGCCCTTGGTATAGAACCATCTGATCCCCTTGCTTGGGTTGTAGGCCGAGAGGGTCTCGGGGTAGTAAAGACAGATGGAAGGGAGCTCCTGGGCGAAGATCTCCTGGATTCGATGCACCATGGCCTTGCGCTTGGCCGGGTCCATCTCCTTCATCTGCGCATCCAGGAGATCCAAGAGCTCCTTGTTGGCCTGAAAGCGGGCGCTGTTCACTGATCCCGCGGCATAGGCCTCGGAGATCATCTCGTTGAGGATCTTGGGGTCCCCCATGATCCCCCCGTGGCCGGATATGGCCAGCTGGAACTCCCAGTTCCTCACCCTGGCGTCGGCGGTGGCCTGCTCCATGTTGCGAAGCTCCACCCAGATCCCTGCGGACTCCAACTGCTGGCGGATCACCTCCCCGTCGCGATCCGAGGTGGGTTGGCCCGCAACGGTGATGGAGGAGGCCAGGAGCTCCACCTTGAGGGGCTTCCCATCCTTGAGGTAGAAACCGTCTGGACCGGCCTGGAACCCCAAGGACTCCAGTATTTGGCGGGCCTTGCCCGGATCGTGTGGATACTTGGGGGTGTCAGGGTTGTAATGATCATGGTCGGCCGAGAGAAGCCCATACGAGGCCGGCCGTCCCCTTCCCCGGTGGGCCTTCTGGATGATCTCTTGCTGGGAGATGGCATGGGCCAGGGCCTGCCTGAACCTCCTGTCCTGGAAAGGGGGAAGGCGGTGGTTGATCATGAGCTTCTTGACCCAGCCTGCCTTGTCCGCAATCACGGTCATACCCCTCTGTTCCAGAAGCGGCCTCATCTCCGGTTCTATGCTGGCCAGGTCCGCCTGCCCTGAGGAGAGGGCCGCTATGGGGTCCGATGCCTTGATGTACACGAGGCGATCCACCTTGGGCCTTCCCCTGTAGTAATCGGGAAAGGCCTCGTACAGGTAAGTCCCCTTGGCCACATCGAAGTCCTTGAACACGAAAGGGCCGCTCCCTAGGTATGCATCGGGCTCAGCGTAGGCCTTGGGATCCGAGACCTTCTCCCATACGTGCCTGGGCAAGATGGGCATGGTCCCCCCCACGTCCTCCAGGAAAGGGGCATATGGCTCTTTCAAAAAGAAGGTGACCTGATGCGGGCCCGTGGCTTCGGCCCTCTCCACATGGTCCAGGACCACCCAGCCATAAGGGTGTTTCTTGAAGTAGGCCACCGTGAAGGCCACGTCATCCGGGGTCAGGGGCCTCCCGTCGTGCCACTTGGCATTGGGGACAATTTCAAAGACAAAGGCCATTCGCTCCCTGTCGTATTGCCAAGAGCTTCCCAGAGCAGGCACGATGCCGTTTTCGTCCTTCCAGACCAGGGTGTCGTAGACCCAACTCATGCGCACATAACCCGGGCCTCGGGGATAATGCTTCCATGGGTTGGGATAGCCCCAGTCTCCCTTGCTGTCTGCGATGCGCACCTCCCTGGTCTGGGCCCACAAGATCGGGGCTTCAACCAAGAGCATTGAGAAAGCTATGGCGGCTTGAAGAAGAAAACGAGCTCTTGACACGGAATCACCCCCTGGGATTCTTGAGACCTAGAGATACCAGCGGCCTACAAAGCAGGACCTCGCGCTCTCCTTACAGATCCTTCGGAGAAACCAAACAAAAAGAAAGGGCCACGAAGACAACCCCTCCATGGGGCTCGAGCCTTCGTGGCCCTGGTGTTCGAATCAATAACCGGATTTCACAGGGCTTCGTGCCCTTTGGTTCATGATTCTAGTGCGGTCCCCTCGCAGGGTCAAGGCCGCTTTCCAAACTAGAAGAGTTGTGGCACACTTGGTTCTTGGGAAAATCCTCCAACGATTCTGGGAGGGTGTATGCAGGGGCTGGATCAGCGCATAAGGCAGAAAATGCTGGAAGCCTCAAGGGAGTTGGGGCTCAAGGCACTGGAGGCTCAGAACAGAGGGCTTCGCACGCGGATCAAGGAGGACGGGACTTCTGTCACCCAGGTGGACAAGGAAGTTGAGCAAGGGCTTGTGGAGATTATCCAGAACTTGTGTCCCGGAGACAGGATATTGGGAGAGGAGGGGGGATTGGATGGGCCTGTGGAGGGCCGGCGCATGTGGGTATTGGATCCCATTGACGGGACCACGAATTACCGCTTCGGCCTTCCCATCTGGGCCGTGTCGGTGGGGCTGTTGGACGGAGGGGTACCCATCTGGGGCTGTGTTTACCTGCCCGCCATGGACTGGCTGTACACAGCTTCCCTTGGGGAGGGGGCCATGTTCAACGGTCAGCCCGTGCATCCCCTGGTGAGAAGCCGTCTCCACAGGGAGGACATTTTGGGGATCACCTCCGAGGGGGTGAAAGATTGGGATTTCCAGGTTCCGCCCAAGATCAGGGCACTGGGGAGTGCGGCTGCCCAGGCCTGTTTTGTGGCCTCGGGGCTCTATGTGGGTTATTTTGTGGAGCGCTGGCACATCTGGGACCTGGCTGCAGCGGTGCTGGTGGCCAGGGAGGCAGGCCTGAAGGTGACAGATCGGAGGGGAAAGGAACTGGAACGTTTTACCCAGGTGGGACCTGAAAAAGGCCCCCCAATTCTATTCTGTGCACAGGGAGTCCACCAGGAGCTTCTGAGCCGGATTCAGCCTAGGCCGCACTGGAAAGGCAAGGATTACTTGGATTGATGGAATCCATGAAGCTCTACAGGAGGCTGGTTGACAGGGTGGAGGCTTTCACCGCCTTGGTTAGAAGACGCTACAGCAGTTTTATCAAATGCCGAAAGGGCTGTTGTACCTGTTGCACCCCCTCCTTCGGGGTCTTCCCAGTGGAGGCGTGGGCTGTGAAAGAGGGTTTTGGTTGTCTTCCCCCCAAGGCTAGGGAGGCACTTCTCAGGGCAGCCAAGGACACAAGCCGCGAGGACTGTCCTGCCCTTGAGCAAAGTGCCTGCCTCTTGTATCCCTTGAGGCCTGTTCTTTGCAGGACACACGGGTACCCTCTCCTGGTTCTGGGAGAGGCAGGGGAGCCAACGGTCAGATTCTGCGAGTTGAACTTCAGGCCTCAGGAGTTTTCTCCGGGGGTGATCTCGGGGGATTGTGTGCTGGATCTGGAGCAGCTCAACAGGGCTCTGGCTGCTGTGAACATCTCTTTTCTGAAGGAGCAGGAAAGGCCAGGGGTGGGGGGCTTTCCCCAAAGAGTGCCGATCCTGCATTTTCTGGTGAATTCCTAGACCCATCCATGTTCTGCCGGTAAAGCGTGGATCACGTGCAGACAAAGAAGAATCTAGGTGAAGCGGGGGACCAGCCTTGCAACCGGCGCAACTAAGTGGCCCCGGTGTCCTCCGAGTGGTTGAACAATCCCTGTCAAGCCAACACGTTCCATCGGATTGACCCACCAGGGGCTTTGGTTTATGCTTCTTGCGTTTGAGTCGGGATGGCCGACTCCGCAGGTCTCAAAGACCGATTAATCCAAGGAAGCAATACACTGCCTGGGCAGCCAGTGGCAGCTGGGGATTTGAACTGCTGGGTTGGCCCAAGAGGTGATGTGCAGAGGCCTGAGAAAAACTGCAAGGCTCAGCCGGCTATAGGCCCAGGTGCTGAGGGTGTCGGAGACGAGGTGATTCAGGCCCATGGGGATTCTTTTTGTGAATGGTCGGGTCTTGGTGGGGGATGGCGGAAAACCGGAGCGGGCCAGCGTCTTGGTTGAGGGAGAAAAGATAGCCAAGGTATGGGAAGGGGAAGCCCATCTGCCCCAAGGAGTCCAGCAGGAGGACATTTCGGGTTGTACTCTCCTTCCAGGGCTGATAGATGCCCATGTGCATATCTGTCTGGACGGCAGCCCTGATCCCATGGGTGTCCTGGAATGCACACCGGATACCCTTCTGGCACTGCGGGCGGCCCACCACGCCCGCCAGACTCTTCTTTCCGGGGTCACCAGCGTGAGGGATATGGGGGGCAAGAACGGTGTGGACCTGATCCTGAGGGATGCCATAAGAGGGGGCCTCATTGCAGGGCCCAGGATGTTGGCCAGCGGCAGGCCCATAGTGATGACCGGCGGGCACGGATGGCAGATGGCCAGGGAGGCGGACGGGCCCCACGAGGTAAGGAAGGCTGCCAGGGAACAGATCAAGGCCGGGGCCGACCTGATCAAGCTCATGGCCACAGGAGGGGTCATGACCAAGGGAGTTGAGCCCGGGAGCGCTCAGCTCTCAGAAGAGGAAATCAGGGCTGCAGTGGAAGAGGCTCACAAAGCAGGCCGCCTCTGCGCCACCCACGCCCAGGGAACCCAAGGGATTCTGAACGCCCTCAGGGCTGGTATAGACAGTATCGAACACGGGGTTTTTCTCAGTGAGGAGGCCTTGGACCTCATGTTACAGAGGGACGTGCCTCTGGTGCCCACCATCTCGGCCCTTCACTGTATTGAAGAAAAAGGAGTCCAGGCCGGGATCCCTGCCTTTGCGGTGGAGAAGACAAAGAGGCTGAGGGAGGATTTCCTCAGAAGCGTAAGCATGGCCAAGAAGGCAGGGGTTCGAGTGGCCATGGGCACCGATGCCGGAACTCCCTTCAACCTGCATGGAGAGAATTCCAGGGAACTGGAGCTGCTGGTGAGTCTGGGAGGTTTTTCAGCAGGGGAGGCCATAAAGGCGGCTACCCAGGTGGGGGCTCAGGTCCTGGGTTGGGACACAGAGCTTGGAACCGTACAAGAAGGAAAGCTGGCGGATATTCTTGTGGTCAGAGGCAATCCCTTGGAGAATCTGGGCCTCTTGAGGGACAGGCGAGAGATCCTCTGGATCCTCAAAGGGGGCAAGCCGGTGGTGGCCAATGGAAGAATCCAAATTGAGCAGGAAGGAGGTGCTGCATGAAGAAGAAAAGGTTCGTGACGGGTCTCGGGGCGGTTGTTCTAGGCGCAGCCCTGATTCTGGGCGCGGGGGCTGCAAAGGCGGCCGCCAAGGGAGAGGTGAAGGAACTGGTCATCGGCATAGGGGTGGATGCCGATACCCTGAATCCCCAGGAGCAGACCACATCCCTGATAATGAACATGGCCGAGCTGATCCACGACACCTTGTTCTTCCAAACCCCGGATGCCAAGCTGGAGCCGAGGCTGGCCACTGAGTTCAAGGCCTCGGAGGACGGGCTGACCTACACCATCAAATTGAGACCGGGAGTGAAGTTTTCAGACGGGACCCCTCTCACAGCCCAGATCATGAAAGAGACCATAGATCGCACCCTGGATCCCAGCAAGAGGGTGCCCCTGCGTTACTATGTCTCCATGATCGATAGCGCAAGTGTCCTGGATGATCTGACTTTCCAGGTGAAGTTGAAATATCCCTTTGCGCCTTTTCCCTACAACCTGGCCCAGGTGATCCTGGCTCCCACATCCCCGGAGGCTCTGAAGCAGCACGGTGAGGACGTGAGGCAAAAGCCGGTGGGAGCAGGTCCGTACGTGCTCAAGGAGTGGGTGAAAGGCGACCGAATAGTCATGGTCAGAAACGAGAAGTACTGGGGCGAGAAGCCATCGGTGGCCCAGCTGACCTGGAAGATAGTCCCGGAGACTGCCACCAGGGAGGCCATGCTCAGGGCAGGTCAGCTCCACATCTGCTACAAGCCCTCCCCGGCCAATGTGGGGGCACTCAAGAGCGATCCCTCCATCAAGGTGGAGATGCCCCTGGACACCAGGACCATCTTCATGGGGCTCAACTGTCAGAAAGGCGTGACCACCAACAAGCTGGTGCGGCAAGCCTTCAACTATGCCGTGGACAAGAAAGCCATAGTGAGCAAGATCCTCTTTGACACGGCCGTGCCCATGGAAGGGCCCGTATCCCCCATCATGTGGGGCTACCACAAGATGGACAAACAGTATGACTACAACCCCGAGAAGGCCAAAGAGCTTCTCAAGCAGGCCAACTTTGACTTCAACAGGACAATCCAGATGCGCACTCCCCAGGGCAGGTACCTTTTCGACAAGCAGATAGCCGAGTATGTGCAGGCCTCCTTGCAGGCCATAGGGGTGAAGGTGGAGCTTCGCACCTACGACTGGCCCACTTACGTGGCCGGGCTTCAAAAACCCCTGAACGAGACGGAGTTGGAGGTCTTCCTTCTGGGCTGGGGGCCTTTTGTCATGGATGCCGACTACGGCTTGTATGGCCAGTTCCACACCAGTGTGAATCCTCCCAAGGGCTTGGGTTCAGCCTTCTATTCCAACCCAGAGTTCGACAAGCTCATGGACCAAAGCAGACAGGAGTTGAATCCTGAAAAAAGAAAGGCACTTCTGAAGAAGGCCTCTGAGATGGTCTGGGATGACTGCCCGTGGATATGGCTCCACACAGAAAAGTTCCTGATAGCCTACAACAGCAAGATAAAAGGCCTGATTGTCACCCCTTACGAGACCTTCTACCCCACGTACGTGACCATGCAATGAGAAAAAAGGGACCGGCCGCTCCCCCAGAGCCGGTCCCTTTGCCGCATCCTGACTGCGCCGGAGAAAAAGCCCATAGAGTGGAAAAAGACTTTGGGGAGGGGACATGAAAAGCTCAAACAGGTGGATGATTCTAATCGCGGCGGTCATTTTGGCCTGGATGATACCCCTTGGGACAACCCAGGCGCAGATCAAGAACCTCAACATAGGCATAGGCATAGATGCAGATACCCTGAACCCCCAAGAGCAGACCACCACGCTGATCCAGAACATCTGCGACCTGATCTTCGACACTTTTTTCTTTGTAAAGCCGGACGGGAAACTGGAGCCCAGGCTGGCCACAGAGTACAAGACCTCCCCTGACGGGCTCACCTGGACCCTCAAACTCAGGCAGGGGGTCAAGTTCTCCGACGGCACCCCTTTGGATGCCAAGGCAGTGAAACTCAGCTTTGACAGGGCCTTGGACCCCAAGCTGAAAGTGCCACTGCGTTTTGCCATAACCATGGTGCAGGAGTGCCTGGTGGTGGATGAGCACACAATCCAGCTCAAGCTCAAGTATCCCTTCGCCCCCCTGGACCAGACCCTGGCCATGACCTTGGTGGCCCCCATTTCGCCGGCGGCCATACAAAAGTACGGCGAGGATGTGCGGCAGCACCCCGTGGGGGCGGGCCCTTACCTGCTCAAGGAATGGGTGAAGGGGGACAGGATAGTGCTGGTGCGCAACGACTCCTACTGGGGGCCCAAGCCCACAGTGGAGCAGCTCACCTTCAAGGTGGTGCCCGAGGTGGCCACCAGGGAGGCCATGCTCAGGGCAGGACAGCTGGACATCTGCTACAAGCCTTCCCCTGCCAACGTGGCAGCCCTCAAGGCTGAACCGGCCGTAAAGGTTGAGATGCCACTCAGCACCAGGACCATCTTCATGGCATTGAGAGGGGACCGTCCCCTAATGAAGGAAAAGCTGGTGAGGCAGGCCTTCAACTATGCGGTGGACAAGAAGGCCATAGTGAAGAAGATACTCTTTGACACAGCAGAGCCCATGGATGGCACAGTTTCCCCCATTCTGTTCGGCTATGCCAAGATGGAACCCCAGTACGATTACAACCCTGAGAAAGCCAAGGAGCTTCTCAAGCAGGCCAAGTGGGATTCCAACCAGGTGGTCAAGATCGGAAGCCCCCAGGGCCGCTACCTATTTGATACGCAGGTGGCAGAGGCCATCCAAGCCCAGCTCCAGGCTGTGGGGGTAAAGACCGAGCTTAGGGTAATGGACTGGCCCACTTACATGTCCACTGTGTACAAGCCTTTGGAGCAGTCCGAGTTCGACATGGTTCTGTTGGGATGGGGGCCCTTGATCATGGATGCGGACATGGCCCTGTACGGGCAGTTCACCACGGCTGTCTACCCTCCCAAGGGTCTGGGCTCTGCCTTCTACTCCAATCCGAAGTATGACGAGATCATGGAGAAAAGCCGCCTGGAACAAGATCCTGCCAAGAGGAAAGAGCTCCTGATCCAGGCATCCAAGATCATATGGGAGGACTGCCCGTGGCTTTGGCTGCACGTGGAGAAGTTCGTGATAGCTTATTCAAGTAAGATCCAGGGTATGGTGGTCACCCCCACCGAGAAGTTCTACCCACAGTATGTGAAAATGGGAAAGTGATCAGAGCAGGCAACAGGGGGGAGGGCCGGGGTGGGGCCCTCCTGAGCCCTTCATCACAGCCGATCATGTGAAGGCCATGTTCCAATACACTGTCCGTAGACTCATTTCCACCATTCCAGTCCTTATCGGCATATCTCTCTTGCTTTTTGTCATGCTGAGGGCTCTGCCTGGGGACCCAGCCCTTGTCCTGGCAGGGCAGATGGCGAGCCCTGAGGACATAGAACTCATCAGGGTGCAGTTGGGGCTGGATCAGCCCATCCACGTCCAGTATGCTAAGTTTATGAGCCGGCTGGCAGTGCTGGACCTGGGCCGCTCGGCCCGAACCCAGAACCCTGTCATGGAGGAGATCTGGGCCAGGCTGCCCAACACCTTTCTCCTGGCCACCACAGCCATAACCCTGGCTTGTCTCTTGGGGATTCCGGCTGGGATAGTGGCTGCTGTAAAGCCTTACACCAGGGTGGACTATCTGGTGACCTCTTTTTCCCTGTTCGGGATATCCATGCCGGTTTTCTGGCTGGGGCTCATGCTCGTGGTGGTTTTCTCCGTGACCCTTCACTGGCTTCCGGCAGGGGGCATCGGCACCTGGAAACACGTGGTACTCCCCACCGTGACCTTGGCCTCCTTTGTGGTGGCCTTCATAGCCAGAATGACAAGATCCAGCATGATGGAGGTGCTTTCTCAAGACTATATAACCACAGCCCGCTCCAAGGGTCTGATGGAAAAAGTAGTGATAGTGAAGCACGCCTTGCGCAACGCCCTGATCCCCATCATCACTGTGGTGGGTCTCCAGTTCGGTTCTCTTCTGGGAGGGGCGGTGCTTACAGAGACGGTATTCGCCTGGCCCGGCATGGGCAGACTCATAGTGGACTCGATCCTGGCCAGGGACTATACCATGATCCAGGGCTCCATACTGATATTCGGACTGCTCTACATCCTGGTAAATCTCGTGGTGGACCTCATCTACGCGTACGTGGACCCCAGAATCCACTATGATTGAGGGGGAGAGCCCCTGGTTTTGCCTCTGAGAGGAAACAGGAGGAGCCTAGAGAAGGAAGATGCAAGAGCAGGGTGTCCAGGTCACGAGCATACCAAGAGGTTCAGAGAGCCGCCTCCGAAAGGGATTGGCCAAGCTCTTTCGCAATCGTATGGCCGTGTTCGGTGGTATCCTGATCCTGGGCTATCTTGTCACAGCCATTCTGGCCCCGGTGCTTTATCCTGGGAATCCCTCTGCTCCCAACCTGATGCGCTCCTTGGAAAGACCCTCCCTGGAGCATCCACTGGGCACCGACGAACTGGGCCGGTCCATTTTGGGGAGGATGATCTACGGCTCCAGGGTATCCCTCATGATCTCCATAGGGGTGGTTTGTGTGGGCCTGCTGGTGGGTGTGCCCCTGGGTCTGGTTTCAGGATATTACGGTGGGAAGGTGGACTTTGTCCTGCAGAGGATTACGGACATGCTGCTGGCCTTCCCCGGCTTTCTTCTGGCCTTGGCCCTGGTGGCCATCCTCGGGGTGGGCATCAACAACACTGTGATTTCCATCGGCATAAGCATGGTACCGATATACATAAGGCTGGTGAGGGGTTGCGTGCTCTCGGTCCGAGAACAGGTTTATGTGGAGGCGGCCAGGGCTGTGGGCACAAGGGACCTGAAGATCCTCAAACGCCACATCCTGCCCAACGTGATGGTTCCCATCATAGTTCAGACCAGCCTGGGCATGGGCACGGCCATACTGTTCGCCGCAGGGCTGGGATTTCTGGGAATAGGGGTGCAGCCCCCCACCCCGGAGTGGGGTGCCATGCTGGGCTCTGGAAGGGGTTACATCTTCAATTCGCCCCATGTGGCCACCTTCCCGGGGATCGCCATATTCTTGGCTGTCCTGGGCTTCAATCTCCTGGGCGACGGGCTTAGGGACGCCCTGGATCCGAGGTCCAAGATATGAGCGGAGGGTCGCTTCTTTGCATCCGGGATCTGAAGGTGCGGTTTCGCGTGTATGAGGGGGTGGCCGCTGCTGTGGATGGGGTGGACCTGGAGGTGGGAAGAGGGGACACAGTGGGGTTGGTGGGGGAAAGCGGCTGCGGCAAGAGCGTCACTGCCATGTCCATCCTGAGGCTGCTGCCCAGCCCCCCTGCTCAGACCCAGGGGCTGATCCAGTTCCAGGGAGTGAATATTCTGGAACTCACCCAGGATGAGATAAGAAAGATCAGGGGAGGATCCATTTCCATGATCTTCCAGGAGCCCATGACCTCCCTGAACCCTCTGATGACCATAGGAGAACAGATCTCCGAGGCCATAGTTCTTCACCAAGGCCTGGATCGCCAGGAAGCCTGGCAGAGGGCGGTGGAGATGTTGAGCCGGGTTCAGATACCCTCTCCTGAGCTCAGGGCCCGGGAATACCCCCACAAGCTAAGCGGCGGGATGCGCCAAAGGGCCATGATTGCCATGGCCCTTTCATGCCATCCTCAGTTGCTCCTGGCTGACGAGCCCACAACAGCCCTGGATGTGACCATCCAGGCTCAGATCATGGACCTGATGCAGAAGCTCAGGGAGGAGATGCATGCTTCCATCTTGCTGATCACTCATAACCTGGGGCTCATTGCAGAGATGGCCAGGAAGGTGGTGGTAATGTACGCAGGGAAGGTGGTGGAAGAGGCTCCGGTCAAGGAGCTCTTCCAGGAACCCCTCCACCCATACACTCAGGGGCTCTTGGGCTCCGTGCCAGTGCTAGGGAGGAAATTCCAGGAGACCAGAAGGCGTCTCCAGGAGATACCGGGGATCGTGCCCAGCATCTTCCAGATGCCCAGGGGGTGCAGGTTCCATCCCAGATGTCCCAAGGCTATGCCGGTTTGCAGCGAGGAAGAACCGCCCATGATACATACGGGCCAAAACCGGAGAGTGCTCTGTTGGCTATGGCAGTGAATCCCTCAAGGCCAGCCTTGCTCCACGTGAAAGGGCTGAAGAAGCACTTTCCCGTGCGCAAGGGTCTTTTCTCTCGCACCGTGGGATGGGTCAAGGCTGTGGACGGGGTCAGCTTCAGCCTTGGAGAAGGGGAATCCCTGGGATTTGTGGGGGAGAGCGGCTGCGGCAAGACCACGGTCGGCCGCTGCCTGCTCAGGCTCATTGAGCCCACCGAAGGGGAGATCCTTTTTGAGGGGAGGGATCTTTGTGAACTGGACCGGGAACAAATGCGGCTTGTGAGGGCGAGACTCCAGATAATATTCCAGGACCCTTACTCCTCTTTGAACCCACGTATGACAGTGGGGGAGATCATAGCAGAACCGCTTCGAAACCACGGGAAGCTCTCCAATCCTGAGATCAGGGAACGGGTAGGCCACCTAATGGAGAGAGTGGGACTCAGACCCGAGCAGGCCAGGCGCTACCCCCACGAGTTCAGCGGGGGGCAGAGACAGCGCATAGGCATCGCCAGGGCCCTGGCCTTGAACCCCAGGGTTTTAGTGTGCGACGAGCCGGTTTCGGCCCTGGATGTTTCCATCCAAGCCCAGGTCATAAACTTGCTGGTTCAGCTTCAGGAGGAAATGGGGCTTTCCTACCTGTTCATAGCCCATGACTTGAGCGTGGTGGAACACATAAGCGACAAAGTGGCGGTGATGTACCTGGGAAAGATAGTGGAAATGGCCTCGGACAAAGAGCTGTACCAGGCAGCCCAGCATCCTTACACCCAGGCCCTTCTTTCTGCTGTGCCGGTGCCGGACCCCAATTTCCAGAAAAACAGGATTCTTCTGGAAGGGGATGTGCCGAGTCCCTTGAATCCTCCAAGCGGATGCAGATTCCACACCCGCTGCCCCGAGGCCATTGCCCTTTGCCGGGAGGAGGAGCCCCGGTTCAGGGATTTGGGGGGCGGGCACTGGGTGGCCTGCCACAGAAGATGAGCAGGGGCCTGGCGAATCAGAGGTAAAAAAAACACCTCAAAAGGGGGAGGGGGACCCAGCGAACCCCTCTCAAGAAGGAACTGTTCGGATGAGCGATGGAAGCGGGAAAACAGCTAAGTGGGTGTCAGAACTCAGGCGGGAGTTCCACATGTATCCGGAGCTTTCGGGCCAGGAGCTTCGAACCACAAGACGCGTCTTGGAGATCCTGGAGAGCCTGGGAGTTGAAGCGCGGCCCATGGAGGGCATGACCGGGGCTGTGGGCCTCATAAAGGGATCCAAAGGCGAATTCACCCTTGCCCTCAGGGCGGACATGGACGGCTTGCCCATCCAGGAGATGAACGAGACGGGCTACAAGTCCAGGAATCAGGGAGTCATGCATGCCTGCGGTCACGACGCCCACACAGCCGTGCTCTTGGGGGTGGCCAAAGCTGTGGTGGAGTCCCAGTGGGTGGGTTCCATGAAGGGGAATCTCCTTTTCATCTTCCAGCCTTCGGAAGAGAGGGTGAGTGGTGCCAGGGAGATGATCTCCAGGGGCGTGTTGGACAACCCGAGGGTGGACTGGGTGATGGCAGCTCATGTGGTTCCAGACCTTGAGGCAGGTACGGTAGGGCTTTTCAGGGGAGCCAGCCACGCTTCGGCCGATTCCTTCAGCCTTTTCATCCAAGGCAAGGGAACTCATGGAGGGAGGCCCAACGAGGGGGTGGATCCAATTGTGGCCGGGGCTTATTTTGTGACAGGAGTCCAATCCATTGTGAGTCGAAACGTGAAACCCACAGAGCCGGCGGTGGTAAGCATAGGCAAGTTCCAAGCAGGGAGCGTGGGAAACGTGATTCCGCAGAGCGCAGAGCTGGAAGGCACTGTGAGGGCGCTTTCCCAGGAGACCCGTTTACAGATAATCCAGCGCCTGGGGGAGCTAAGAGAAGGCATGGACAGGTCTTTCGGAGTGCAAAGCCTTCTGGAATTCCAGGAAGGAGTACCTGTTTGTGTGAACCATCCAGAGGTCTCCGGATTCCTTTATCAGGTGGCTTTGGATCTTCTGGGTCCTGAGCGGGTCTTGTACCTCCAGCCAGCCATGGGAGCCGAGGATTTTGCCCTGTTCACCCAAGAGCGCCCCGGCGCCATATTCAGGCTGGGCTGTGGGAAGGGGCAGGGTGCCTCCTATGCCCCTCTTCATTCGCCTTACTTTGACTTGGATGAATCCTGCCTCATGGTGGGGGTGAGTGTTTTCACAGAGGCTGCAAGGCGGCTTCTTGCCTGATTGGCCTCCAGCCCGGCCCATCTTGTTCAAAAGGGTCTGCTGGCCTTGAAGCTCCAGTCTCCCAAACCCGGGGGAGGGTCTGGGGATCTTCTTGCTCCAGGCAGTTTCTCAAGCAGGATCTCGTGATCAGGTCTTGGAAAAGGCAAGTGAGATCATGAAACCCCCTGCTTGCCTGCCAGTGGCTCATGGGGGCTCTGGTTCTTCCAGAAAGGGCAGGGGGACCCCTTTGCGGTATGCCAGAGCCTGGCAAGACGCAATGAGCTGGCCCTTCTGGTCCCTGACCTGGATGAGGTAGTTCCCGGTGCGTCGGCCCAAATGCACTTCCCTGGCCTCTGCCACCAGCTTGGTGCCCAGGGCCGGGGGTGAATGGTAAGAGATTCCAACGTGCAAAGCCACGGCCAGGGTGCCATGGGAATTGCAGGCCAGTTGGAAGGCTTCGTCCATGAGCGAGAAGATTGCCCCTCCGTGACAGGATCCGAAGATGTTGCAAAAACTAGGAAGAATTTTCATCCCCACCTTGGCATAGCCCTTTCGCACCTCCAGGGGCTCCATGCCCAGTGCTTTGGCATATGGCTCTTCTTTGGCCTGTGCCACCAAGGCATCCTCCACTCGTCTCTCCATGATGCCCAGCGACCTCCCCAAGATTTTCTCTCCCCAATTGGAAGCCTTCACCAACTCCGCCCAGTTGGGGGCTCCAGGCCCCAACTCCTCCAGACACTTCCAGAACAGGTGCTCTTAAGCTCAGGGGGATCCCCTTTGAATCAAGAGATCCTTCAGGGCCTCCTCCAGCCTGGGGTGTCGGAAGGAGAATCCTGCCTCCAGAAGTCTTCTGGGCAAGACCCTCTGCCCCTGCAGGAGCACACCGCCGAACTCCCCCAGCACCAGGCGGAGCATGAATCCTGGTGCCGGAAGCCAAGAAGGCCTTCCCAGGACATTCCCCAGGGATTTGGATAGTTCCTTGTTTCTAACCGGATTGGGGGAGGTAAAATTGAAAGCCCCTGAAAGATCCGGGCGACCAAGCAAGAAAATCACGGCCTCCACCAGATCTTCCACGTGGATCCAGGAAAACCACTGAAGACCGTTTCCCAAGGGCCCTCCCAGGAACCACTTGAAGGGGGTGATCATCTGCTGGAGCGCTCCGCCCGAGCGGCCAAGCACTATGCCGAAGCGAGTGATGACCACTCTGGCACCTTTTCCCGAGGCTCTGACTGCCTCGGCCTCCCAGTCCGCAGCCAGAAGCGCCAGGAAGTCCCGGCCCCCGGGTGAGGATTCGTCAAGCTCCTCGTCTCCATGAAAACCGTAATATCCAGCTCCTGATGCACTCACAAGGGTGATCCCGGCTCCCTGGGCAATGGCCTCCACCAGGTTTCGGGTGGTGAGAATCCTGCTTAGGCGAAGCTCTTCTTTGTAGTCCCGGCTCCACCTCCCGAAAATGGAAGTACCCGCAAGGTTTATGAGCACATCCTGCTGGGAAACAGCCTCTTGCCATTTCCCTGGAATCTTGGGGTCTCCTTGCAGAAATGCGGGGCTCTTCCCCCCTCCCGCCCTGGGAGCACCTCTGGTGAGAACGGTCACTTGGTGCCCTTCTCCCAGGAGACGAGCCGAGAGATGCCTTCCCACAAAACCTGTGCCGCCGGTTATGAGAATCCTCATGGGATCACCTCCTTTTGCCTTTGGGGCCTCCAGGACCTGAACTGTCTTGCCTCATGATCCCAGAATAACACACCGGCCTGATCACTCTAAGCCCGGACCCTTTGCCAATGCCGAACATGTGAGCTGCTCAGGCCCCCAAAGCCTCTGATCCCGTGGCTCGTGCCAGTTCCAAACCTCTTGTGAGCAACACGCAATGGTGGGATCCCTCCTGGGTGATATGAAGCCGGCCCGGTCATGTAGGTTGCGCAACTTCTGCGGTTCGCTGCTTTTCAGTAGCGCTGACCAAGCCCGGGCCCAGCTGGGACGGGGGCAGCCCAAGGGAGGGTAGGCTCCCAATGCTCAACGGGTATGCCCGGGCAGGGTTATGGATCCGCAGCTTCCGCTGGAGCATGATCTGGTGGTCAGCTCTGCCCCCTGGGCAGAGGAAGAACCCAGGGTATGACTCACCCTGCTAAGGACCCGCTCTGCGCTTTGGGCTCCGCAGCAGGGGCAATTCATGCCTTCCAGGACCTCTCCCGGCTTGAGCAGGAGTTCGAAAAGCTCCCCGCATCCATTGCATCTGAACTCGTAAATGGGCATGCATACCTCCTTCCAATTGTTTTTGCTCACCACCCGGGCCTGGCAGCTTCCAGCCGATCCAACAGCCCTGGGAACAAATGGCCTTGTGCTGAAACACATGCCCGGTGAGCCCCAGTATGGAGGATCTGCTTGCTTCCTGTGGGCTTTTCCAAGAGGCTTTGTTCCCTCATGTAGAGTCTGACTGGGTGGGAGCCGCAATCTCGTCTGGGGGAGGCTGGCCCCTCGAGATCCTTCTTTTCCTGGGCCTTCTCCCCTTGCTGGCAGCCGAGGAGGACTCCCCTGGTTTGCTTTGTGCCAAAGGGTGCTCATCAGGGCTGGACTCAGCCTTTTTTCTCCCGGTGTTCTTCCCAGGAGTTGACTTTGGCCTTCTTTCCGCCTGGGGCCTGGGGGGCCGGCCTGACTCTTTCCTGGGAAGCCGGACTCTGCCAGCCTTGTCCTGCTCCAGCCAGTCCTCTCCGAACCAGACCACGGGAATCTTCCTGCCCAGAAAATTCTCTATGGGCTCTAGATGCCACACATTTCTTTCATCAGCCAAGCTTATGGCCTTACCTGTCTTCCCGGCCCTTGCGGTTCTTCCGATGCGGTGAACATAATCTTCCCGGTCCTGGGGGAGATCGTAGTTTATCACGTGGGTTATGTCTTCCACATGAATACCCCTGGAGGCCACATCCGTGGCAACCAATATCTTGAGCTCCCCGGACTTGAACCTCTCCATGAGCCGAAGCCTTTTCTTTTGGGGCAGATCCCCTGTGATACCCTCGGCTGGATAGCCATTTCCCCTCAATTTGGCAGCCAGCAGTTCCACCCCTGCCTTTGTGTTGCAAAAGATCAGGACCCTCTCCCACCTCTCCCTTTTCAGCAGACCCAAAAGGAGCGGGAGTTTCTGCTCCAACCCCACGTGGAACACGCACTGCTCCACAGTTTCGACGGTCCTCTCCTGGGGCTCTATGTAGACTTCCTCGGGGGCATTCATGTGCTCGTAGGCCAGCTCCAGAACCCTGTAGTTCAAGGTGGCTGAAAAAAGCATGGACTGTCGCTTCTCATAGGGAGGCAGCCGTCTCAGCAGGTACCTAAGATCTCTGATAAAACCCATGTCGAACATTCGGTCTGCCTCGTCTATCACAAGAACCGTCACATGCTTCAAGACCAGCACTTTCTGCTTCAGGAAATCTATTAGGCGCCCTGGGGTGCCTATGACTATGTCTGTGCCTTCCCTCAGTTCCCTTGCCTGCCTCTCATAGTCCATCCCGCCGAAAACCGCTGTCATGCGAAGGCCCGTGTGCGCGCCCAGCACTCTGGCATCCTCATAGATCTGTAAGGCCAGCTCCCTTGTCGGTGCCACAATGAGGGCAGACGGGGAGGCTCCCGACAGAGGCCCGGATCTTACAAGCCTGTCCAGGACCGTGATGAGAAAGGCAGCAGTCTTGCCGGTGCCTGTCTGGGCCTGCCCGGCCACGTCCTTGCCCTTGAGGCTGAGGGGAAGGCATCTCTCCTGTATGGGAGTGCATCTCTGGAAGCCCGCATCCTGTATCCCCTTCAGTACCGCCTCGGGCAGATCAAAACTGGTGAACGGGGGGCCTGCTGTGGGCACAACAGTCCCCCTGCCGGGAGCATTCGAAGCCGGCAAGGAAACCTGTCCCCCTGAGTTTCCTCCCCGGCTCCCCAGGCTGTGAAAGAACTTCTTGAGCCTTGCCTCCAGGTGTTTCAGTAAATCAAAGAACCTTGCCTCACCGTACCCCATGCCTCTTCTCACGATTGAGGATGTTTCCTCTAGGTTTTTCAATAATATACCTTGAGAGGCACAACTTTACAAGTTTCCACTGGCCTGGTTTCAGCAGGGATGGACGAGCCCGGAGCGAACTGGGGAGAGCTTTGAAACCTTCCACATTTTCATTGACCAGCCGGGTGAAACCTCTTAATGTTGTTCGTAAAACAAGGGCCTCTTTGTCCGCTCAAGAGCAAGGCGGCCCCGGAACGTTGAGGGATCTGAAGGGGGTGGGGGTGGCCAGGAGGGTTTCTTCGGCCTGGGGCAGGTGGCCTCAGATCCTGAAGATGGCTGCTTGGGGTTTCATGGAGGACAGGTGTCTGCTTAGAGCCTCGGCCCTCACTTACACGAGCCTCCTGTCCCTTGTGCCCTTTCTGACAATAGCCTTTGCCGTGCTCAAGGGACTGGGTTTCGAGGACAGACTGGAGCTCTTGCTGCTGGAGCGTTTCACGCCGGCTTCAAAGGAGGTCATAGCCGGCATCATGGATTATGTGGACAGAACCAATGCCAGCTCCCTGGGGGTGGCGGGCACTGTTGGGTTGCTGCTCACGGCGGTGATGACCCTGCGCAACATGGAAGCTGCCTTCAACAAGATTTGGAAAGTGGCAAGGGGTAGGGGCTGGGTGAGCACTGTCACAAACTACGTGAGCGTTCTTGTGATAGTTCCCATTTGCTGGCTGGTGGCCCTGAGCCTGAGCACCTATTTCAACAGCCCCTGGGTTGTGGAGCGCATGGAGTCGGTTTGGATCCTAGCCGATTTCCACAGGCTGCTCATCAGGTGGAGCCCTTTTCTGATCCTGTGGGTGGCCTTTACGGCCTGCTATACCTTCGTGCCCAACACCAAGGTCAGGCTGAGCTCTGCGGTGCTGGGAGGAGCTATGGCCGGGGTGCTATGGCAGCTGGCCCTGTGGGCGTATCTCAAGTATCAGTTCGGGGTGGCCAGGTACCACGCCATATATGGAGCATTGTCCCAGTTGCCCATTCTGATGGTGTGGATTTACGCCAGTTGGCTAATCCTGCTTCTGGGAGCGGAGCTGGCAAGGGCTCACCAGCAAGCTGCTCGGTCTCAGCCCAAGAGGGAAGAAACGGTTTACCCCCAGGCGGTCTTGGAGCTGCTCGGGGCTGTGAGCTGGAGATTCGCTTTGGGGCAGACTCCTTTCACCGTGGGGGAGATCCTTGAGATGTCCCCGGTTCAACCCCCTCTGACCAGGTCCTGTCTTGAGATGCTCCAGAGATTGGGTTGGATAGCCCCATGCTCCCAGGAATCCGATCTGGTGGTTTTCCAAAAGGACCCCTCCCAGATGGACCTGTCAGATTTGGCCGGGCAAAGTAATAAGGCAGCAAACGGGGGACCAGCTGCCTGGATCCTTGAGGAAGTTCAAGGTGTGCTGAAAGACAGCCTCAAAGGGCGCACGGTGGCAGAGCTGGTAGCCAGGGGGAGGGAGGGGCCCAGCGCATCCAATTCCCTCGGGAAAGGGGAAGAGAGGTAGGAAGGGATGGATTGGGGGGGGATGGGTCAAGATGCCTGCAAGCAGAGAAGGGGCCCTCTGGTGGCTGTGGGAGGAGGGGCCGGGCCTTCCTTGGTGGCCCGGGCACTGCCTTTGGAAGTAGAGCGGTTGGTGGCCGTGGTGTGTACAACAGACAGGGGCAGCTCCACAGGGGCCTGCCGAAGACTCTTCCACATGCCAGCCCCCGGGGACATAAGGGCCACACTTGCCACCATGGCAGCCTTGAGCGGCCGGGAGGCCTGGGCTGAGTTACTGGAAAGGAGGCTTCGATGCGAGGGCAACCCCGACTTGCATGGAATGGCTCTGGGGAACCTGATCCTGGCAGGTTTTTTCCAGGAAGAAAAGAACCTGGGCCTGGCTGTGTCCAAGATGGCAATGCTCTTAGGAATCTGCGGGAGAGTGTTACCTGTAACCGCACAGAACGCAGATCTGGAAGCCCTGCTTGAAGACGGCAGCTTGGTGCAGGGGGAGGTGGAAGTCAGGAAGAAAGGCAAGCCCCCCATAAGAGAGCTCAGATGGCACGGGGAAGCCCCCCAGGCAGCTCCCGGGGTTTTGGAAAGCTTGAGAGAAGCAGAACTGATAATACTCGGCCCAGGCTGTTTGTACACAAGCCTCCTGTCCTGCCTCCTGGTCCAGGGGGTGGCCGAGGCCATAAGGGCTAGGAGGGGAGGGTGTCTCTATATCTGCAACACCACCACGACCCCAGGGCAGACCGAATCTTTCTCGGCCGCAAGACATGTGGCCACTTTGGTGCAGGTACTAGGCCCCGGGGGGCTGGACGGGGTTTTACTCCACCAAGGCGAGGTGCCCCAGGGGGCCTGGTCAGCCTATGAGGCCCTGGGGGTTACACCCATCCTGGTTACACCTGGGGATCTGGAGGAAATCCGATTCATGGGGCTTCGTGCATGGCTCTTCGACCTCACAGAGGTCCCTGCTTCCAAACCCAGGCTGCTCCACAAGGTGGACACCATCCGGCACGATCCCTTGAAGCTTGGCCGGGCCTTGAGGGAGGTAGCCAAGGATCTAGGGATAGGTTTGAGCGAGGAGGCCTGAGGAGCCGGTCCCCAATCTGCCAAGCCTTGGAAAGTGATGGGGCTCAGCCCCAGATGAACAATCCGGGCCAGCCTTGGGCCTCAGAAGATTGCCCAGGGGTGGCTCATATGTTTCGGACCAGGCAGCCATGGCTACCGGATCCGAAACCGCAGCGGTGAAGCGGGGGAAAGCTTGAGGATAGCAGTGGTGCATACAGTGGGCTCTGTTTGCAAATGCGCTGAGGCCATCTCCAGTGGTCTTAGAGCTCTGGGACACCAACCCGTGCTTGTGGATTCAGCCCTGGTGGAGGCCAAGGCCCAGGAGGTGGCCCAGGGCTGCGAGCTTGTTTTCGACCACACCGACATCTTTGAGAATAGAGGGCTTTTCAGGGCTTTGGTAAGAATGATCCTGGAAGGAAGGGGGGCCAGGCTGGTGGGTTCGCCGGGGAGGGCTTGTTTCCTCGCAGATGACAAGATGGCGGCCAAGGCCCTCATGGCAGGAGCCGGCATCCCGACCTTGCCTTCAGTTGTTGTCTCTCTTGAACAGAAGGAGGTCCCACAATGGCTGAGACCCCCTTGGGTGGTGAAAAGAACCTCCGAGCACATGAGCCGGGGGGTTTTTTCAGCCAAGAGCCGTGAGGAGCTGGATGCAAACCTGATGTCCCTTGCTCAAGAGAACCCAAGGCTCACCCTCATGGTTGAGACTTACCTGCCCGGCATGGAGCTGGCAGTGCCGGTCTTGGAGGAGAGAGGCAAGCCCAGGGTGCTGCCCCTGCTTGAGATGAGAGAGGCCCGCCTGAGAGCGGTCCTGGACGAAGGATTCAAGCGCCTGGAGTTCCACGGCGAGAGGCCAGACATGCCCCAAGCACGACTCGAGCCCTCTTTGGAAAGGGAAATAGGGCTCCTGGCATGCAAGGCCTTTGAGGTTCTGGGGCTCAGGGATTACGCAAGATTCGATGTGCGGGTTTCCCAGGATGGGACCCCTTTTTTCCTTGAAGCCAACGTTACCCCCAGCATGGAACCCTACGAGGCCATGGCTGTGTCTGCCAGGCTTGCAGGCATGCACTACCCTGAGCTCCTTTCCAGGATCCTTGAGTCAGCAGCGGAAAGGTACGGAAAGGAAAGCCTTGTGAGAGAACAGAGCCTGGAGGTGCATCTGCCTGGAGGTGTCTTGCAGATCCTGGTCCCTCGGGGGGTTCATGTGCCGGCCCATTCCACCTTGGAGATGGCCCGCATGCTGGATGTAAGGCCGGGGGAAGGGGTTCTGGAACTCGGGTGTGGCTGCGGAGTGCTTTCCATTGCGGCAGCAAAGATGGGAGCCGAGAGGGTTGTTGCCACAGACCTGGATCCGGCAAGTCTGCAAGCCACCCTGGCCAATGCCAGAGCAAACAGGATGGAAGAAAGAATCCAGACAAGGGCCGGCTGTTGGTTTGAGGCCCTGGACCCCAGCACCGAGAGGGAGAGTTTCCACGTGATACTGGCAACACCCCCCCAGACACCCTCCCCCAGACCCATGGGGCCCAAATATGGGGGTCCGGATGGATTGTGGCACGTAAGAAAGATCCTGAGGCAGGCTCCCTTGTTCCTGAGGCCCAAGGAGGGCCGACTATGGCTCCTGGCCATTTCCCTGGTGAACCAGCCAGAGCTTTTCCAACTCCTGGATGAGCACTTCGCCAACGTGGAGGTGGTGGCAAGCACCTTGCGGGTCTTTCAACCCCAGGAGTACGAGGCTCTGGAACCAGGGCTTTTCGGTTACATAAGAGATTTGGCCGCCTCAGGCAAGGCCTGGATTCAAGAGAAGGAATCAGGATACCTGGCCTTCCGCAACCTGTTCATTCGGGCCTCTTCTCCAAGGAAAACCTCATGAAAAGGCTCATCGTGAATGGAGACGATCTGGGGGCGGACATGGGCCGCAACCGCGGCATACTGGAAGGGGTAAGGGCCGGGGTTGTGACCAGCGTGAGCGTGCTGGCCAATGGACCGGCCAGCCAGGAGGCCATGCAATGGATCCAAAAGCAAAACACAGGCTCCGTATCCGTGGGTCTTCATTTCAATATCTCGGAAGGGAGGCCCTTGTCTTCCAGGCCAAGTCGGCTCGTAGGCAGTGAGGGCTTTTTTCTGGGCAAGGAGGCCTGCCTCAAGCTCCTCTTGCAGAATGAAGACAGGGGGTTGGCAGAGGATGTGGCCCTGGAGCTAAAGGCACAGCTGGACTGGGCTCTTTCCTGGGGAGTTCCCATAACCCACATAGACGGCCACCAGCATGTCCACATTTTTCCGGCGGCTCTGGAGCCTGTCCTTGCGTGTGCAAGAAAAGCCCGAATATCCTGGATCCGTCTGCCCCTGGAGGAGAAGCCCCTCGTGGAGGCAATATTGGATCCTGGAGTTGCGGCTGAGGCAAGGCTCTTCAACAAGGTGGCCCTGGAAGCTCTGGGGAAGCTGAGGGGCTCAGGGCTTCGCACTCCTGATTTTTTTTGCGGCCTTTACTACAAGGGGCTTCTCTCTCTGAGGCTCCTGGATGAAATGCTTGGAAAGCTGCCCCAAGGCATCACCGAACTGATGGTGCATCCGGGAAGAATGGAGAAAGGCACTCAGGAAGGCCCCTTTTCGTCCTTTTCCAGCCGGGACCGGGAGAGGGAACTGGAGGTCTTGCTGGATCCGGAATTTAGGGTAATGCTAAAAAAATATGAGGTCCGCCTAAGCGGATTCCCCACAGAGGAGCAGCCAGCTTCATCATGCGGGTCTTGATTCTTTCTCCCACGGCCTTTCCATCGGTTACCGGCAATGGGGTGACAACAGAGCGCTGGAGGCGTCACCTAGGGCAGCAGGGTGTGGAAGCCCGGGTGCAGGCGGTCCAATCCATTGAGGCCGAAGATCTCCGAGAGGCCCTTAGGGTTTACAGACCTGATGTGATTCACGTTCATCACGCATACAAGGCCGGAAGGGTTTTGTGCAAGGGCAAGGCTCTGGCGGGAGCTGCCCCTGTTGTGCTATCTCCTGCAGGCACGGACCTGGATCTGGACGCAGATACCAATGAGCGCCGAAGCATCATAGAGAAAATGGTTGGCCTGGCCAAATTTCTCATTGTTCAGAGCCGGGAAATGGAGGCCATGGTGCTGGAGCGCCTTGCTCATGCGGGCAGAAAACTGGTCAGGGTGCCCAAGGCATGCGCCTGGTTGGGGGATCAGCCCTATGACCTGAGGGAGATGGCCGGAGCCGGTCCAGAAGAGCTAATTTTCTTCCTCCCTGCTGGGATAAGGCCGGTGAAGGGGAACCTGGAGTGGGTAAAGGCAATGGAGCAGCTTCACAGGCTGAGGCCCAACATCAGGGCAATATTGGCGGGGCCCATCCTGGATCCTTCTTATGGGAGGCGCTTGCTGAAAGAACTTGAAAGCCTGCAGAACTTCGCACGCTGGATAGGCACCATACCCCCGGGGGCCATGAAAGCCGCTTACAAGGGGGCGGATGTGGTGGTCAACTCCTCCTTTTCCGAAGGGCTTTCCAATGCCTTGATGGAGGCGGTCTCCCAGGCAAGGCCCATTCTGGCCACGGATATCCCTGGGAACCGTTGGCCAGTGGTGGGATCTGGAGAGCTGGATCCCAGTGGAATCCTGTACGATCCTCATGATCCTGATGACATGCTGGAGAAGGCCCTGATGCTGGCGGATGACCGGGAACTGCGCCAGAGGCTTTCCTTGGCCGGACTGGCAAGGTCAAGCGAGTTGGGCAATCCCATGGAGGAGGCCAGGCAGCTGGCGCGTGTTTACCGAGAGGCTCTGGATGGCCGAGACTGAGCTTTGGGGGGAAGCAATCCGTCTCAACCTTCCACAGTTCTCAGCCATAGGTTCAAGCAATTGGTCAGGATCCCCTCGGCTCTTTGCACATCAAGCCTGTACTTCTCCGGGATGAAGGAAATGTCTGCCACCCAGGTTCCATCCAGCTTGGCCAGGAAAGGACACTCCTCCAATTCCTGCTCCCCCAAGGAGCTCACCTTGAAGTAGACCTGGTTCAGGACAGCCTTGCAGGCTTTGATCTTCACCCTCTGGAGGGTGTAGTTGTTGGAGAAAAGCCTCAGGTCTCCCAAGCCCATCTCCTGCTTCATGGCCGATGGCTTTATGCCGTCTCTGAGGAGAAAGAAAAAAGGTGCTGAGATAGAAATCCTCCGGGGCCTTTCCTCCCATGCTTGTCCCAGCATCGTTTTCAGACAGCCTGCAAGGGAATTGGATTTGGGGTCGAATTCCAGGACCTCCACCAGGTTCCGAATGGGCTCCAGTTTCTCCATGGCCTTGGGGTCCCCCGAAGGGGTCACCAGTAGCACGCACCCACCGCAGTCCTTCCAGAAAGATGGCTCCAGACAGCGGGGGTCCATTTCGTCCAGATCTTTTACCAGCACCAAGAACATGTCCCCCTGGGTTCTGCTCCGCAACAGCGGGGCAACCCTCTCGGCATGTTCCCGGAAAAGGACTTCCAGACTCGAGATTTCCCCTTCTTCCACCAGGGCCACCCGGGCTGCCTGCACCAGATCATCCACTGCCACCACCTGGAGCACGTGACGGTTGTAGTCAAAAGGCTCATGGGGCCCCTGCCACTGTTGGAAATCAAGTATTTGGAGCTCCTCCTTCAGTGAGCGAGGTAGTCTTTCCACCCCTTGCTCGCCTCTCAAGTTCTCCGAGGGTATTATCACGGTCTTGCAGCCGGCCTCGAAGGCGGTCTCCAGCTTTAGGTCGATTCCTCCCACACCGGTGATACGTCCCCTAGTATCTATTTCCCCGGTCATGGCCAGGTCACGCCTCAGAGGCTTTCCTGAGAGAAGAGAGATCAGGCTCAAGGCAATAGCCCCCCCCGCAGAAGGACCGTCCTTGCGGGTGGAGGCCCCCATGAAATGCAGATGCACTGGTTCCTCCATGCGTGACATGTCCAGGTGTAGCTCAGGGGCACACTGGAAAAGTGCTGTTGTGGCAACTTTTCTGCTCTCGTCCATTATCCGTTCTATGTTGCCGGTGGCATGAATCACGCTCAAGGTGCGTCCCGCTCCTGTGCGGGGGATCCCAGGCAATGGGGTGGCCTGTATGGGGATGATACTACCGACCCCCATCTCGGGGTTGACCCCCAAAGCCAGCATCTCCCCTATACGGTCCTCGGGATTGATCCTGCGAGCAGGCTGGGGTTCATCCAGGAATTCCTTGACACTCTCCCGGGTTATGCAGAAGCAGGAGGCTCCTTTCCCCAGAAGTTCTTTCCTGTGGATCCGCAGGAAGAGGGTCCGGATAACCCTCTCCAACTCCCTCACACCCGCCTCATGGGTGTAGTTACGCACCAGTAGGCGAAGCAACTCCTTCTCCTCCTGGGGGTCGAAGAAAATTTCCTGCTCTCCTATCTGATGCTTTTCCCTCACCCTACGGATCAGATGCTCCTTTGCTATGGATATCTTCTCCTCCACGCTGTATCGATCCAAGAAAACTACCTCGCATCGGTTGGCTACAGGCTGGGGCACTGTTTCGAGGGTGTTGGCAGTGAGGATGAAATGACAGTTGGAAAGATCAATATCCACGCTGGTCTGGGTATACTTGTCGTGAAAAAGGTGGTTCTGCTCTGGGTCCAGGATTTCCAAGAGGGTTGCTATGGCGAACTTCTCGGTCTTGTCCGCCTCGTCCATGATGAACATGCCATTCATCACCCCCATACGTATGAGGCCCTGCACTATGGCCCCGGGTTTGGAGCCCTCATAGGTGAAGCCGTGGCCCCTCAGATCCGCCTCGTCTTTCATGCCACCCAGTGAGATCTTGTGGTAGGGGATGGAGAGATTCTGGGCCACTGAGATGGCCAGGGAGGTCTTTCCCACTCCCGGGGGTCCTACCAGGAGGAAAGAACTTCCAGTTTTTTTCCATTCTGCCCATCTCTGGGAAGAGGACCCCAGGTTACGGTAACGCCAGATCAAGTTGCTGAAGAAGTCGCAAAGGATCTCCTTGGGTCTCTCCAGCCCGTAGTGGCTTCTGTTGAGACCCTCTTCGAACTCCTCCGGGGAAACTTCTATGGGTTTGAGCCTTCCCCAGGGTATGGCCAGGAGCGTCTCTATCAGTTCGCTGTACTTGGAGCCGCTGTGCCCCACAGCATTGAGTTTGTTCTTTTCTATGACCTCCAAGACCCCCTTGGGGAAAAGGGGATCTTGGGCAGCCTCCTGGATTCTGTCCTTCAGGCTTCTTTCGGGAGGGGGTCCCTGTGGGAGTTCCGGGGCGGGGGGGGGTGGAGAAGGGTGGGGCTGGGGAGCTTCCCTTGCTTGGAGAAACTCCCTCAGAAGTCCCAGTAACTCCTCCAGGTCCTTTGCTTCCCACCGGGCCTCCGGGACATCCAGCTCATGGAGCAAACTGGCCATGCCCCATCGGTCCTTGAAGGCCTCGAAGACTTCCTTTGCCTTATTGCTTCGAGCCAGGGAAGCCCTCAGGAGCCCCAAGAGTTTTTCCATCCATGCGGCCCTGCGTATCAAGGAGTGGGCGGTGTTCCTGCTTTGACGGAAACAATATCCCAGAATGCTCGACTGCACATGGGGATCCAGGTGGGGCAGCATGCGTTCCAGAAAAGGACTGGGGCTCTGGGCCAGGACTCCGGTGTGCTCTTCCAGGATTTTTCTTGCCAGTCCCTGCAGGGCCCTTCCCTGCTCTGCATGCTCCAGCATGCCCAGATATAGCCGCCCAAGGATCCCGTTCATTTCGTCCCCGAGGCACTCGGCGAGCGCCCTGTAGTAGGTGGGGTCATCCCTCCTCATCTCCATGGCGAAACGAGCATCATCCAAGACCACTTCCTGCTCGGATTTCTCCTGGTAGAGCACGTGCTCCAGCTGGTGGCGAAGTAGGAATTCAGCCCAGGCTAGCATCTTTTTCTCTTCCCGGGTGCCTTGGGCCAGCCTGGAGTCCGGGTCACTGGGGATCACGAAGGCCAGGTAATCGAATATTCTTTCCTGGATGAGCACGCACCAACCGTTATCAGTGGGCTCCAGGAAGCTCACGGTCCTAATGTCTGTTGATTCGTCCTCCAGCCTCTGGATGGAGATCTGCTCCCTTGCCTTGGCCAGGACTGTGGGGTCAGTGCCCCTGTAATTCCTGAAGTACGGGATGATCCTTCGTCCCAACATGGCTAGGAGGATTCGGATCACTCTGCGAATCCCGTCCTCTCCAGGGTAGGGCAGGGAGCTCAGGAGCCTGGGGTCCAATTCCATGGGGAACATGGGGGTGCGGCCTCCTCTGGAGGGGTTACAGGTTCAGCTTACCCCCCTCACTCATAGCCTGGGAAATGCCTCAAGAGGTAGCGTTGCTCCTGGAGG
Organism: Desulfarculaceae bacterium; assembly: GCA_037443445.1. Classification (GTDB taxonomy): domain Bacteria; phylum Desulfobacterota; class Desulfocorpusculales; order Desulfocorpusculum; family Desulfocorpusculum; genus Desulfocorpusculum. The sequence goes on along the minus strand of JBBIOJ010000006.1, from coordinate 42,622 downwards.
ACCTTAGCAGGAGAGATGGGGGTGCCCAGGTGGAGAACAGCATGTCTATCCTGCACCCTCATGACTTTGCCTTCTATTTGTATGGTGGTGCCGTCTGCGAAATGCACGACTCCCTGAACGGTTTCCCCTATTTCGAAACCCTCCTCTTTGGAAGACAGGAACCTTATTCCCCGTTCGCACAGATCTATCACCGGATAGGGCTCTCCCTCCACAAACATTTGAGGCCTGGCCTTAAGAGGGTAAACTATCCTGTAGAGTTGTCTTCTCTGTGGTCCAAGAATCTGGCTTTTCACGCTGGCAGCTGTCCCTCATTTGCCCAGAGCCGGGGTCTCTGGGCCGGTGGGTCTTGTGTTGCCTGCCCAGAGTTGAGCCAGCAGCACACCCCAGAGCATCAGAGATCCACCCGTCAATTCCCTTAATCCCATTGCCTCGCCCAGAAAAATCACCCCGGCCAAGGCTGCAAAGAAGCCCTCCAGGCTCAACAGCACCGCCGCATGGGCCGGATGCACCCTTTTTTGAGCGGCCACCTGTAAAGTATACGCCACTCCCACCGAGATCAATCCCCCGTACAAGAGCTCTTTCCAGGCCAGAAGCATCCCCATAGCTTCAAAATCTTCCCACAGGGCTGCAGCCGTGAGGCTGAGCACAGCACAAACCATATCCTGAATCTTGGCCAGGGCCAAGGGTTCTGTGCCGGGGGAAAAGTGGGCCAGCAGCAAAACATGGAGGCTCCACATCACGGCGCTGAGCAGAACCCAAAGGTCACCCGTCTCCGGCTGGAGAAGCTTTTCACCGCTTAAGAGATAAAGCCCGATCCAGGCCGAAACACCCCCCAGCAAGGCCCCTCCCGAAGGTTTTCTACCCACAAAAAAGCAACACAGTGGAACCATGACCACGTACAAGCCCGTTATAAGGCCTGCCTTCCCAGCCGTTGTGTGGACAAGTCCCACCTGCTGGAGGGTTGCAGCCCCGAAAAGAGCCAGACCAGCCAGTAGACCTCTCTTCAATGCCACAGAGTGTTGGCCAGCACTCTGGAGTGAGTTTCTCCGCAACAGGGCGAACTTCTCCACACCCATCAGGCTCACGGCCCCCAATAGGAATCGGATCCCGTTGAACTCCAGGGGTCCCATGTGCTCCATGGCAGCCTTCTGGGCCACAAAAGCCCCTCCCCAGATCAAGGAGGCGGCAAGCATCATGAGCTGGGCTGAAATCTGGCTCCTGTCCAAGTCTCCCCTTCTATTCCCAGCCGAGATGTGCTAGAAAGTATGCGACGCTTGGCAGCTCAGTCAAGTGGCCATTTCAGAGAGCCCCAGGCACGGAGGGGTCATTTTTTTGCGTGCATGTGCCGCGGGTTCCCCCTGCGAGGCCCAGGACACTTGTGGGGCAAGCCGGCAGGCTGGGACTTTTTGCGGATGCACTTGATTTGATCTGGATGCCTTCAGCCGCAGGCCCGTATTTTGTGCTTTTCCAAGACAATGCAGGCCAAGGAGGGGAAGATTGGAGCTCAAGGGAGCAGAGCTGGAGCAGGTGAAAAACCTTTTGAAACCTGGGGATTATTATCTCTCGGGGAACGAGGCAGCAGCAGAAGGCGCCATTGCCTGCGGGTGCGATTTCTATGCAGGGTATCCCATTACCCCTTCCTCGGAGATCATGGAAAGGATGGCTCAAAGACTTCCGGAGCTGGGCAGATGCTTTGTGCAGATGGAAGACGAGATCGGTTCCATATCTGCTGTGATTGGAGCCTCATGGGCAGGCGCCAGGGCCATGACGGCCACCTCAGGACCGGGCTTCAGCCTGATGATGGAAGGGCTGGGATATGCCGTATTCACCGAGACCCCCCTGGTGGTAATGGATATCCAGAGAGCCGGGCCTTGCACCGGACAGGCAACCAGGGTGGGGGCTGGGGACATCATGCAGGCCAAATGGGGTATGCACGGGGATGTCCAGGTGATAGCCCTCAGCCCCTGGTCTGTGCAAGAGATGTACGAGCTGGGGATCCAGGCTTTCAACATGGCCGAAAAGTACAGGGTGCCCGTAGTGCTCCTGGGAGAGGAGGCAATTGGCCACCTCAGGGAGAGAATAAGAATTCCTGAGAGGGTTCCCATCATAAGACGGGATCGTTCCAAGGACCGGCCGCCTTTTGGCACAGAGGAGCCAGCAGGGATCCCTCCCATGCCGGCTTTTGGGGAGGGAGCGCACTTGCTGGTCACTGGTTCTACCCATGACCCTTGGGGAGTCCGCCGCACCGAGGATCCCGAGGTTCACCAGAGGCTTGTGGAGCGAATCAACAGGAAAATACTGGCTCGCAGGGAAGAGATTTGCAGGACAGAAGAATACTTCTTGCAGGACGCTGAAGAGGCAGTAATAGCATACGGCTTCACGGCCCGAAGTGCCCTGTACGCCGTGAGAAGGCTGAGGGAAAAGGGACGGAGAGTGGGGCTTCTCAGGCTTCAGACCCTCTGGCCTTTTCCCGAGCAGGCAGTTGATACTTTGAGCCGGCGAGTCAAGAGAATCCTGGTCCCGGAGATGAACCTGGGCCAGGTCTTGGGGGAGGTGCAAAAGGTGGCGCGATGCCAAGTGCAGGCATACAACCAGGTCAACGGTGAGATCATTCACCCCGAGGCCATCCTGGAATCAATGGAGAGGAGGGGCTGATGGCCAGGGACATGGACGCTTACCTGAGGGAGGAGATCCAGTCAACTCCCTTTTGCCCTGGCTGCGGGCATGGAATCCTGATGGGAGCTATCTTGAGAGCCATAGACGGCCTGGGGCTTTCCATGGAACGCATGCTTTTTGTCTCTGGCATAGGCTGTGCGGCCTGGATCCCCTCTCCACATTTCAAGGCAGACACTTTGCATACTCTTCACGGAAGGGCAGTGGCCTTTGCCACTGGAGCCAAACTTTACAACCCTGAGCTCATCACTGTGGTGGTCAGCGGGGACGGCGACCTCTCCTCCATTGGGGGGAATCACCTCATACACGCTGCCAGAAGAAATCTGGACATGACCGTGATTTGCGCCAACAACATGATTTACGGCATGACAGGGGGACAGGTGGCCTCCACGACTCCTCTGGGGGCGCAAAGCTCTACCACTCCATCGGGCAACCAGGAGCCTCCCTTTGATCTGTGCGGATTGGTGGCCGCCGCCGGGGCTACCTATGTGGCCCGCTACGGGGTGGTGCAACCCCTGCTTCTCCAGAGGGCCATCCAAAGAGGCTTGCAGAACAAAGGATTCTCTTTCATAGAAGCCCTCTCGCCCTGCCCCACCCAGTTCGGGAGACGAAACAGAATGGGCAGCGCGGGAGAGGCTCTCAAGGGGCTTCGGGACTCCCTTGTGTCCAGGAAGGAGGCCTCGAAAATGGGCAAGGAGGCTCTGCAGGGGAAGGTGATCTACGGGGAGTTTGTTCATGGCTGAGAAGGTACAGGTTTGCTTTGGTGGCCTGGGAGGCCAGGGGATAGTCCTCATGGGCACAGTGCTGGGTGCTGCCGCAGTGAAACAAGGGTTTTGGGCTGCGGGCTCTAATTCCTATGGTGCCCAGGCCAGGGGTTCGGCCTGCAGGGCCGAGGTGGTGGTGTCTTCCCAGCCGGTGGATTTCCCCAGGGTGATAAGGCCAGACCTCTTGGTAATACTTTCCCAGGAGGCTTACCGGAAATTCCTGCCGGAGCTGGGAAAGGAGGGCTTGGTGATTTATGACAGCCCGGGCGTGAAGCCTGAGCAGGAAAGCTGTGTGGTGCACTTGGGAGTCCAGGGGACCGAGCTGGCCTTGGAGACCCTGGGCAGTGCCCAAGCAGCCAACATGGTTTTCCTGGGGGTCTTAAGTGGGCTTACAAGGCTGGTATCCTTGGACTCCCTGCTTGAAGCAGCAAGAGAGGGAGTCCCCCAAAAATTCCAGGACATGAACCGAAGAGCCCTGGAAAAGGGTTTCTCCCTAGGCTCAGAAGCTAGAGAGAAGTTTCAGAAACAGGGAAACCGCTGGCTGGAGCGTTTCAGCTTGGAGGGTCCAGTTTCCCTGTAGAATCTAGACCGAGAGATCAACATAAGAGCACAGCCAGGGCCAAGACTGGAAGAGAGTGCCCTATCCTGATCCCGGAGAGATCAGGTGATTGAAGGGGCCATGGAGAAGGATCTAGGGGTGCTTGGGATTTGGGCCCCGGAGCCTGATGAACATTGCGGATCAGGATAGGCTGCGATGGAGGGATGAAAGTGGCAAGGACTCACAGACCCCGGCTCAACAGAGAAGGCTGCAAACTTTGCCAGATGTGCAGATATCTTTGCCCGGATCTGGCCATCAGACTGGAGGAGTCGGGTGGGTTTATGGCCATTGATCTTCGCTACTGCAAAGGTTGCGGGGTGTGCGCGGCTTTTTGTCCCGAAGGTGTCATAGAAATGGTCAGGGAGGACATGGGGGAGGCCCCCCCGAAAAAAAGGCCACGCAAAGCGGTGGCAAGGAGAGACTAGGGACCGGGCCTGCCCATTGGAGCCCCAAAGACTCAAAGCAGTTCTTTGACCAGAATCAGCTTGTGGTCTCCTTCTGAGTAGAAGTTCTTTAGCACGGCTTCCTGCAGAAATCCCCGGCTGAAGTAGAAATGAAGGGTGGATTCGTAATCCGCTCTGGAGGAGGTCTCCACATAGAGACGCCTGCCCCCTTGCAGGGCAACGCGGCTTTCCACAGTGGAAATCAAGGTCTTTCCTATGCCCTTGCCCTGGAAGCTCTTCTCAACTGCAATCCAGTAAAGATCAAAACTGCAAACCGTGCAGGCAACAGGCCCGTAGCAGGCATAGCCCACAGTGCGGCCCTTCTGTTCTGCAAAAAGGAAATGATAGCCGCTCTCAGGGCCCCTGGAGAGGCTCTCCTCCACCAGTTCCACCGCCACTTCCAACTCCTGCGCTCTGAACATCCCGGTTGAGAGAATTATCCTTCTGACCGACTCGATATCCTCTGGCAGGACTTCCAGGCGGAGTCTCACTTCTTCCCTAGAGTCCTTCACAAGGGGTTTTCCTGGCCCGGGGGCCACAGGGAGAGGGCTCCTGGGGATCCCGGATGCCTCCAGTATCCTGGCCACTACCTCAGTAGAGTCCAAGCCAGCTTTCCTGGCGGCCGCCATGAAGCCAGCATCCGGGGAAATGCAGGGATTGGGGTTCACTTCCAGGATCCAGGGTCTACCCTCTTGATCCAGCCTTATGTCCACCCTGGCGTATCCCCTGAGACGGAAGATTCTCCAGCACTTCAGGGCCAGCTCCTGGAGCATGGGCAGCAGCTCCTGTTGATCCTGAAACTCGAAGGTACGGGGGGTATGGTGGAACTGGAAAGACTCTGGATCCCATTTGGCCTTGTAGCAGACTATCCTGGGCCGGGATTCCTCGTAGGCTTGGAACAATATTTCGGCCACGGGAAGTACCTCCGGACCTGAAGGGCCCTCCAGAAGCGAGACATTGAACTCTCTTCCTTCTATGTACAGCTCTGCAAAGACTTCGGTCCCAATGGCCTTGGCCTTTTCTTCCATATGCTTTTCCAGGGCTGTTGCATCCCCTGGGTGGACCAAGGAGCCCTCATCCAGACCAGTGGATGCATGCTCCCATACTGACTTAAGGATCAGGGTGCTGCCCAAGAGAGTCTTAGGGGGGGAGTCTTTTCTGCTGACCCACTCGGGAGTGTTCAGCCCTCCCAGCCTAAGCAATTGCTTGGCCAGGAGCTTGTTGGAACACATGAAGAGAGCTTCTGTGGAGCAGCCTGTGTACGGGAGCCCCAGAGCATCCAGGAGGGCAGGCCCGGTGTGGATCAGGCTGCCTTTTCCCTCCAGGCCTTCCAGCAAGTTGAAGACGAAAGGGGGGGAAAGCATCCTAAGGGTGGATCGGGCAGCCTCCATGTCAAGGGTTAGCCAAAGGGGCTTTGGATCATAACCCAGCTGCAGCAGTGCAGCTCGAACCGTTTCCACCTGCACCAGGTCGTCCAGCTCATGAGGTGCGCAACCGTTTGGCTGGGCAGAGCTCAGGATCACAGGCCTCATTTTCCCCTCGGCCCAATGGTTGATGGGCGCGTGTTTACTCGGGCCAAGGCCGATTCCATGATGCCCTGGATGAGCTGCTTGTAAGAGATGTTGTTCATCTTGCAAAGGATGGGGAGATCCGAGTGAAGTGGATGGAGACCTGCCAGAGGGTTCACCTCCAAGAACTGGATTCGGCCCTCCGGGCCCTGGCGCAAGTCAACCCTTCCTGCATCCCTGCAACCCAGCCCCCTCCAGGCCTTGAGAGCCAGCTCTGAGGCCTCCAGGGCTTCGGCCTCCCCGGCCAATCTGTAGAGCACGTATCGCTCACATTCCTCCTTGTTCTTGTAAGAATATGCCTGAGCCTCTGCACCCTCCAGCAAGACCACCTCCATGACCCCCAAGACCCTGGCATTGCTGCCGGTCCCCATTATCCCTACGGTGAACTCTTTCCCTGGCAAAAAGCTCTCCACCAGTACCGGCTGGGCATACTCGGCAAGGAGCCTCTCGGCCTCCCTCTCCAGCTCTCTGAGGGAACTCACGCAGGAGCTCTCCCTGATTCCCTTCCCGGTGCCCTCGGCAACCGGTTTGAGGAAAAGCGGGTAGGAAATCTCCACGCTCCTGACGTCTTCGATTCTCTCCACCAGAAAAAAATCAGGTGTGGGCAGGCCCAGATCCCTCACCAACCTCTTGGCCGTGGCCTTGTGGAGGGTCACTGTGAGGACCAGGGGGTCCGAGAAAGTGTAAGGGATGTTGTATGCTTCCAGAAGGGCTGGCACCAGGGCCTCCCGGCCAAAGCCTCGCAGCCCTTCGGCTATGTTGAAGACCAGATCCCAACGCTCCCCGGCCAGAATTCGAGTCATGAGGCTTTGCGCATTGCCTATTCTTTCCGGGGAATAACCCAGCTCCTGGAGGGTTTCCTGGATAGCCTGGATGGTCTGGGGTTGGTCGAACTCGGCCGTCTCCTCCTCACCATAACCTAGGGCCAGGTACTCCTCTCTGAGGTCGTAGGTGATGCCAATCTTCATGGCTCTTGGAGCAGACTTGGGAGGTCACAGGCAGCTTTTTCATTCCCGGGCAAAGGGTCCGGGTACCTGTAGAGCTGCCCCTGATAGTTCCTGAGAAGCAGGTCGTCACCGTTTCTTCCTACCAGATATTCCGGTAGAAGAGGGATCTTGCCTCCTCCTCCGGGGGCGTCTACCACGTAAGTAGGCACAGCGTAACCCGTGGTATGCCCCCTCAAACCCGCTATTATCTCAAGGCCCCTGGAGACTGGAGTGCGGAAGTGGGCGGATCCCACAATGGGATCGCACTGGTACAGGTAGTAAGGTTTGACACGAAAACGCAGTAGTCCGTGGAACAACTTTCTCATGGTTCCCAGCTCGTCGTTCACCCCTTTAAGGAGCACGGTTTGGCTTCCCAAGGGGAGACCAGCGTCGGCCAGTCTTTGACAAGCCTGGGCCACCTCTGGGGTGAGCTCCTCTGGATGTGTGAAATGGATACTTATCCAAAGTGGGTGAAATTTTCTCAGGACCCTCAGCAGGGAAGGGGTTATTCTCTGGGGCAAGACCACCGGCACCTTGGTGCCAAGTCTGAGAAACTCCACGTGAGGAATTCTGTAAAGCCTTCCCAAGAGCCAATCCAGGACTTCGTCGGGCAGGGTGAGGGCGTCTCCTCCCGAAAGAAGCACATCCCTTATGGTGGGGGTTTGCTGGATATAGAATATGGCCCTTTCCAGTTGCTCCCTGTCCAAGCCGTTGAGACCGGAGTGACCAACCATCCGGGATCTTGTGCAATAACGGCAATACGTGGAACAGAATCCTGTCACCAGGAACAAGACCCTGTCCGGATACCTGTGTACCAACCCGCTCACCGGGCTGTCACGATCCTCTTCCAGAGGATCCTCGGCCTCCCCTGGGGAGTGCTTCCGCTCCCACATGGTAGGCACCACCGTACGTCTGAGGGCATGCGCAGGGTCTTGTGGATCCAGCAGGCTGGCATAATAGGGGGTTATGGCCATGGGCAAGGAACCCCCCGCACCCACGAGGCCTTCTTTTTCCTCAGGGCTGAGCTTCAGGATCCTCTCAAGCTGATGGGGCTTGAGGATGCGGTTGCTGAGCTGCCAGCGCCAGTCGTTCCAGTCTGAAAGGCTGGCCTGGGGAAAGAAGCTTTTTCTGAACCACTTGCTGCGTTCGCTTACGACGCATCTCTGGGTCCATCTGGAAGGCTCTACCAAGGAAAGCTGGGCGGAAGAACCCGAAGAGGACAATTGGTTGGAATCAGGAGAGAGGAATCTTGCTTCATATCGTCTCACGCCCCCGGCTGGCTGGCCCGGAGGCTCTACCTCCTCGGTGAAAAGTACCTCTTTCTCCATTTGTCTCGCACCCCCTAATGAAAAGGGGGGACACACCCCCCCTTCTTGATGTTCCCGCTGAGACTGAAGAAAACTCTGTTTCCTCCAAGCATCATGCGCCTGCTTCTTTGAACTCCGAGATGTTGATGGACTTCTTGCCCTTGGCCTCCCGGATCTTTCCCGTGACTTCCACCTTCTTGCCCACCATCTTGAGCAGCTCTTTGCCTTTCCCCTTCAGCACAACTTTGTAATCCCCTTTCTCGGTCCGGACTGCCACGGCATTGACGTTGCCCTTGGCATCTTTTCCCACGGCCATTACCGTGCCCTTCAGCGTGACCTGGGGGGCCTCCTCGGTCTTCTTGGCAGTGCTCTGGGAACTCTTTTGCTCTGCAGCCACTCCTGCAAAAGGTGAAAGGAGAATTGCTCCCACAAGCAAGAGCGCAGCCAACCGTCTCATCAAGAACTCACCTCCTGTTTTCTCTGCAAAGGGGCCCTTGTTGCCCGAGGGCCCCGGTCTCCTGAATCCTTACAGGAAACACACTCTACTTCTTCATTTTTTTTACGAAGATGGCTTCGCACTTCTTGGCCGCATCATCCGCAGCCTTGGCCGAACGCTCTGCCGAGCTGGCCGCAGCCTCGGCCTTGGCTTGGGCCGCTGCTGCTTTCTGGGCCGCAGCCTCGGCCTTACTGGCCGCAGCTGTGGCCTGGCTCTTGGCAGCTTGTGCCTCGCTAAGGGCCTTGTCGGCCTTGGCGCCTGCAGCTGTGACTTTGTCATCCACTGCCTTGAGCTGCTCGGTCGTGGCGCAGCCCATCACTCCGAAGCCCAAGCCAACCAGTATCAGAACCACCCAGAACAACCCAGCATTTCTTTTCATTGATAAACCTCCTTTACTTTGTCTTCTTGCCTCCGCCACGGCCCCTGTTCAAAGGGCGGCGGATACACATGCAATCTGCTCCCACCATCACCTCCTTTCCGGATCAAAGGCTAGGTGCAACCAATTATACTCCACATCACTCAAAAGCCAACCCCTCTTGGCAGCCGGTTGAAGCCAATTTCATTCAAGGCTGGGTTCCGATTTGCAGAACCGCGCAAGCAGGATTTCCTGCCCTCCTTTCCCATCCGGAATCAGCCGTCCAGTAACATCCACACAATTGTGAAGAAACTCTTGCAAGCGGAGTCCCAAGCCCTCTTGCCGCACCCTGTATTCCCTCTCGTCAGGGCAGCAGATGCTAACCTGGATCACCTTTCCCTCTGAGTCCCAGGCAGAGGGCACCACCAAGCCCCTTATGCTCACGGCTGGAGGAAAATCCCAAGCCTCCCCTTTTGCAATTACGCCCGGGTCTTCCCTGCACATGCCGCTTTCCCCCGGAGGCAGTCTTCCAAACCGTGATGCAATTGACATGCCACTTAGCCCGTCGGGGTTCTTGAGGGTACCCGCTGCAAGGACCCACCGACCAGTGGGGAACTTCCAGGAAACAGGATCCCAAAGGCAACTTTTTAGAAGACATCTGGAACCAAAGCGCGAGAAGACTTGATTCCCAGGCGGGAACCCTAGATCTTACATCCCAGGGGTTATAAGAACTGCGGGTTCCAGGATTCTTGGACCGTTACAGCTGCAAGGCTCCCAGCTACATGTGTTTTACGGTAACCTTCTGGATTAAAAAGGACATCGGTAATAGGAATTATAAATTCCGATTTATGCTAGAGGTGAATTACGGGTTCCTTTCCTGGGCCACTGGTTTCCTGAAATCCTCTTTTCGCAGTCCGTGCTTGCGCATGAGCTTGTGGAGCTGGCGGACTCCTATGCCAGCCTTATGAGCGGTGAGCCCTACGCGACCCAAATTGAGGCGCAGAAGTTCGCTGAGATAACGTTTTTCAACTTCTTCCACGGCCTTGCGTCTGGTTTCTTCCAGGGTTCTGGAGGTGTCCACCCTGGTGATTTCCTGGGCCTCCGCGTGATCCGTGAACAGCTCGCTGGGGAAGCTCTCCGGTGTGAGCATGTTGGAGGTCTCCAGGATATAGGCTCTTTCTATAAGATTCTCCAGTTCCCTGATGTTGCCGGGCCAGTGGTAACGCTCCAGGGCCTCCATCACCTCCGGGTGAACCCCATGGATCTCCTTGGCGTTGAACCTGTTCAATCTTCTCAGAAAAACCTCCACCAGAACCGGGATGTCCTCTTTCCTTTCTCTGAGGGGAGGGATTTCAATGGGGAAGACACTCAACCTGTAGTAAAGATCGCTTCTGAAAAGCCCCTCCTCGCACATCTTGACTAGGTCAGTGTTGGTGGCTGCAATGATCCGGACATCCACCTCTATGTTTTCTTCCCCCCCAACACGTTGGAAGCTTTTGTCCTGGAGAACTTGGAGGAGTTTGATCTGGGCCGAGGGGGTTATGGTGCCCACCTCGTCCAGGAAAAGGGTGCCTCCGTGGGCGATTTCGAACTTGCCCAGTTTCCTTCGCACAGCCCCTGTGAAGGCCCCTTTTTCATGGCCGAAAAGTTCGCTCTCCAGGAGAGTATCCGGAATGGCCCCGCAGTGCACGCTTATGAACTGTTTTTCCCTCCTGTTGCTGTGTTTGTGAATGATGTTGGCCAAGACCCCCTTCCCAGTGCCGGTTTCCCCTGCCAACAAGACCGTGCTCTTGGTGGGGGCCACAGACTGCACCTTTTCGAAAACCTTTTTCATGGCAGGGCTTCTGGTCTGCACAACCTCCAGAGATTCTGCCTGCCAGAACTTGTCTCTCAGGTAATGGAGCTCTGACTGCAGACGAATGGTTTTCTGGACCGATTCCTTCACATAACGTATCTCGTCCGGGTCTATGGGGTAGGTGACATAGTTGCTGGCCCCGGCCTTCACGGCCATAACTGCCTCCCGGATCATCTCCTGGGGGGCCATCACTATCAACTCTGCATTGGGGAATTCCTGCCAGAAGGGTTGCAGTGCAGCCTTGTAATCGTTGAATCCGTCCGAAACCACAGCCTCTCTTAGGAATCCCACGTCCACAAATATGAATTCGTAGCGTTTTCTTCTGGAAGGTTCGAAACAGGCCTCGCGGCTGGGGGCTGTTTCCACCCTGTATTCACCGCGAAAGGAATTTCGGATGATGTCGCCGGCGGCCTGGTCCTGGGAGGCAAGAAGAATGTGTTTCATGAAGTGCTCTTGGGGCCAAAACCCTCACCCTTTGCCCGCCCCGGGCCCTCAAGGTGCAAGAAACCGAAGTGTCCTCCAAGCATTTGAGGCCCAGGGGAGGCCCACGCCCAAGAAAGTTGTCCTCCCCTGGGAAGACTTGCTTACTTCTTCATTTTCTTCATGAAAATGGACTCTGCCTTCTTGGCCATGGCTTCGGCCTTGGCTGCCGAATCAGCCGCTGCCCTTGCTGCAGACTCCGCCCTTGCGGCCGCAGCCTCTGCCTTGGCAGCTGAATCAGCGGCCTTCTTGGCAGATGCATCAGCGTTGGCTGCTGCGCTCTTGGCTGCCTGAGCCTCGCTCATGGCCTTGTCAGCCTTGTCACTCACCATCTGAGCCTTTTGCTCAACAGCCTTGAGGTCTTCAGTGGTGGCACATCCCATCATGGCGAAGCCGAATCCCACCAGGATCGCCAAAGCAACAACCAACCTCGCCGACTTGCTTGACATTTCCCCTTACCTCCTTTGATTTCTTCTCCATTGCAATGCAAGCACTCACGCTAGCGCATGTTCACCTCGGGCGCGCCCCCCCCTTTTTCCTGCGCAAACACCACCTCCTTCCTAGGTCTAGCTGCTGGGGCCTCTCAAGGCTCTCTTGCCCGCGAAGCTGGAAGGCCCCTCTGGATAAGACCAGAAGCTTTCACCAAGGACCCACAGTTCAAGTAATTCTAATGCCACAAACCACTTCAGATGTCAACAACAGAAACATCACCAAAATCCCGTTAATCAAGAGACATGCTTCAATAAAGGCTGACAAATCCGGTCGTCCAATGCCCCTGGAATCCTCCGGCACCTCCCCTGACACAAGGAGCCTGTGCAGTAAAAAGGGTTTGACCTGGGCAGGCTCCTGTGGTCACCCGTTGGGTTGGTGTCCAGGTCTCAACAGATCGTTCACTGTCTTGACAGGTTGGAACGTGGACACAGGCACCTCCACGAAGACCGTGTTCCATCGAGCCATGCCACCGTTCCAAAGCCCAGGGTGTTCCAAGGCCTTGAGCTCCCTGCCTCCAGTGGATTTCTTGGTTATGAGCACCCTGGAGGAATCCACAAAGAGTCTTAGATCGTAGGGTTTGCCCCGCTTGTCCCTGAGGCCGCAGACCATGTCCACGGGGTTGAAGTGGGTGGAGGAAGCCCAAATGGCTCGCTGGGTTTTTTCCAGGAGGTCCACCTCCACGCTCTCCACTATTTGCAGCGGGCATTCCCCGGGTGGAACCTTCACCCAAAAAGGGCCTCCACCGGGTTCCCCTTGGTTTTCGACCATGCCACACACCCTGAGGGGCCTGTCCAACCATTGCCTAAGCTTGGATGAGGCTTCTTGCCTGCTTCCCATCTCTTTCCTGGGGGGCATCACCAGGCACAGCTCAGCCTCTGCATACTCCATGGCCCTTCTCAAGGAGCTCTCCCCAGGGCAAGAATGCTCCAGCAGGTCAATCAGCTGGAATATCTCCTCCTGAAGCTTTATCAAACAACCGGCCAAGACTCTTTTCCAAAATACGCTCTGCTCCAGGAATCTTCCGTGGGGGACATTGTCTATGTTCTTTATGAAAACTATGTCCCCCTGTGTCTCCTGGAGATTCTTGAGCAGTGCACCATGCCCCCCAGGCCTCAACACAAGGCGTCCTTCCGGGTCTCTGAAAGGCTGGTTTCCCATGTCCAGGGCAAGGGTGTCTGTGCAGGGCTCCTGAACAGAAACCTGGATTTGGAAACTCACCCCCAATTTTTCCCCGTAATGTTTCTCGGCATGCTCCAGCCTTGCCTTGAAGCGCTCCAAGTGAGCCGGCGAGACCGTGAAGTGCACTTTGCAAAATCCCTGCTGGTCGGCCACGTAAAAGGCCGCCTCCACCAGGTGTTCTTCCAAAGAGGTTCTCACCTCCCCACCATATTTGTGAAAACTCACCAAGGCCTTGGGGAGATCCTCGTATCCCATGCCGCGGGGGCCCAGAAGCCCCTCTAGAAGCTCCCCAATGCTCCCCCGACCCAGCAGTTCGTCCGGATTGGAGCCTGCCAGAGGCAAAGATCCAAGAAGCTGCTCATAGAAAGGAAGCCTCTCCATCCCCTGGAGAAATTCCAGAACCTGCAATGAGTTGGGGTCTCCCCTCTCGGCACGTGCCCGCACTTCTTCCAGGGAGGTGATCTTGTCTTTCCAGTGGGCTATGAGTGCGCTGAACATGCGGCTGGCCGAGCCCGAGGCCGGAACGAACTTCATGCATCGACCCAGGGCGGCATGACGTACCTGAATCTCTTCCAATTGGCGGGCCTCAGGGAAATCCAGTCTCCTGATGCCATGGCCCACGGTACAGGGCCTCATTAGCTTTACCGGGGCCGGAGGATTCAGGAGAAGCTCCAGCTGGGCCGCCAGCTGCGCCTCTTGAAGGCCGTGAAGTCTTGCCTGCTGTATGTCCTCCTCCAAGAAAGGGCCTGTGCTTCCAGGGCTCATGGGCAACCTCCGTTTCTTCCCAGGGGAATCTTGATACCATGCTCCTCAAAATTAGGTCAACACCCGGGAGATATACGAACTAGAAATTCCGATGTCAGTTCCTTCAGAACTAGCAATTCCTATTGCTTGGGCATCTATATGTTTGCATACTGGTTCCGGCTGTGATAAGAAACCGACTCATGCTCCTGGGTCACCAAACCCACGAGATTGAGGGAATTGACCTTCCGGAGGCAAAGCAGAGTTTCTGCACCTGAGGGGAAAGCTCTAAAAAGGCCACAGTGGCATACAAGTTGCATGTTAAACTCCAGCGATTCGACATGAGCGCCCTCAAACAACAAGAGGCTGGGAATAGGAAATCAAGACAGGCCGTACGAGAGGAGAAAGAATCGGGTTGCAGTTTTGACTCACAGGATCTGGAGGGGAACCTCTTTTGCTGGCTCTTGAGTGCTGCGGGCGACTCCCAGAGATGCAAGAGGAGTTCAAGAAAAAAATGGACGAGAAAAAAACAAAGAGGATTTTGGTTACAGGGGGGGCAGGTTTCTTGGGTTCCCATCTTTGCGACCGGCTTCTATCCCAGGGGCACTCTGTGCTGTGCGTGGACAATTTCCATACGGGCAGCAGAAGGAACTTGACCCAGCACACCCTGAACCCCCAGCTCAAGGTGATGCAGCATGACATAGTCTGGCCCTTGCACGTGCGGGTGGATGAGATTTACAACCTGGCCTGTCCGGCCTCCCCGGTGCATTACCAGCAGGACCCTGTCCATACTGTCAAGACCAATGTGTACGGTGCCATAAATCTTCTCGGCCTGGCCAAACGCACAGGGGCAAAGATTTTCCAGGCTTCCACCAGCGAGGTGTACGGGGACCCCAAGGTGCATCCCCAGAGGGAAGATTACTGGGGACATGTGAATCCCACTGGCGTGCGCTCCTGCTACGACGAGGGAAAAAGATGCGCGGAAACCTTGTTTTTCGATTATCACCGAAGGTATGCCGTACGTGTAAAAGTGGCCAGGATATTTAATACTTATGGCCCCAGAATGCAGGTGGACGACGGTCGGGTGGTCTCCAATTTCATAGTGCAAGCCCTCTCGGGCATGCCCTTGACCATTTACGGCGACGGGAGTCAGACCCGTTCCTTTTGTTATGTCTCGGACATGATAGAGGCCTTCCTAAGGCTCATGGACAGCTCCGAGGAGTTTTGCGGACCTGTTAATCTGGGCAACCCTCACGAGTTGACAGTCCTAGAGCTGGCAGAGAAGATCCTTGAGATGACCGGATCCAGGTCTCAGATAGTTTTCAAGCCCCTTCCCAGCGACGATCCCTGTTTGAGGCGCCCGGACATAACCCTGGCCAAAGAGAAGCTCAACTGGGAGCCCAAGGTCCCTTTAGAAGAGGGACTCTTGAGCACCATAGAATACTTCGACGCTCTTCTGCGAAAAGGCCGTCGCCAGCTCCAGCCAAGCCAAGTTGCAGTGGCAGCCATGCACGGTTAGCCCACCCATTCTCCTGGAGCAAGAATCCCATGAAACCGGCCGTGCTGGTCACGGGAGGAGCCGGTTACATAGGCAGCCATACGTGCAAGAGGCTGGCTGAACACGGTTTTCTCCCAGTGACTTTGGACAGTCTAGAGCATGGACACCGCTGGGCAGTGAAGTGGGGCCCTTTGGTGCAAGGCGACCTGTGCGATTCCCACCTGATCCAAGAGGCCATAAAGCAGTACCATGTGGAGGCTGTGCTGCACTTCGCCTCATACGCCTATGTGGGAGAGTCGGTCGAGAATCCTCGCAAGTATATGCGCTGCAATGTCTTGAACGGACTCAACCTGCTGGATGCCATGCTGGCCACAGGGGTAAGAAACATCATCTTTTCCTCAAGCTGTGCCACGTACGGCATACCTCAGCGGATTCCCATCGGAGAGGATCTCCCGCAGTTGCCTGTGAACCCCTATGGGGAATCCAAGCTCTACATGGAGAGGGCCCTCCAATGGTACGGGGAGGCGTACGGGATAAGGTGGGTTGCCCTGAGATATTTCAACGCCGCGGGTGCGGATCCTGAAGGCGAGATAGGAGAGGAACACACTCCTGAGACGCACCTGATTCCCCTCGTGATCCGGGCGGCTTTAGGACAAGGGGCTCCGGTGAGGGTCTTCGGGAGCGACTACCCAACCCCAGATGGCACGGCCATCAGGGATTACATACACGTCACAGACTTGGCAGAGGCCCATGTCCTGGCCCTGGATTACCTTGCCTCGGGCGGGCCCAGCCTGGGCCTAAATCTGGGCACAGGCAAAGGGCATTCCGTGAAGGAAGTGATAGACTCTGTGGAGAGGGTATCGGGGAGGAAGATTCCAAGACAGGAGGCTCCTCGAAGACCTGGTGACCCGCCAGTGCTTGTGGCCGATGCCTCCAGGGCTAGGCACGTTCTGAGATGGAGGCCTCTCTGGGAGGAGCTGGACGCCATAGTGAGCACGGCCCTGGAGTGGCACCGGAAAAGCTTTGGAAAGGCCCAAGGGGAAGCCGGCTCAAGCGGGGCAGGGCCCAAGGGGTAAGAAGTTGAAAGGCAGCTCCAGATTTCAAGGCATACAGGGTGAACACCAGGATCCCATATTGGATCATTTGGACATGCCGGACACAGCCCAGTTGGTTCCCAGGCAGACCAACCAGGGCAACAGAGCAAGGGTGGAGGGGAAGTTCCTCTTTGTGGGGCATGAGAAATTCTGGGTGAAAGGCGTCACGTACGGCACCTTCCGGCCAGATGCATCAGGGCAGGAGTTCCACGATCCCGCAAAAGTGCAAAAGGACTTCACCCTTATGGCCCGCAACGGTTTCAACTCCGTGCGCACCTACACAGTGCCTCCTGGCTGGTTTCTGGATCTGGCCCATAAGCACGGACTAAAGGTCATGGTTGGTCTTCCCTGGGAGGAGCACATTGCTTTTCTGGATGACAGAAAGAGGGCTCGCTCCATTGTAGAGAGGGTGCGAGGCGCTGTGCGCTCCTGCAGAGCGCATCCCGCAGTGCTTTGTTTTGTAATAGGGAACGAGATACCGGCCCCCATAGTTCGCTGGCACGGGCCTGATCGCATCCAGAGGTTTATCAAGAGGCTGTACAGGGCAGCCAAGAAGGAAGACCCCGAGGCACTTGTAACCTATGTGAACTATCCAACTACAGAGTTTCTGAACCTGGATTTCTTGGATTTGATCTGCTTCAACGTTTACCTGGAGTCACAGGAACGCCTCCGGGCCTATTTGGCCAGGCTTCAGAATCTGGCCGGGAACAAACCCCTAGTCATGGCCGAAATCGGGCTGGACAGTCGCCGCAACGGCGTGGAGGCCCAAGCAGAGAGCCTCTCTTGGCAGATCCGCACAGCCTTTGCCTCGGGCTGCGCCGGGGCTTTCGTGTTTGCCTGGACAGACGAGTGGTTCAGGGGTGGCCATGAAATAGAGGACTGGGACTTCGGCATAACCACGAGGCAAAGAAAGCCCAAACCAGCCCTGGAGGCGGCCAGGAGAGCCTTCTCCCAGGTTCCTTTCCCCCAAGAAGGAGCCTGGCCCAAGATCTCGGTGGTGGTCTGCTCTTACAATGGCTCCAGAACCATAGCAGAGACCCTGGAGGGGCTCAACCGCCTGGAATATCCATGCTTTGAGGTCATAGTCGTGGACGACGGCTCCACTGACAATACCGCCCAGATAGCCTCCAGCTTTGGCGCCAGGGTGATAAGCGTCCCCAACGGGGGGTTGAGCAGGGCCCGCAACATTGGCATGGAGGCTGCATCAGGGGAGATAGTGGCGTACATAGATGATGATGCCTATCCGGATCCCCACTGGCTCCTATATCTGGGGGCGGCCTTCAGGGATTCTGAGCATGTGGGTATGGGGGGCCCCAACATTCCGCCCGAGGAAGATGGTCCCATAGCGCAGTGCGTGGCCAACGCCCCCGGAGGACCCCTTCATGTGCTGGTCTCGGACCATGAGGCCGAACATATCCCAGGCTGCAACATGGCTTTTAGAAAAGAAGCCCTGGCTGCAGTGGGTGGCTTTGACCCCAGGTTCAGGATAGCCGGTGATGATGTGGACATTTGTTGGAGGCTTCAGGAAAAGGGTTGGAGCATAGGGTACTGCCCCGGAGCCGTGGTTTGGCATCACAGGAGAAACTCCCTCAAGGCGTATTGGAGGCAGCAAAAGAACTACGGCCGCGCCGAAGCCTTGCTGGAGAGGAAATGGCCTAACCGTTACAATGCCCTGGGGCACCTCTCCTGGAGAGGAAGGCTTTACGGATCCGGCCTCTTGAAACCCCTTCCCTTGTTGCCCTCCAGAATATACCAAGGCATTTGGGGCACGGCTCCCTTTCAGTCCATTTACGGGCCCAGCCCGGGTTTTTGGCTTTCCCTGCCCATGATGCCAGAGTGGTTTCTGATCCTTCTCCTGATGGGAGGTCTCGGAGTCCTAGGCTTCTCATGGGCACCCCTGAGATGGGCCTGGGCTGTGTTGGGGGCCTCTTTCCTCATCACGCTTTGGCAGGCCATGGGCAGTGCGCTGAGGGCCAGGTTCTCGGAAGCCAGCAGAGAGGCTCTGCCCCAGTGGGCTCTGAGAGGACTCACAGCTGGTTTGTTCCTGGTGCAGCCCGTGGCCAGGTTGTGGGGAAGACTCAAAAACGGGCTCAGCCCATGGCGCAGGAGGGGCAAGAAGGCCGGCCTCTTGCCCCTTCCTCGCAGGAGGGCCATTTGGAGCGAAAACTGGAAAGCCCAGGCAGAAAGACTGGGGGCCCTGGAGAAAATTCTCCGGGCCGAAGGGGCAATGCTCAGGCCAGGGGGAGAGTTCGACTCTTGGGACCTGGAGATAAGGGGAGGCCTCTTGGGGAAGGTCAGGCTCCTCATGGCAGTGGAGGAGCACGGGTCAGGAAAGCAGCAGGTGCTGGTGCGCTTCTGGCCCGTGGTTTCAGCCCATTTCGCGGTTGCAATGGGCGGAGGGGGGCTTCTGGCCCTGGGAGCCCTGCTGGAGGGGGCCTGGACAGCAGGAGGCATTCTGCTTCTGGGCCTCCTGGTCCTGTTGGCAGGGTGTTTGGGGGATTGCTCCAGGGCGGCAGCCTCATGCCAAAGAGCCCTGGAGAGTCAGAGAGAGTGACAAGACTCTAGGAGAGGGTCAGGCTGTGGTTCACATGGCAAGAAACCTAAGAGCTTACAGGCCATTGGGTGGGTATATCCTGAGGCAGTGGCCCTCCTTGGTCTTGATCCTAGTGCTTACGGGCGTAAGCTCTGTGGCCTCGGCGCTTCAGCCTTGGCCTCTCAAACTCCTGGTGGACTACGCACTGGGCAACGAGGCAGTGCCGGAGGTTGTGCGCTGGACTCTGGAAGTGCTCTCCGTGGGCATAACCCCTGTGGTACTCATCGTGGTGGCGGCCTGCTCCAGCCTTGGACTCTTTGTCCTCCAAAGCGGCCTAGACGTGATCCTCTCATGGAGTTGGACCTCGGCTGGCCAGCGCATGGTCTTCGATCTGGCCGCTGACCTTTTCCACAGGCTCCAGAGGCTCTCCTTTGTGTTTCACATCCGCCAGGGTATAGGGGAATCCCTGAGTCGCTTGAGTGGTGATACCTACTGCGTGTATAGCCTGGCCCACGGCCTATTGGTAAGCCCGGCCCACCAGATCCTGGTCATGGGGAGCATGGGTGTGGTGGCCTGGAGACTGGAGCCCACACTAACAGCCGTGACCCTCATAACAGTGCCTGCCCTGGCAGCCTCGGCCATGTTCTTCGGAGAGAGGCTGCAGCGCACGAGCCGTTTCGCCAGGGAAGCCGAGACCCGCCTCATGGGTTTCGTGCACCAGACGCTTTCGGCCATACCCATAGTGCAGGCCTTTGGCACAAGGCTCCTGAACCGCAGGACTTTCCAGCGCCTGGCAGCCGATGCCACGGTAGCCACCCAGAGAGGAAGCCTGTTCAAGGACGTTTACGGGACAGTAAACGGCCTGGCCCTCACCATGGGCACTGCCCTGGTCTTGTTCCTGGGAGGCAAGAGGGTCATGGCCGAGGCCATGTCCGTAGGGGATCTACTGGTCTTCTTGGCCTATCTTCGCTCCTGGCATGATGCCACCCAGGAGTTGCTTCGAACTTACGGGGAATTGAGATCGGTCAATGCCAGCATGAACAGAGTGCTGGAAATGCTGGAGACCCCTGAGGAGGTCAGGGAAATCCCCGGAGCCAAGCCCCTGACTCCCCGCAGACCCCACAGTGGAAGACACCTTAGCATGGAGGGTGTCAGCTTTGGTTACGAGCCTGGAAGGCCTGTGTTGAAAGGGCTTTCCATGGAGGTGATGCCGGGGGAAATGGTGGCCATAGTCGGCCCCAGCGGGGCTGGAAAGAGCACTTTGGCATCCCTGATACCGCGCTTCTTTGACCCGTGGGAAGGCCGGGTCAGCATGGACGGCCGGGATCTCAGAGAGCTCAAGCTCTCCAGCGTCCGCTCCCAAGTGGCCCTGGTTCTGCAGGACCCCTTCCTGCTGCCCCTGACCGTGGCCGAAAACATAGCCTACGGCAGACCCGATGCCACCATGAGGCAGATCGAAGAGGCGGCCAAGATGGCGGGGGCACACGAATTTATCCTGAGGCTTCCCAGGGGCTACGAAACGGTGCTGAGTGAGAGGGGTGCCAACCTCTCGGGAGGAGAGAAAAAGCGCTTGGCCATAGCCAGGGCCATCCTAAGGGATGCTCCGGTGCTGGTGCTGGATGAGCCCACCTCGGCGGTGGATGCCAGGACAGAGGCCGAAATCATGGAAGCCCTGGAAAGACTGATGCAGGGGCGCACCACCGTTGTAATAGCCCACAGGCTCTCCACCATCCGGAGGGCCCACAGAATCGTTGTGTTGCAGGAAGGCACAGTGGTAGAGAGCGGAACCCACCAGGAGCTCTTGCAAAGGGGTGGACTCTATGCCAGGTTGCACACCCGCCAGCTCCTTCTCATCCCTCAGGAGGGAGTGGCATGAAGAGGTGGTGGCTCCCAATGCTGGGCTATGCCCTGCCTCACTGGAAGTGCCTGGCTTACATAGCAGGGCTCATGTTTCTGAGCGTGGGGCTGGAAGCCCTGGTCCCATGGCCACTAAAGGTGCTGGTGGACAGTGTCTTGCAGGGTGATCCCCTGCCTGAGAAGCTCAGGTGGCTTGAGGAGCTTCCTGCAGCAGGCTCCCCCCTTGGGCTGGTGGCATGGCTGGCAGGAGCCACGGTGCTGGTCTACTTGCTGAATCAGACCTCCTATACAATCCGAACTTATCTGGAGGCCGGGGTGGGGGTTCGCATGGCCATGGACCTGGGAGCAGACCTGTTCGACCGGCTTCAGCGGCTCTCCCTGAGGTACCACGGCCGACAGATGACAGGGGACCTGCTCAGAAGGGTGACCCATGACACGGGCTGCGTGAAACAGTTGGTTCTGGGTGTGCTGCTTCCCCTGCTGCATGCCCTGGCAAGCCTTGTCACCCTTTTCCTCATCATGTGGAACATGGATCCCCCCTTGGCCATCATGGCCATGATGGTGGCCCCACCCTTGGGGCTGCTCATAAAGCTCTTTGCCAGGCCAATGGCTGAGCGAACCTACGACCAGCAGCAAATGGAGGGCCAGATGATGGCCCTGGCCGAGCAGACCCTGAGCGCCCTGCCAGCTGTGCAGGCCTTTGGGAGAGAGGATTACGAGGAGAGCAGGTTCAGGCAGATGTCTTTCAGGACACTCCAGGCCTACCTCAGAGCAGTGGCGTCTCAACTCCAATTCAAGGTTGGGGTGGGCGGGGTCCTGGCAGTGGGTACTGCGGTCATAATGGGCATAGGCGGTATTCACGTGGTGAGAGAATCCCTGAGCGTGGGGGGGCTTCTGGTTTTTCTAAGTTACCTGGCTTCTCTTTATGGACCCATGACCACTCTGGCTTACTTAACCTCAGGGTTTGCAGCAGCAGCAGGAGGGGCCCGAAGGGTCTTGGAGGTGATGGGTCAGGAGGAAGAGATCAAGGACATGCCGGGCTGCAGCCCCTTGCCCGCTACAGGAGGCAAAGGGAGGGAGGTTCGATTCGAGAGGGTCACGGCCGGATACGAGAAGGACAGGCCTGTCTTGAAAGAGGTTAGCTTCGAGACGTTTCCTGGGCAGACAGTGGCCGTTGTGGGAGCCACTGGAGCCGGCAAGAGCACCCTGGTGAGCCTGATCCCCAGGCTTCTGGATCCATGGGAGGGAAGGGTGACAATAGACGGGGTGGACATCCGGCAGGTAAGCCTGGAGAGCCTCAGATCACAGGTGGCCATGGTGCTCCAGGATCCCTTCCTGCTGCCCCTTAGCGTAGCCGAGAACATCTCTTATGGAAGGCCAGGGGCCAGCCCACAGCAAGTCATGGAGGCAGCGGCTGCAGCCGGAGCTCACGAGTTCATCCAAAGGCTTCCACAAGGCTATGAGACCGTGATCGGTGAAGGGGGGGCCTCTCTTTCCGGAGGGGAGAGGCAGCGGATCTCCATTGCCCGGGCCTTGCTGAAAGACGCCCCTATTCTCATTATGGACGAGCCTACCTCCTCCCTGGATGCCGGCACTGAGGCCACCCTTGTGGAGGCTCTGGAGACTCTCATGGCGGGCCGTACCACCTTTATCATTGCCCACAGGTTGTCCACGGTGAGGCGCGCAGATCGAATAGTGGTCCTGGATGAGGGAAGAGTGGTGGAGATGGGGACACATGAGGAGCTCTTGGCAAAAAATGGGCTCTATCACCGTTTTTACGATCTGCAGTTCGGCAAAGCAGCCTCTGGCCATGGAACCGGGTAGAGAGTGATTGTCTTGAAAAAACCCCTCGTGAGCATACTTATCACAAACTTCAATTACGGGAGGTTCCTTCCACAGTGCCTGGACAGCGCCCTCGGCCAAACTCATCCTGGGGTGGAGGTGGTTGTCGTAGACGATGGCTCCACAGACAACTCCAAGGAAGTCCTTAGCCTCTATGAAGAGCGCATTCGTTGGAAGTCACAAGAAAACCAAGGAATGGTAGCGGCAGTCAACAACGGTTTCCCCATGCTCCAAGGAGAAATCATCTGCTTTGTGGATGCCGATGACATCCTCTTCCCCAGAGCCATGGAGATTGTGGCCCCCCTTTTTGAGGATCCGGAAGTGGTGGAGGTGGACTGGGCCCTCCAGGTAGTGGACGAGAAAGGGGTAGTAGGACAGACTGTCACGAGAAAAGCAGGTCATGCCTGGAGCCGAAGGGTCCTGGAGAGGCTTTTCCCCTTGCCAGAACCACAAAGACGCTACGGTATTGACGGGCTTCTCTGGAGCCTTTCCCCTCTTTTTGGGAAGCTCATAGAGTTGGAAGAGCCTCTGGGAATGTACCGGTGGCACGGGGAGAACTGGTTTGCCCGACGGCCCATGGAGGAAAGAGTCAGAATTGGGTTGGAGGAGTTCGATTTTTACTTCAGGGAGTTAGAGCGCTGGGCAAGCCGAATGGGCAGGCCTTTCGATTACCAGGAATACATCAGGAATTCCTGGTTCCACCAGTGGAATGAGGCCTTGAAGGAACTCAGGGAAACAGTTCCCCGGGGAAGCACCTTGATATTGGTGGATGAGCAGCACTGGAGTCCAGGCCCCTGGTGGGAAGAGCGGCGTGTTCTGTCCTTTCTGGAGCGGGATGGGTCTTACTGGGGTCTGCCCCCTGACGATGACACGGCCATCTTGGAACTCCAGGACATGGTGAAGAAGGGAGCTCGCTATCTGGTGTTCATAGGCTCCACCTTCTGGTGGCTGGATTATTACAAGGGCCTGGCTGTGTGGCTGGCGGAAAATGCTAGAGTGGTCTTGGACAGCCCCAGGTTGAGGGTTTTTGACCTGGGCAGCCAGGGCAAAGGTTGACTTCCAGGGGGGCCTGTAATAAGAATGTGCCATCCCGCAGAATCAAGACTTGCAAATGGAGATGAAACGGGTGTGAAGCAAACCCATCCCAGCTCCTCCCACGTGGAACCGTTTCCGGGAAAGGACGTGATTTCCCCGGAAAGGGGGCCGACTCCCAGAAGAGAGTTCCCCCTCGCAAGTATCGTGATCAGCAGTTACAACTATGCCCGGTACCTCCGCGAGACAATAGACAGCTGTTTGGATCAGACATACCCTGAAGTGGAGGTCATCGTGGTGGATGACGGCTCCACGGACAACTCGCCCGAGCTGATCCGATCATATGGTGAGCGCATCCTGGCGGTTTTCAAGGAAAACGGAGGGCATGCCTCTGCCCTTAACCTGGGGTTCAGGAAAAGCCGCGGGGATGTAATCATTTTTCTGGACTCGGACGACGCCCTCATGCCCACGGCAGTGGAGAGATGTGTGGAGTTGTTCAAGGACCAGAAGGTCTCCAGCGTGAGGTGGCAGATGTGGACCATGGACCCCTCCAGCCGGGTCATGGCCAAGAGGGTTCCCCCCGACACCATCTCCCAGGGGGATCTCAGGGAAAACCTCCTCTGTGAAGGACCTCACCATTTCCCACCTACAAGCGGGAATGCCTGGGCCCGTTGGTTCCTGGAGTGTGTTATGCCCATTCCAGAGGAACTCTTTCGCCTTGGAGGGGGCGATCTTTATCTGGCCACCTTGGCTGCCTTGTACGGTCCTGTGAGGGCCACGGAAGAGCCCCAAGGACTTTACCGGATCCACACTGACAAGTACACCCTTCGGGAGTCCTTTGAGGAGAGGTTAAAGCTTTTTATTCGCATGTGGGACGGCTCCCTAGAGGCCCTTGCCAGCCATGCCAAGAAGTTGGGGCTTCAGTTCAGTTTGGGGGCCTTGAAGCGCAAGGGTTGGTGGAGGAACATAGAGATGGCGGTGAAGGATCTCCGAAGGGTGGTCCCCAGGGGGGCCACGTATGTTCTGGTGGAGGACGATTACTGGGGTGTGGGGAATGTGATACCTGAGGGATGCAGGCGCTCTTTTTTGGAGCGGGATGGGTGCTACTGGGGTCCCCCAAGGGATGACAAGGCTGCCATTGAGGCCCTGGAGACCCTAAGAGTCCAGGGGGCCTCTTTCCTGGCCTTTGCATGGTCTTCCTACTGGTGGTTTGAGCATTTTCCCGGTTTCTTTGGCCATCTGAGGAGAACTTACAGTTGCCTTCTTAGAAACAACAGGGTGACGGTCTTCGACCTGAGGCAGAGTCACGAGCCCCCGAGTTCTAAAGAAAAAGAGCTGGGATAAAGCCGGGCAAGAGGTTGGGATGCCGATCAAGAAAAGGAAACATGCCGGGTTTGAAGGCGAGATGGCCTCCCACAAAGAGGCGGTCATTCGCACCATGGCCGGGTACGACATGATGGGAAGTTCCGACGAGCTCTACTACGCCAGACAATACATGCATTGGATTTTGCCTGAGTTGGAGGTCCGTTTCCCCAAGAGTGGGCCCCTTATCCTGGATTTGGGCTGCGGACAGGGCCGCTTGAGCCTTCCCCTGGCCTACTGGAGCCTTGAGAGAGGAGGAGAGGTGAAGGGGGTGGACCTGGCCGGTCCTGCCCTGGAAAAGGCCAGGCAGAGGGCCTGGGATCTTCCCAACCTGAGCTTCCAGGAGGCTGACCTGCTGGAGTTCATGAGGGCGCAAGAGCAGGATTCCGCAGATGTGATCCTCCTGATAGAGGTCACCTTCTTTCTTCCCGAGTGGAAAGAGGTGCTGGGGGAGACAGCCCGAGTTTTGAAGCCAGGGGGTGTGAGCTTTGTGGCTTTTCGCTCCCAGTATTACAATTTGCTTCAGAATGTTTGGAGCTGGCGATGGGAGGGGGCCCGGATGGCCCTGGAAAAAAAAGAGGGCTATCTCTGGGGGGAGCCGGTTTGGTATACCTGGCAGAGACCGGATGAGATAAGACGGATTTACCGGAAATTGGGGCTCAAACCAATCAGGTTTCTGGGCATAGGGGTATGCTCGGGTCTGGAAGAGGACCCCCACGGCACCATCATCCGGCCTTCGCAGCTCTCAGCCCAGGAGCAGGATATTCTCATGGAGATCGAGTGCAGGGCCGCTGAGGCCTATGCTGCCTGCGGCAGATACATCTTTGCCATAGCGGAGAAACCACCCCCCCCTTGACCAGGATCATCCGCCAAGGCCGCTCAGGCAGGGGGCTGACTCCTCAAATCCCCGGACATCTCGCCCTGCCCAGAGCCAGGAAGCACTGTTGTGGGCTAATATCACACACCAGGACTTTTTTCAGACAAGCTCGCTTCAACACAGTGGATGCACCGGTCAGTTTGCATTGTTCAGTTCTTCTGAATAGTGAAGGCCAAGAGCCGCCTGTACAAAGAGGGCTGAAGCAAGGGGCGTTGTGGGCCGAAGGAAAACTGTTCTCAGAAGGCCCTGCCCCAAAGCCCAAAGAGGCTGGAATAATGGGTTGTTGATGCGTGTGCGTGCCTTTTTGCGTTATCTCATCCCAAGAATTTTGCTCCTGGGCCTTTTGACGGCCTTGGGCTACTGGGCGTATTTGCACCTGGCCAGGGAGCTGGCCACCTCCCAACTCCAGGCGCGCTTTTTCTCTCGGCTGGCCAGGGAAATGAGCTACTGGGTGGAAGAGGGGCCCAGTCAGTCCATCTGTTTCCCAGGAGCTGGGCCATACGATCTCAGGTTGGGCTACTCCAGAATGCCCCAGTGGCTGGAGAGCCTCAGGCAAAGGGGCTATGAGATCAAGGCCCAGGCCAGGGTAAGCGAGAGATTCAAGGAGGCGGTGGACAGGGGCCTTTTCCCGATCTACAGGGAAAAGACCCAGGCCGGCTTGAAAATTCTGGATCAGGACGGCAGACCCATATGGTCCGCAAAATATCCCCAAAGGGTCTATAACAGTTTCCAGGAGATTCCTCCCCTGGTGGTAAGAAGCCTTCTTTTCATAGAGAACAGGGAACTTCTGGATGAGGGGCACCCCAGGCGCAACCCGGCTGTGGAGTGGGACAGGCTGGCCAAAGCAATCCTGGATATGGCCGGTGGGGTCTTCAAACCCACGGGCCGCACTCCGGGCGGCAGCACCATAGCCACCCAGCTTGAGAAATACAGGCATTCCCCCGAAGGCCGGACCCAAAATCCCATGGAAAAACTGAGACAGATGGCCTCGGCCTCCTTCAGGGCCTACCTGGATGGGGAAGACACCAGGGAGGCGCGCCGCAACCTGGTGGTCAGTTACCTCAATTCCATCCCCTTGGCCGCGATCCAGGGATACGGCGAGGTAAACGGCCTGGGAGACGGTCTTTGGGCCTGGTTTGATGCGGACTTCCAGGCCACCAACCAGCTGTTGAGGCAGGCAGAGGGGCCTTTGGGGAGTTCCCGCTCCAAGGAATCAGCCATGGCCTTGCGGAGGGTTCTGAGCCTGTTGCTGGCCCACAGGAGGCCTTCTTATTACCTGAGCATGGACCAAGCCTCCCTGAATCAACTTGTGGAGAGCTACTTGCGGCTCATGGCCCAGGCGGGGGTAATACCGTGGGAGTTGAGCCAGGCTGCCCTGGAGCAGAGGCCTCCTCTCAGGCAGCGGGTCCCCCCCGGGGAGCAGGTTTCCTTCCTGGAACGCAAGGCAGCCAACTCGGTCCGATTTGTTCTGCTCAATGATCTGGGGATGCAAAGCCTCTACGATCTGGACAGGCTGGATCTGAAAGTCATGAGCACTTTCCAAAGACCTCTCCAGGACCGGGTTGGGGAACTCTTGGCTAGGCTGGCAGATCCCTCTGCAGCTCAGGCAGCCGGGCTGAGAGGGCCCAGACTTCTTGGAAGGGGGGATCCCTCCAAGGTTTTCTACAGCCTCACTCTCTATGAGAGGACTCCCAGGGCCAACCTGCTTCGGGTCCAGACAGACAACTTCGATGGTCCTTTCAACATCAACGAGGGGGTGAAACTGGATCTGGGCTCCACTGCAAAACTCAGGACTCTCGTGCATTACCTGGAGGTAATAGCCTGGCTTCACCAGCGCTACTCCAACCTGCCGGGATACCAGCTTCTCAAGCAACTGGATCAATTGTCAGACCCTCTCACCCGATGGGCCCTGGAGTATCTGATAGGCACCCCCAACAGGACTCTGGAGGGGATGCTGGAGGCTGCCTTGGAAAGAAGCTACTCGGCCAGCCCGGAAGAGACTTTCTTCACGGGTGGAGGCCTCCACAACTTCGAGAATTTCGATCCCGAGGACAACCAGCAAGTGTTGAGCGTGAGGGAGGGCTTCAGGCGATCCGTGAATCTGGTTTTCGTGCGGATCATGAGGGATCTGGTGAGCTACCATGTGTACAGGGCCACGGGCCTTACAACTTCGGCAGCAGGCCGGCTCCAGGATCCCCAGTGGAGGGAGTACCTGGCCAGGTTCGCAGACAAGGAAGGCCGCGAATACCTCTCACGTTTCCACAGAAAGTATCGCGGCAAGTCAGAAGAAGAGGCCCTGGAGCTTTTGCTCCAGGGAGTCCAGGCCTCTCCCAGGAGGCTTGCCGCTGTGTTCAGGTTCGTAAGGCCTGAGGCCGACCAGGCAGCTCTGGCCCAATTCCTGAGGGGGAGGCTTCCCCATGCTTCCATTACGGACAAGGTGGTCCAGGAGTTTTATCGCACTTTCGACCCCCAACGTTATGACCTTGCCGACAGGGGTTTTCTGGCCCATGTGCATCCCCTGGAACTATGGCTAGTGGCATATCTCCAGAAAAACCCGCGAGCCTCTCGGGCCGAGGTGATGGCCCAGGCAGAAAGGGCCCGCCAGGAGGCTTACAGGTGGTTGCTCAGGCCGGGCAGAAAAAAGGCCCAGGAGCGCAGGGTGGCCATGATGATGGAGGTGGAGGCTTTCGGTAGGATCCACTCGGCCTGGAAGAGGTTGGGCTATCCTTTTGAATCCCTGGTGCCTTCCTATGCCACGGCCATAGGCAGCTCTGCTGATCAGCCGGCAGCCCTGGCCGAGCTGGTGGGCATATTGCTCAACGGTGGGGTGAGGCTTCCCACCCAGAGGTTGGAATGGCTCCACTTTGCCGAGGGAACCCCGTATGAGACACTGCTGGCAAGGGGGACAGGAAGGCCCGAGAGGGTCCTGCCAGAAGAAGTGGCCAAGGTGGCCCTGCGGGCACTGGCGGACGTTGTTGAGAACGGTACAGCCAGGCGGCTGAAAGGGGTCTTCAAGAGGCAGGACGGCTCTTCCTTGCCGGCAGGGGGCAAGACCGGCACCGGGGACCACCGCTACGAACTCTACGGGGCCGGAGGAAAACTTCTGGCCAGGAAGGTGATGAACCGAACCGCCACCTTTGTTTTTTTTCTGGGGGATAGGTACTACGGGGCAGTGAGCGCCTTTGTGCCTGGAGCCCAGGCAGCGGATTACGATTTCACAAGCGGGCTTGCTGTGCAGCTGCTCAAGACCCTGAGTCCGGTGTTGGGGCCTCTTGTGGCAGAAAAACCAAGAGGGATTCATACCATCCCAGCCCCAGGGCAGGAAAGGCTTGAAGATAAGGCTGGGGATCTGATAAAAGAAAGGGAATCGGGCAGGAAGCTATGAACGGGGCCGTGAGGCTTCAACACTACTGAGGACAGGCCCATGGACACGGTGTTGCTCTCCCGCTGGCAGTTTGCCCTGACAACATTGTTCCACATAACCTTCCCCACCCTTACCATGGGCTTGGCCGTTTACCTGATCCTGGTGGAGCTCCTGTGGCTTGTGCGAAAGGAGGAGCTCTACTTCCGGCTTTACAGATTCTGGGTGAAGATATTCGCCATTCACTTTGCCGTGGGGGTGGTCTCTGGGATCGTCCTGGAGTTCGAATTCGGGACCAATTTTTCCAGGTTCTCACAGGCCGTGGCAAATGTGTTCGCACCTC
The DNA here is from genome assembly GCA_037443445.1 of Desulfarculaceae bacterium. Classification (GTDB taxonomy): domain Bacteria; phylum Desulfobacterota; class Desulfocorpusculales; order Desulfocorpusculum; family Desulfocorpusculum; genus Desulfocorpusculum. Next base: position 12,886 of record JBBIOJ010000006.1, on the reverse strand, counting down.
TCATGGCTTACGAGGGCATGACAGCCTTCTTCCTGGAGGCCGGCTTCCTGGGGATCATGCTCTTCGGTTGGAACCGGGTCCCCAGGGGGGTTCACTTTGCTGCCACTTGTCTGGTGGGATTGGGGGCCACATTCTCGGCCTTCTGGATAATGTCGGCCAACTCTTGGATGCAGACCCCTGCGGGGCATACCCTGGATGGGGGGGTAATCCGGGTAGCGGACTTCCAGGAGGCTATCTTCAATCCCTCTTTCCTCTCCAGGCTTTTCCACATGTTGGCAGCATCCTACCAGACCGCGGCTTTTGCAGTGGCAGGAATAAGCGCCTTTTTCCTGCTCAGAGAGGAGCACGTGCCGTTTTTCCGCCGCTCCCTGGCCCTGGCCCTGGGAATGGCCCTTGTATTGTCCCCCTTGCAGGTTTTCCTAGGGGACCACAACGGCCTGGTGGTGGCCCGTCACCAACCAGCCAAGCTGGCTGCCCTCGAGGCCCACTGGGAGACCAACACCTCGGGTGGAGCAGGCTTCGTGGTCTTCGGAATCCCGGACGAGACAGAGGAAAGAAATCACTGGGAGCTCTTGGTGCCCAACATGTTGAGCCTGCTCATAACAAGGAGCTGGGAGGGCCAGGTCACGGGCCTCAAGGAATTCCCCAGGGAGGATCGCCCCCCGGTGACTCCGGTTTTTTTCAGCTTCAGACTCATGGTGGGAATAGGCTTCTTGCTCTTGGCAGTGGCTCTGGGGGCGGGGGTACTCTGGTGGAGGGGGAGGCTCTATCAAAGCAGGGCCATGCTCAAGATGCTTGTGGCAGCCCAACCTCTTGGGTTTCTGGCCACTTACCTGGGCTGGATCACCTCGGAGGTGGGCCGCCAACCCTGGATAGTGTACGGAGTGATGCGCACGTCAGAGGGGGTTTCCCCCATAACTGCCGGGACAGTGCTCTGGTCCCTTTGTGTTCTGGTGGGTGTCTGCGGTGTGATAGGAGCCAGCTATTTTTGGTACGTGATACGTACCTTGAGGGCCGGTCCTGACATGCGAAGTCCTATTCCGCCACTGCAAAGGCCTGCCGGGATGCGGCCCCTGGCAGGAGCGGAAAGCCAGGAGAGGACCGGCCAGGCTCTTGTCTGAGCCATCTTGAGAAGAGAGGTTCTCAAATGGACTTGGTGGTCTTGTGGGCCGGGCTGGTTGCCCTGGTGATGATTCTCTATGTTGTACTGGACGGGATCACTCTTGGAGTGGGGCTCCTGTTCGCCACTGCCCAGGATGAGCCCGAGAAGGACGTTCTCATGGGAAGCATCGCACCTGTGTGGGATGCCAACCAGACCTGGCTGGTTTTCGGGGGAGGGGCTATTTTTGCCAGTTTTCCGGTGGTGTACGGAGTCTTGTCCAGTGCCCTTTACATCCCCCTGGTGGCGTTTCTGGCTGGGCTCATATTCAGGGGTGTGGCCTTTGAGTTCAGGGCCAGCGGAAAGAAAAAGGCCCCTTGGGACAAGGCCTTTTTCCTGGGAAGTCTCTTGGCGGTTTTTTCCCAGGGCCTGACCCTGGGTGGAATCCTGAGTGGCATCTCGGTCAAAGACCTCCACTTCTCTGGAGGGCCTTTTGACTGGCTGAATCCCTTTTCTCTCATGGTGGGGGTTGCCCTCATACCAGGATATGTGCTACTGGCTTCCTGTTACCTTCTCATAAAGACCTCCGGAGCCGTTCAGCAAAGGGCTTTCACTCAGGCCAGGAAGGCAGCCTGGGGAGTCATCTTCTTTATGGGAGTGGTGACAGTTTGGACTCCCATCCACTATCCCCTGGTCATGACCAACTGGTTCAGTGTGCCCAGGATCTATTACGTGTGGGCTTTCCCTGTCTTTGGCCTGGCATGCTTTTTAGCCCTCTTGGGAAGTCTCAAGGCCGGTAAAGAGAAGGCACCCCTGGCCTGGGCCGTGGGAATTTTTCTGTCCGGATACCTGGGGCTTGCAACTTCCTTCTATCCTTTCGCCATCCCTCCCACAGTGACCCTCTGGGAGGCTGCCTCCCAGAGAGAGACCCTGTCCTTTCTGCTTTGGGGGGCTGTGATAGTCTTGCCTGTGGTGGTGGCTTACCTGGTATACAGCTACGCGGTTTTCAGGGGGAAGGTGGGCAGGGAGTTCTACGCGCATTGAGGCAGCAACTTAAAGCCACATTGTTCCTAAGTAATGGATAATGCAAGCCAATTAATGGATCTTTTGCGCTGACGCTAAAGTCTCTGAAAAGATTCTGCGCGTGGGATATGCTGAGCAAGGCTTGAAGGTCCAAGAATCTTGGGAGATCCAGGGGAGCCGGGGGCGAGGGCTCCCAATCTCTTGAACCCTGGGGGATGACACGGCTTGGAGTGCCAGCTTGGTGCCCAGGGCCGGTTGTGAAAAACCCAGACCCAGCCAGGGAGCTGTGCGCGGAGACCCTGAGAAAACACACAGGAGAACAAGAAAAAAAATGAGGATACTAGTCACTGGGCTTGCAGCCACATACCCCTTCGGCGGGGTGTTCTGGGATTACATGCAGTACGTCTTGGGCTTTTTCAGAATGGGACATGAGGTCCTGTACATAGAGGACACTGGAAAGTGGTGTTACGATCCTGTGGCCGGCACCTTCGTGGAGAGCGGGGAAAAGAACGCCGGGTACTTGGCCCGGCAGCTGGAGCTCCTGGAGCCTGCCTTGAAAGACAGATGGTTCTTCAGGGACTCCACGGGCCGGACCTACGGCCGTACCTGGGAGGAGGTTAGGAGCTTTTGCAAGGACGCGGACCTGTTCCTGCACATCTCGGCTTCCTGCTGGATGAGGGAGGAATACTTCGGGGTGAAGAGGGTGGCCTTCATAGACAGCGATCCCATGTACACGCAGGCCTCGGTGCCGAGCTACTTGAACAACACCGCCGAACCGCAAGAACGCTCCAGGGTGGAGATGCTGAGGGAACATCATGTCTTTTTCACATTCGCAGAGAACATAGGGGCTGAGGACTGCACTATTCCTACGGGGCTCTTCCATTGGATTCCCACCCGGCAGCCCATTCTGATGGAGTGCTTCGAGCCCCACAGGCTGCCTTTGCACCAAAGGAGGAGAACCCTCACCACCGTGGCTTCCTGGGAGCCGGCAGAGGGGGGGCCGGTGGTCAATGGAGTTCAGTACAAAGGCAAGAGCGCCGAGTTCGAGAGGTTCCTGGAGCTGCCCTCCAGAAGCGTGCTTCCCCTGGAGCTGGCCATGAGCGGGAGGGCACCCAAAGATAGGCTCCAGGCCCATGGTTGGAACATGGTGGAAGCTTACCCAGTCTCCTCTGACCCGTGGGTGTACAGGGATTACCTGGCCCGTTCCCTGGGGGAGTGGAGTGTGGCCAAGAACGCCTATGTGGCCAGCCTGAGTGGATGGTTCTCATGCAGAAGCGCCTGCTACATGGCCCTGAGTGTGCCTGTGGTGGTCCAGGAGACGGGGTTCAGCAAGGTCCTGCCAAGTGGAAAGGGGATACTCCCCTTCTCCACAATGGAAGAGGCTGCCCAGGCCATAGAGCTGTTGGCCCGAGACCCCCAAGAGCATGCCACTGCTGCCTTGGAACTGGCCAGGGAGTGGTTTGACTACAGAAAGGTGCTGGGCTGCTTGCTGGAGAAGGCCTCATAGGCGGCTTTGGAGCCAAGGGGACCCTTTTGAACAGATGGTGGATGAGCCCATGGCCTGAGACGGGTCTTAGAGAAAAGCTTCCCGGAGCTGCCAAGCAAAGGGGCTTTAGATCCCTTTTTGTTCACTCGGGGGATCTGCTCAGCTTCGAGCTGGGCCCGGATCATCCCTTCAGGGCCGAGAGGGTTCAGAAGACCATGGAGCTATGTGGCCGCTATGGGCTCTGGGGAAAACCCTGGATGCAAGTGGTGCCCCCCGCGAAGGTGGAACAGGAAGAGTTATGCCGTTTCCACGACCCTTCTTATGTGCGTGTGCTCAAGAAGGCCAGCCAGGGGATAATCTCCTTGGAAACCCTCCGCAGAGGGCTGGGCACAGAGGACTGCCCGGTGGTCCCCGGGCTTTACCACTGGGCTGTGGGAGTTGTGGGTGGGACCCTTGCGGGCATGAGGGCCATCTTGGCAGGAGAGGCAGATGTGGCCATGAACCTCTACGGAGGACTTCATCACGCAATGCCGGACCATGCCGAGGGGTTCTGTTATTTGAATGACATTGCAGTGGCCATCCCAGAGGCCCTGGATAGGAATTGGAGGGTGGCCTACGTGGATTGTGATGCCCATCACGGCAACGGTGTCCAGGAGGCCTTTTACAGGGATCCCAGGGTGCTGGTGATATCCATTCATGAGACGGGTCGTACCCTTTACCCTTGGGATGGGTGGGAGACCCAGTTGGGGGAAGAGGAGGGTTATGGATACAATGTGAACGTTCCCCTTGAGCCTGGAAGCGACGATGAGGTATACGGACTGGTCTTGGATTCTGTGGTAACACCACTTCTGGAGGCTTTCGGCCCTGAGTTGGTGGTGGCTCAGCTTGGAGCCGACTCCCTCATCTCAGATCCTTTGACGCACCTCAGACTCACCAACAATGCCTATATCCATGCTGTAAGAAGTTTGGCCAGGCTGGGCCGTCCAATACTGGCCCTGGGAGGGGGGGGCTACGACCTTTACAGGACCGCCCGGTGCTGGACCCTGGCTTGGGCCATTCTGAACGACCTTGAGCCCAAAGACGAGCTGGCAGGCCTGGTGGGGGGCATGATGTTCGGGCCTGAGATGGAGGTGGGAAGCCTCTTGGACGCGCCCCACCCCAGCTGCGCAGAAATCAGGGAGAAGGCCGTGCAGGAGGCCGGGCGGGTGGTGGAATTCATAAGAGAAAAGGTCTTTCCGGTACACGGGATATCCAGGGGCAATCTGCAAGGTGACTTTCAGGCCAGGAGGGGCCCATGAGCGATTGGCTCTTCGAGGAGGAGCACAGGATTTTCAGACATCAGGCCGAGAGATGGGTGCTTTCCGAGCTGAGACCCCATGCTGAGGAGTGGGAGCAACAAGGGGAATTCCCCTTGGAGGTGTTTCTGAGGGCTGGAGAGCTGGGTTTCCTGGCAGGCGGCTTTCCGCAAGAACATGGAGGGGCCGGGGGTGACTTCCGCTACCACGTGGTTTTGGCTGAGGCCCTGGCCAAGAGCGGATCCGGGGGAGTTGGGGCAGGAATAGGGCTTCATGCATTCGTGGCCCTTCCCGCAGTCTCCCGCTTTGGCACCCAAGAGCAAAAGGAACGCTTCCTGGTTCCGGGGATCCGGGGAGAAAGGATGGGGGCTTATGCGGTCACGGAACCCGACGCAGGCTCTGATGTGCTGGGCATAAAGACCCGAGCCTCCAGGCAGGGGGATCATTGGGTTCTAAACGGTTCCAAGACCTTCATAACCAACGGCGCAAGAGCCGATTTCTACGTGGTGGCGTGCAAAACAGCTCCGGAACTGGGCCACAAGGGTATCTCCCAGATCCTGGTGGAGAAGCAAAGGGAGGGATTCAGGGTCAGCCGCAAGCTGGAGAAACTGGGATGGCGCAGCTCAGATACGGCCGAGCTGGTCCTGGAGGAGGTGAGGGTTCCCCTTGGGAACCTCCTTGGGGAAGAGGGCAGGGGATTCTATCAGATCATGGAGGGGTTTCAGACAGAGAGGCTGGTCATGGCCGCAAGCTCCGTGGCCTCGGCTCAGGAGTGCGTGGAAATCACCATGGAGTATGCCAGGCAGAGGCGTGCTTTCGGCCGCCCCATAGGGGGCTTCCAGGTGATCAAGCACCGTTTTGCTGACATGCTTACCCGCATAGAGGCTGCCAGGCAGCTGGTATATCATACTGTGTGGCTCTATGTGCACGGGAGGGAGTGCCGCAAGGAGGTGGCCATGTGCAAGATCCTGGCCTGCGAGACTGCCGTGGAAGTGGCTGACCAGTGCATCCAGATACACGGCGGGTACGGTTACATGATGGAATTCCCAGTGCAGAGAATCTGGAGGGATCTGCGCATCCAACCCATAGGAGGAGGAACATCCGAGATACAGAGGGAGATCATAGGGAGGCTGATGGGCTTTTAGCCTTCATTGTGAACCCCCAGCAAGAAGGCACTCTGAGAGGTCAATATGCTGCCACCAACAATCATGCTGCCCAAGAAAATCTTTTCCCATCGGGCTTGGCAGGGTCTTTTTCCAGGGGAAATCTGAAATCAACTCTTGGGGCTTGGCCCCTTGATGTTCTTGCCTGCATGAATCTGGGCCGGGAGGTGGGGAGAAATGAGGGAGATACTGGAAGACCTGAGGGCAGAGCAGGACTCCTTGAGGGCTCTGCTCTTGGGGTTGAGGGAAGCCCAGTGGGATTTGCCCAGCCCTGCAGAGGGATGGAGCCTCAGGGATTGCGTTTCACATGTAGCCCACATAGACGAGGTGGCGGCGCAAATTCTGCGAGGGGATCTGAGCCCGCTGGAGGAGGCCAAGCGGGTGCTCATGGGTTTCAATGAGATCGGGGTGAACAGGGGAAGGTCCATGGGCAGCCGGGAGATCCTGGAGTGGTGGGAGAAAGCCAGGCTAGAGATGCTGGAGCGGCTCTCCGGGCTGGATCCCAAAAGCAGGATACCCTGGTTTGCCATGCCCATGAGCGCCAAGGCTTTTGCCACAGCTCGGTTGATGGAGACCTGGGCCCACGGACTGGATGTTCTCGATGCCCTGGGGCGCACCTCTGTGGACACGGACAGGCTAAGGCACGTGGCTCTCTTGGCTTGCCTGGCCCGACCCTGGGCCTATCAGGTGCACGGTTTGCCAGCTCCGGCCACAGCCTTGAGGGTGGAGCTGCACTTGCCTTCAGGAAAGTTATGGACCTACGGGCCCGAGGAAGCCCCAGACATAATCAGAGGCTCGGCCTCTGAGTTCTGCAGGGTTGCTGTCAGGAGGCTGCATCACAAAGACACCAGTCTTGAGGCCCACGGAGCCGAAGCCCTGAGGTTCCTGGAGATCGCCCAGACTTACGCCGGGTCTCCGGGCTCCGGGAGAAGCCCCAAAGGGGGCAGGTAGCGGGTCTCATTGGGGGGCCGGACGCACCAGCTTCACGGATCTGGAGTTCACAAGCCTTTGGCCTTCTGAGGTGAGGAGATAGAAGAAGCCTCCGCAGGAATTGAAAAAATCAGAGAGCCTGGAGCGGCTCCTGGGCAGATCCACCAGCACATCCCCCTGGAGGATTTCCCCTGAGAGAAGACAGACTTCCACAGCCTCTCTCTTGAGATGGGGCGCATCCTCCTCTGCCTCCTTCTCCTGGAGGGCCACGTAGCGTATGAAATCCCTCTGAAGAAACACCACTTGCCCCTTTTCTGTCTCAAAGGGAAGGAAATAGGCCTCTCCCATGAGCAGCTCCGAGAGTGACTCGGGGCCGTTTCTGCAAGAGGAAACAGGAGAGACGAAAAAACATCCCCTAAGCTCTTCCCCGTCTTCCAGAAGAACCCTTGCCCCTCTTCGAAGCTTGTCCACCTTGAGTTCCAATTTTGAGCCCTCCCTGCCTGTGCTTACCCGGAGTTCCGTACCTAGCACAGAAAGAGGCTGATCTCAAGTGCCACACAAGAACCGGGGCTTCACATGCCAGGCAATTTTCACCGCTTGGGATCATTCTCTGGGCAGAGAAGCGCCGGGTCCAGGTGAGGCAAGGAGCCAGGTTCGCTGAAAAGTACCAGGCGTCTGAAGCCCTCTGCCATTCTGCACCCGGCTCTGGCCCCCAGCACCTCCAGCATGGCCCGCTGCCTGGGCAGCCAGCTTTCGGGATTTTGACTCTGGTGTGCCAGAAGGGCATGGGCTTTCCTGTCCCATACCTCTGAGATCTCCACAAAGGTGTCCAGCTCCACAGGGCCCCTGAGTCCCATGCCTCTGTAAGTGTTTGCCACAAAAACAGAAGGGATCGACCCGGGTCGCCTCTCACCCGCATACCATCTGATGAGAGCCCGGCGGGCCACCAGGAAGCTGGCCTCATGGTCGGGATGGGTGTCGTCCGGATTGTGCAGAATCAGAACTTGAGGGACCTGCCTCTCCAGGATCTCCACAAGCCTATGGGCATGCTGGTCAGCATCTCTCACAGAAGTATCTGGAAGGCCCATGAGGTCTATGGAACAGCCCAGCCTGCGGGCTCCCTCCAAAGCCTCCTTCCCCCTTAGGTGGTGAACATCATAGGTCATAACCACAATGTGGGCCTCATGGCCCATCTGGAAGAACTTTGCCAGCGTGCCTCCTGCCCATACCTCTGCATCGTCGGGATGGGCCATCACTGCCATCACTTTCATGGCTCTTGCCTCCGGCCTTGGAATCCATCCTCTTGTGTCATCATAAGGGCTATCTGGCTTTGCTGCCAGGCCTGGCACCCCTCCAAGCGCCCGTGCTATGCTCATCCAGGGAAGTGTGGGTGAAAAAAAGCATTTGGCTGGCCCGGCTCCGGCATCCGGGGAAGAAACATCCGAGGGCTATCCCCAAGCCTCCAGGGCCGGATCAACACATCCCTGCCCGAAACTCCTTATGTTCCGGGCAAAGTACTTTGGAGGAGGACTCAGAGCATGAGTGAGGTCATGCCCCAGGGAGAGGCCCTTCGAAAAGCAGTGAAATGGATCTCTGAACGCAGGAAGGATGAGGACTGCCCTGCCCAACACAAGCTGGTGGAGGAAGCCTGTTTGAAGTTCAACCTTTCACCCTCGGATGCGGAATTCCTGTTGAGATTCCTCAAGGGCCAGAGCTGAACCGACATCCTTGGGCTCTGCTGAAGCCGGCTCCGGGTTTTTCAACCCATGTGCTCCAAGAACCACTTCACGGTCTTGTGGGTGGCATCCTGCCTGTGCGCGGGCTCGGTGAATCTGTGGTCTGCCCCGGGTATGATATGCAATTGTTTGGGTGGGAGCGCCAGCTCATAAATACGAAGAGCGTGCGAAACAGGGATCAGCTCGTCTTTTTCCCCGTGGATAACAAGCAGGTGATTGATCCTCTCCCCCATGGAAAGCAAGTCATGAAATCCCAGGTCCTGAAAAAAGGTAGGCCCCAGCCGGGCATTTTCCGGATGAGTTTTCAAGCCTCCCAGCTCCAGGGGAGCAAAGGGCGCTGCCCAGACCGTAAGGGCCGGCACATTGGCCTGCCTCCCGGCGTACAGAAGGGCCACAAAGCCTCCCATGCTGCTGCCCATGAGACCTGGGATTCTTGTGTACCCCAAGTTTTCTGACAGAAAGTGTGTCACGGCCCTTAGGTCCTCAAGGCGGCCTGAGACAGTGCTCTGGCTTAGAGTTCCAGCGCTTTTCCCGCAACCCCTGAAATCGAACCTCACCGCAGCCACCCCCGCCCGGGCCAAGGCCTCAGCCAGAGCTTTGAACTTCGGGCTCTCCATGGAACTCAACAGCCCGTGACAAAGCACCACACAGGCCACGGCAGGCCATCCTTGGGGTGCGTGAAGCACTCCTGCCAAGGCTTGTCCCTGCACCTGGAGCTGGAAAGGGTGCTGGCCCCGGAGGTATTTCTGTTTCATCAGAGGTGGATCTCCTCCACGTTTTCCCCCTCTGCGCCCTTCTTGGAACGGTAGAGCCTGAGGGTGGCCTCCTGGGAAGGGAGTCCCGGGTGAAGATCCAGCACAATCTTTATGCCGAAGTCCTTTTCGGTTTCAGCCAGATCTTTTCTGAGCTCGTTTAGCAGATACCTGCCCGTGCGTTGGGGTAGCTCCCCTTCCACCCTGAGCAAGTTTTTCTTGGCCGCGGCTCCCTGGATCTTGCGCAGCACTTGGAGCGCCTGAGCCTCGGGAGATTTCACCCTTCCGGCCCCCCTGCACAGGGGACACGGGTCAAAGGCTCTGGACTCCAAGGGAGGTTTCAACCTCTGGCGTGACATCTCCAGGAGTCCAAACTGGGAGATCCTGGAAATGCGAACTCTGGCTTTGTCTTTCTTGAAGGCCTCCTTAAGGGCTTTCTCCACCTCGGCCCTGTTTTTCCTGTTCTCCATGTCTATGAAGTCCACCACGATCAGGCCACCCAGGTCCCTGAGCCTTAGCTGCCTGGCTATCTCCTCGGCCGCTTCCAAATTGGTCTTGAAAGCCGTGGTTTCAGGATCTTCTCGCAGCGTGGTTTTCCCGGTGTTTACATCTATGGCCACCAGGGCCTCGGTGGGAGTTATCACTATGGTGCCGCCTGACTTGAGCCTTACCTGGGGATCGTGTATGGACTCGATCTGCTCCTCTATCTGGTACTTGTTGAAAAGCGGGGTCTTCTCCTTGTAGAGCTTCACCATCTTGGCGGCCTTGGGCATTGTGGCCTTGAAGAATTCCTGGATTTCCTCGAAAAGCTTGGGATCGTCCACCAGGATCTCTTCCACGTCCGGGGAAAGATAATCCCGAATGGTGCGAATGGCCAGATTGCTCTCTTGGTAAAGAAGAGCCGGGGGGCTGAGCTTCTTGGCCTTCTCGGCTATGCCCTGCCACAACCTTCTCAGGGACTTGGCTTCCCGCTGAAGCTCGTTCTTGGACTTCCCCTCCGCCGCTGTCCTGGCTATGAAACCCGTCTCCTCCGACGGATTGATTTCATCCAAGAGTTTCTTGAGGCGCTCTCTTTCCTGCTCGTCCAGGATCTTGCGGGACACCCCGTTCTTGGCCCTGTAAGGCATGAGTACCAGGAACCGGCCGGGGAAGGAGATGAAGGTGGTAAGCAGCGCTCCCTTGTGGCCCCTGGGGTCCTGGGAGACCTGCACGATTATTTGCTGATTGCGTTCCAGTATCTTGCGGATGGGAGGGCTCCCATTTCCTTCCTTCTTGAACTGTCCCTTGTACCACTTGGGGTGCACTTCATCTGCGGGCAGAAAACCGTTTCGCTCCCCCCCGTAGTCCACGAAAGCCGCATTCAGGCTGGGGTCCAAACGGTCCACCAGGGCCTTGTATATGTTGCCTGAGATTTGACCCCTGGCAGTGGTTTCCATCCCCACTTCCTGGAGCACACCATCTTGCACCATGGCCACTCTTAGCTGATCTTCGGAGGCGGCATTGATGAGCATTTTCTTGGACATGCTGATCCTTAAGTGAGTTCTCAATTCCCGGGAGAAACCTTCCACGGGTGGAAATACCTTATCCCAGCCCTTGTCAAATGACAACATAGAAGCTCCTACAATTTGCCAGCCCAGAGCTCCGTGGGTTATGATCTGTTTACATAAGGAGCAAAGGGGAATCCAAGAGCCCCTGGGCTGCATCATTGCAGAGCAGTGGGTGACGCGGGCCAAGAATTGAACCTGCCCGGAGCATGGTGACCTTCAGCCGCTTCCCAAGGGGTTTTCGGGAATCGGGAATCTTGGAGGCGGGGGGGGCAGGCCCCAAAGATCTCGAGCTTGGTGGAAAGCAGGGGGGTAAGAACATGCCTTTTTACGCTTTTCAGGACCGGGAGCCAAGGGTTCATCCCGGAGCTTATGTGCATCCCATGGCCGTGGTGGTGGGGGATGTGGAATTGGAGGATAACTGCTATGTGGGACCTGGGGCAGTGCTCAGGGCCGATTGGGGAGCCATCCGGGTGGGTGCCGGCTCCAACCTGCAGGAGAACTCGGTCGTGCATGTAAGGCCCCAGGATGAGGTGCGCCTGGGGGCTGAGTGCCATGTGGGGCATGGGGCCATTATCCATGGGGCAGTGGTGGAGGACAGGGTGCTCATAGGCATGGGGGCTATCCTCATGGACGGGGTGGTGGTGGGCATGGAGTCCGTGGTGGGAGCAGGGGCTGTGCTGAAAGAGGGGTTCCATGTGCCGCCCAGGTCCATGGTGGCCGGGGTCCCGGCCAAGGTGGTGGGGGAGGTCACAGAGGAGCTCATGGAGAGAAAAAGATGGGGCACGGCTCTCTACCAGAGCCTTCCAAGGCTTTACATGGAGCAGCTAATAGAGATCCCAATAGAATTATTGAGAAAACTATAAGTCCACTGGGCACGGGACGAGAAGATGGGCAGCCTCGAAGGGACGAAGGCTCAGGATCCTTTCTGGTTTAGGGAATGCTTTGTCATGGTAAGGCCCGTGGGGTTGAGCGTTGTGAACCTCAGGGAGCTATTGCATGCAATCAAGGAGGTGCCGGAGTCGGTCCTGTTTTATCATTTGTTCCAATCTCGCCTTGCTCTCTTTCAACCCAATTTGGAATATCCCAATGACTTCGCTCAGTGGGCGGCCAATGGCCTCCAGGATGTCCGGCTTTCTGAAAAGCTCAGCTCCTTCGACCCCTTTGACGCCGAGGATCTGGAAGACGTGAGAAGGGGACTGGTGGACATTCTAGAGGAGTATCTATGGGACCTACCGAGAGTGCCCTGGTCGCGTCCAGGTCTAGAATTCCATTTCTGCGAAGGGGCCACGGTAGTCATGAGATCCAGGCCTTCGGCCTGGAGCCTCTCTGAGTTCTGTGAAAGCCTCAGAGCAGTGGGAACAGACTCGGTGTCTTTTCACCTATTGGAATCCCGTTGGCGTCTGGGGCCCAAGGAAACAGACGACTTCTCATTTTGGATAGAGTCCAACTTCGGCATGCCGGGGCTGGTCAATGACATCCGGGGCTTGGACGTCTACTTCCACTCCTTGGAGGAGCTAAAGGCCACTGTCTTGGATCTGGTGCAGGCCTACGTCAGAGAACATCAGGATGATTAACGAAAAGAGAGCAGGGAGTAGGTTTAGCGGGAGGCGGAAAATGGGCGACACGATAACCCTGGAAGACTACAGGCCAATAGTAGGCCAGGAGGTGATAGGACAGCTCGAACGCCTTGCAGAGCGCCTGGGAAGAAGAAGGCTTGTGCACGTCAACTCCACGCGGACAGGTGGTGGGGTAGCCGAAATGCTTCAGAGGAACGTCCCGCTTCTCAACCAGCTAGCCCGGATTATTCATGACCCATGTTATGAAGGGTCAAGTTGGTGGTCGTGATCACGCTGTT
>JBBIOJ010000005.1:0-141911 GCA_037443445.1 Desulfarculaceae bacterium | reverse complement strand
CACCCCCATGCAAACACACACCAACACTTCAATCATCAACAGCGAAAATGGCTCTCGCTCCTCCTCCCGACCTATCGAGCTGACTCTGGATGCGCCTCGGCCAAACCCCACGGCCCCGGACACAAGCTCCTTGCCTGAGAAGAATCCTTCTTAGGTTTTGGGGAGCCCTCGTAGCCATACTCGACGGTCTGTCCGGATCATTCTCCGATGCTGACCACTTTAGGGGCCAGAGCCCCAACCCCCGGGATGGTTTGAGACAAACCCTGCACGCTCCCTAGCAACTGCTCTGAGTTGAAGCAGAGTCTCCTTGCTGGCCAGCCTAGGACAGTGGGATTCAAAGCGGCATAGCCAAAGCTTGTGGGGGCCTCTGGCCTGCCCCTTGGATGGACCTTCATTTTGTGAAGTCTTGTGGGTGTCTATGGCAAAAGGCCCGGGAATCTCCTATTGCACCTTCCTCAAACAATCCTGTGGGAAACGATGGGTGCCGCCTGTGCCCTCGAGGGTGACCTCCACCAGGGCGTCCGGATCGTTTATGACCACGTCAGGGTCCGTGACTATTCCCTTGAGCCCTATGTATTGGGCCATGTAGTCCTCCCAACGCTGGTCGCTCGAAACCCGGTATATCTCGACCCTGTCTCCCTGACGAAGGGGCCCTTCCTGGCTCCTGGAATCCATGCTCTCTCACCTCTCGGGCACCGATATGCCGCTCTTGGATTCTGCCGTGGCCTTGCGCGCACAGGCCTCACAAAGTAGCCTCCCGGCAAATGCCTGGGCCACCCCCTCGGTGCGTTTCCTTACATAGTCCAGGTACCTGGCAGGCCCCAGAGGTTCTCCACAGCCCTGACATCTCTCCAAACGCTCCTGCTGGAGTATGGTGCCCCCCAGGATCAGCAGCCTCTCGCTGCCCCTGTCCTCTAACCGCATGGCGCCGGTCGGGCAGTTGGCAGCACAGGCTCCACACAGGATACATCGCTGTGCGGTGGCACGAAAGTCCGTGGGCCTGCCTTCCCCTTGGCCCACGTATCCCAGCTCCAAGGCATCTATGCCCATCCTATCACGGCAAATCACCACACATTGGCCGCAGCGCTTGCATATGTCGCACCTCAAGCACCTGCGGGCTTCCTGCTTGGCCTCTTCCTCTCCCAGGCCTAGTTCCACCTGCTGGAAGGTTATGCGGCGCCTCTCTGGCCCCAGAAGGGGCATCTGAGGCCTTTTCAGGGCCATCTTCACAGAGGCCGAACCCTCCCAAGGCTCTACCCTGCCTCTGCGAACAGGCACTGCCGGCATGGTGGGTTGTGGGAGGCCCTTTAGAAAACGGTCTATTCCCTCGGCGGCTCTTTTCCCGGCACCTATGGCCTCAACCACCGTGGCAGGCCCAAGTACCACATCCCCTCCGGCGAATATGCCCTCCTGACCCGCCCCAGCTGTTATGGTGTCCGCAACTATTGTGTCCCAGCTGCTCCAGCGAAGCTCAAGGTGCTCCAGCCCCTCTGTGAGGACTCGCTGCCCGATGGCTGTCACCACCGCCTCTGCGGGGATCAGGTAGTCGCTCCCCTCCACAGGCACAGGTCTTCTCCTGCCCCTGGCATCCGGTTTGCTCAACTTGGCCCTCAGACACCTAAGGCCCACCACCCTGCCCCCTTCCCCCACCACCTCCACGGGAATTGTCAGGAAGACAAACCTCACCCCCTCTTCTTCAGCCTGCTGCACTTCCCCAACGTTGGCCGGCATCTCCGAACGGGAGCGTCTGTAAAGCAAGGTGACCTCGGAACAACCCAGTCGGATCAAAGTTCGGGCCGCGTCTATGGCCACGTTTCCTCCCCCCACCACCACCACCTTTTCCCCTGGCTTTCTCCTGGCCCCCATGGCCACATGCTGGAGAAACTTGACCGCGTCCAGGACCTGGGGCAAATCTTCCCCCGGGACTGCCAATCTGTGTGAGGCATGGGCACCCACGGCTATGAAAAAGGCCTCGAAGCCTTCCCTGCGCAAGGACTGGAGGGTCACGTCCTTGCCAAGCCTGGTGTTGAAGCGAAATTCCACCCCCAGCTCCTCTATGAAGGCCACCTCCCTGTCGATCACCTCCCTGGGAAGCCTGTACCGGGGGATCCCCACCATCATCATGCCGCCTGCCATGGGAAGGGCCTCTATGATCGTGACCCTGTGCCCCTTGAGGGCCAGAAAATAGGCTGCTGTGAGCCCGGCCGGGCCTGCCCCCACCACACAAACCCTATGCCCTGTGTCGGGCTCCCTCTGTGGGTTGAGGTATTTCCCCTCCGAGAGGGCCCTTTCCGCGGCAAAGGCCTTGAGGTCCTTGATGGCTATGGGGTGGTCCAGCTTGCCCCTCACGCAGACGAATTCACAGGGATGAGTGCAAACCAGCCCGCATATCCACGGAAAGGGGTTATCCTGCCGGATGAGGGACACAGCCTCCTGGTAGCGGCCCTGGCCGATGAGGGCAACATAGCTTGGCACGTCTATGCCGGAGGGACAGGCCATCTGGCAGGGAGCCGGAGCCAGCATGTCGCATGCACCCGAGGGGCAATTCCGGCTCAGGATGTGGCTTTGGAACATCTCCCCCCGACTCTCCAGCAAGCCAAGGGTCTTCTCTCCAAGGATCGCTCCTTGAGGATCCTGCCCCTGAACGAGGGATCCGGCCACGGATCTCAAATCAGAGAGATGCTCAAAGCCCGCCCTGCCTTGGGCAATGTCCTCCAGGAGCACCATCAGCTTCTCTGCCCTCATGCGTGCCCTGGGCTCGCGGATGCGCTCTTCCCCAAGAGCAGAGGCCACCTCCTGGAGGGCTTCCTGAACTGGACAGTTGTTCTCCCGGCTCATGTGCCTGGCATCCCAAAAAGGGCCTTAATCAGCCTGTTTTCTTGTAGGAGGCTTGCGAGGCCTGGAAGCCGGGCCCGTGGGCTGCCTGAGGGTCACCTCCCATCCCACTGCGGCCATGGCCTTGGCGTGACGATCCCGCCTGGCGTCCACCAAGCTTTCTGGTTTTCCAAAGTGGAGGCACTTGGTCACGCATTTGGCCACGCAGGCGGGTTCGAGCCCCTTGTCCACCCGCTCCATGCAGTAGTCGCACTTGATGGCCTTGCCCGTCTCGGGATTCCATTGGGGGGCGCCCCAAGGACAGGCCCTCATGCAGGCCTTGCAGCCAACGCAAAGATCCTGGTTCACGAACACTATCCCATCCTCGGCCCGCTTCTGCATGGCTCCTGTGGGGCAGGCTGCCACACACCAGGGCCTCTCACAGTGGAAACAGGGCATGAAAATGAAATCCATCCGGGGAAGTCCCCCCACCAGTTTGGGTCCCACTGTCATCACCCTGCAGAGCCTGGGGCCCACGGGCAACTTCTTGTTTTCCTTGCAATGCACCTCGCAGGAAAGGCACCCTATGCACTTGCTGCTGTCATGGAACAGGTAGTATTCGCTCATCTGCTCATCTCCTTGGGAACACTCTCAGGACTAACGGCCTTTCTATGCCGGCCTAACCTTGACAAAGGTGTCGTGGAGACCCGGGCTCCCACCCACCATGTCAGTCACGTTCTTCTGCAGTGCCGTGTCAGAGGCCCCCTTGTTGTAGCAACGTGTTGTGACAGGCACCTGTCGGCCGAAGCCGTGAAGCATGAAGACCGCCTCAGGGTGGATCAGCTCTGTGAGAAATGCTCTTATTCTTCCCCAGCCCTGGTCAGAGGAGATCTCCACGTACTGGCCGTCGGAAATGCCCAGTTTGGCTGCCTCCTCAGGGTGTATCCAGAGCACGTTCTCGGATACCAACTCGTTGAGATAGGGATTGTTCTGGGTGGAAACGTGGGTGTGCACAGCATTTCTTCCCACGGTCAGGCGGAACATTCCCTCTGGGGGGGCTTTGGGGCTCTCGTACTGGGCAAAGGAGGGAAAGCCGTTTTCCTCCAAAAGGCTTGAGACCAACTCTATCTTTCCGGAAGGTGTCTTGAACTTCAGGCCTTCTTTCCGATCCCAAAGGATGGGCTTGTCCGCGAGGGCCACAAAACCCTTGGCCTCGAATTTCTCCAGGGGGATCCCCATGTCCTTGAGCTGGTAATTCCAGATGTCCTCCACGCAGCTGTACGGAAAGTACTTGCCAAGGCCCATCTTCTCGGCCAGCAGTTTCACTATTTCCCAGTAGGGCTTGGTGTCGTAGCGCGGAGGCACACATTGTCTTCTCATGTAAATTGTGGGTCTTGGCCCGTCTGCCATCTGAAGGGAGTCGGAGCGCTCTAAGTACATGGACTCGGGCAGTATCACATCCGAGTACCAGGCGGTTTCGCTGAAATTCACGTCTATGGTCAGGATGAAATCCAGTTTTTCAAATGCCCTCTTGTTCTGGTTGTAGTCCGGGATGGAAAGAAGGGGGTCGAACCTGTAACTTAGGGCTGCCTTGATGGGATAGGGTTTCTCTTGCAGGATTGCCAAAGGCAGTTGCTGGCCCACCCCGTGGGCAGGATCGCAAATGGGCAGCAGGTCTCCTCCCACGCCGTCGAACCTGGGGGCTTTTGGCTTTGGAAGGCCTTCCTGGTCCACGTACTTCCCGAAGGAACCGTATCCGGCGTCCTTGGCCGTTTTCTTGATGATGAGTCCTCCCTTGGACTCTATGCTCCCCAGAAGGGCGTTGAGGATCACTATGGATCGCCGGAAGTAGATCTCATTGGTATGGTTGGCCCCCCTGTAACCGTAGTGAAAGACCACCTGAGGTTTGTCCTTGCTTATTTCCCGGGCCAGGCTCACGATCTCCTCGGCGGGGATTCCTGTTTCATGTTCGGCCCACTCAGGGGTCATGGATTCCACAAAACCCCTCAGCTCGTTGAGGCCCGAGACCCATCTGTTCACATAGGCTTCCTCATACAGATTTTCCTTGAGGATCACGTTCATGAGGGCATAGTTGAGGGCCAGGTCAGTGCCGGGGCGGATGAGCCAGAAGCGGTGAGCCTTGCTGGCGGTGATGGTGGCCCTGGTGTCCACGTATGTGATCCGGGCCCCCTTTTCCAGCGCGTCCATCAAGGCCTGGATTGGTTTCAGCTCCAGGGACTCGAAGATGTTGCGACCGTACAGCACCATGTGTTTGCAATTGGCGTAATCTATGGTGACCTGGGCGTCCGTGTAGCCTGTGAGGGTCCTGAAGGCGGTGTTCACGGAGCCCTTGCAAAGGGCATCGTGGGTGTAGTGGTTGGGAGAGCCCAGGGCCCTCATGAAGGTCTTGCTGAGATGGGTGTTGAGGTTCTGCCTCTCCCCGAAGACCACGCTTTCGGGGCCGTGCTTTGAGATGACTTCTTGGAGCCTTTCGGCGCAGTAAGTGAGGGCCTCCTCCCAGCTCACCCTCTTCCATTTCCCCTCTCCCCTTGCTCCAACCCTTATCATGGGGTATCTGAGCCTCTCTGAATCGTTGAGAAGGGCTGTGCCAGCGCTTCCCTTGGCGCACAAGGCCCCTTTGAGCTGGTGTGGGTTGCCCTCGATCCAACGCACAGCCCCCTCCTCCACCGTCACCTTGATGGGACAGCGCACCGTACACATGAAACAGATGCTGTAGACTTCCTTCTGCATCCCGGCCTCCTCGAAATGGTGGATATGCGGACCCAGCGAGCTAAAGGGGAAAGCAACAATCGTACCTCCCAAGCAGGCAGTACAGGCCCTGCTAACAAAGCAGGGCAGATCTGTCCGGAATTCTTCCCTGATGGGAGGCCATGCCCAGTTCAAATTAAGCAGGCATGCCATTTCAAGCATTCCGACGGGCCAATGGCCTGTTTCCCATGAGGCAGGCTTTGATGAATTGTCAGGGAAAGGGGGAACTTCTCAGCATGCCCCTGAGTTACTGCAAGAGAAACATTGCACTTCGGCCACAAAGAAGATAGAGTACTTTGGTTGTTTTTGATTGATTGGAGGGGAATTTCTGGATGCAATTTTTTCCTTGCGCCGCTTTGGGAAGACTAATTTTCAGGAGAAAATGGGCTCTTGTTCCAGCCGCGGGGTTACTCCTTTTTTGGGGGGCGGCCCAGGAGGCCTGGGCCTTGCAGGTCCACCCTGAACCAGAAGGGCTTTACAGCCACCAGATAGCCCACCTTTTTTTCATCTTGAGCATGGCAATCCTGGTATTCTGGCTGCGCAAGAGGGAGCTGATACGGGAGCCGGGCTGGCGCCTCATCCAGTGGGGCTGCGTCATGTTCATTGTCTGGAACGCCGCGGCCTTCATAGGCCATGCCGTGGAAGCAGAGATGACAGAGGAGTCCTTTGCTGGGAGGGGGTGGTCCAGGGTCTTTATTGTCCAGGCCGTAATCTCCCCCTTGATCTATCTGCTTCTCAAGATGGACCACTTGACCTGTGTGCCTGCCATCCTCTTCCTTTACCTGGGGCTTAGAAAAATCAAGCAAAGGGCCCAAGCCCCATGAGTTCGCCCATCCACATCCCAATGGCTCCCATTTACGTGGTGGACATCCTGGGGGCCACCCTCATGATCCTGCTGTCTGCCTTGTGTGTAAGCATAGCCAGGGGGTTGCGCCGGGGGAATCCTGAGAATCTTCTCTGGACCTATCTGCTTTGGCTTTCTTTCGGGCTCTTCATCTTTTCCATGTCCCGCTCTGGAAGCCACCTTGTGAAATACGTCCTCTTGGCTCTGGATCTGGATCAAGCCTGGATTCAGATCCGTCCCATCACAGGCTCCCTCAACAGCCTCTCCTTTGTCCTGGTGGGAGCCATAACCCTGTTTTTCAGCCAAGTTTACGCCATGTACCAGCAGGTGGGCCAGGACAAGGCCCTCATACAAAGGGCACACCGGGAAATCCTTGAGCTGAATGCCAATCTGGAGCGCATGGTGGCCGAGCGCACCAGGGAGCTTTCCGCCTCGGAGGAAAAGTACAGGCGTCTTTTCGAGGGCTCCAGGGACATGGTCTTCATATGTGACGGGTCCGGAAAACTCCTGGATATCAACCAGGCAGGATGGCAGCTGTTGGGAGCTCAGGAAAAAGAGCAGCTCCTGGGCCAGAATCTCCTCCAAAGGCTTCTCCCGGCCGACAACCAGGGAAACCTCCTGGGGAGGCTTCAAGACAGGGACTTCGTATCCGATCTGGAGGTGATCCTGAGAAGGGAGGGGGCAGAGGATTCCATTGGTCTCCTGGCTGTTACTGTGAGGCGCAGTGAGGCTGGGGGGCCTGAACGCATAGAAGGCATACTCAAGGACATTTCTTCCCGCAGGTGGATGGAGAGACAACTGCTCCAGGCCGACAAGCTGGCTTCCCTGGGACAGCTTTCAGCCGGTGTGGCCCACGAGATCAACAACCCCCTGGGACTGATCCTGGGCTATTGCCAGCTTCTTCTTCGGGACTTGGACCCGCAAGGTCAGCTGGCTCAAGACCTCAAGGTCATAGAAAAGCATGCTGTGCACTGCAAGCGCATTGTGGAGGATCTTCTGAAATTCTCCAGGTCCTCGGGCACCACCAAGACCAGGCAAGACCTAAATGGCCTGCTCCTGGAGGTCCTGGCAGTGGTAAAGGGCAAGTTCCAGGTGGAAAGGATAAGGGTGGTGGAGGAGCTGGCTTTGGATCTCCCAAGGCTGACAGTGGACACAGACAAGATGAAACAGGTTTTCATGAACCTGATAATGAATGCCCGCCAGTCCATAACAGGTGAAGGGACCATAACCGTAAGAACGCTTCTCAGCAAGAGCAAGGACAAGGTGCTGGTCTCGTTCCAGGACACGGGTTGCGGAATACCTGCTGAGATACTCCACAGGATCTTCGATCCCTTCTTCACCACCAAACCTGTGGGGGTGGGAACCGGGCTTGGGCTCTCGGTAAGCTACGGCATAGTGAGGGACCATGAAGGAGAGATCCGGGTGGAGACCGCTTTGGGTAAAGGCTCCATCTTTACAGTGGAGCTCCCTGTGGAGGCCCAAGGATGAGACCCATGAGCCATCCTGCTTCTTCCACCAGCATCCTGATAGTGGACGACGAGCCGGACATGGTGGAGCTTCTCAGGCGCACTGTGTCGAGGGAGTTGGGCTGGAGTGTTCTTTCGGCTGGATCTGGGAAAGAGGCCCTGCAGCTGGAACAAGACAGCTCCCCGGATCTGGTCCTCCTGGACATAAAGATGCCCGACATGGACGGCATGGAAGTGCTGGGGATCTTGCGTCAAAGACCAGACCCCCCCACGGTGGTAATGATGACAGCATACGGAGTCATAGAGCTGGCCGTGGAGTCCATCCGGAGGGGTGCTTACGATTTCATAACCAAGCCCTTTGACTACACCCGCCTTGTTCACACCCTTCGCCAGGCCATGGAGCACAGGAGGCTCCTTAGAGAGAACATGACCCTGAGACGTTTGGTGAGGGGGAAGGAGACATTCCAGGGCATGGTGGGAACCTCCCCGGTCATGCTCAGACTCTTTGAGACGATCCAGACAGCGGCCCCTTCGGATGTGACCGTGCTCATCACCGGGGAGTCAGGCACGGGCAAGGAGCTCGTGGCCAGGGCCATCCACAACCTCTCTCCCAGGGCAGAGGCCCCCTTTGTGGCAGTCAACTGCCCTGCCCTTCCCGGAAACGTCTTGGAAAGCGAGCTCTTCGGGTACGTGAAAGGGGCCTTTACAGATGCCAGGCAGGATCGAAAGGGCCTTTTCCAGGAGGCTGAGGGGGGGACCCTTTTTTTGGACGAGATCGGAGATCTCCCCCAGGATCTTCAGGCCAAACTTCTCAGGGTCCTTCAGGAAAAGGAGATCAAACCCCTGGGTCAGAACCGCTCCTTGAAAGTGGACGTGAGGATCCTGGCCTCCACCAATCGGGACCTGGGAAAGAGCATCTCAGAGGGAAAGTTCCGGGAGGACCTTTATTACCGACTCAGGGTGGTCTCCCTGCACCTGCCTCCCCTCAGGGAGCGCATGGAAGACGTGCCTCTCCTGGCCAAGCATTTCCTGGACAAGCACGGCCCAAAGCTGGGGCGGGAGGGCCTCAGCCTGACTCCAGAGGCAATGGAAAGCCTTCTTTCCCACGACTGGCCCGGGAACGTGAGGGAATTGGAAAACAGGATCCAGCAGGCCATGATCCTGGCCCGTTCCAAGAGCATAAACCGCTCCTTACTATTCCCGGAGCCTGCCCAGGGCCAGACCGAATGGCCCAGTGTCCAGCACCTGCCTTACAAAGAGGCCAAGCTGAGGATAATAAGACACTTCCACAGGAATTACTTCTCGAGGCTCTTGGAGGAACACAAGGGGAATGTGACCAGGGCCGCAGAGGCCTGCGGCCTGGAACGCCAGGCTCTCCAGCAACTGCTCAGGCGATTCGGGATAAGCCGACAGGATTTTGTCTGAATCCATTGCAGCCTGGTAACATCTCCAGCCCCCGGAGCTGAGCTCCCTCTGACGCAACAAAAAAATTGCACCAGGGTGGCTCTTGGAGAACCTCCCAGGCCTCTCCATTGGCACAGCGACTCTGGGAAAAGCTCCCTGCTGCCCCTGGGAGCGTGTCTTGGCACACCTCTTGATTGCTGGAAGGCCTGAAGCTTTTCCCTGGAGGTCTCCCTTGGCCTTGATCTTGGTGATAGAAGACCAAGAGGACGCCTGCGGCCTAATCCAAAGGCTGCTCATGAGGATGGGGCACACGGTCGTGTGCGTGGAGCATCCAGCAGAGGCGGACCTGTGGCTTGAGAAGCACGTGCCCGATCTGGTCATAGCGGGCAGTGGCCGTCATGGGGAGAAAGCCTCGGAGCACCTGGAGGTGCTGGGGCGTCACGGTGTGGGGGGTTCCCAGATATTGATGGGGGCCAGGGCAGATGCCCGGCAGTTTGTGATTCGCAATTACGGCCACAGGGTTAGGGAAGTCTTTGAGTCACCTCAAGGACTTGAGGGACTGGAGGCCATGGTTCGAAGCGCTCTCAAAGCCGGGGCAGGACTTATTCCAGGAGACGGAAAGGAGGTCAAAGGAACCTTGGGTTAGAGGCCTGGCCGAAGCCGGGTGTATGGGGATCCTCCCGAGAGCTGAATTCGGCCGCGATTCTCAGCAACAGGAAGAATAAAGTAAGGAGGAGGTGGACATGAGGCAGAGGCGATGGAGAGTTTTCTTTGCGATTGTGGCTGTGTTGGCAGTGACGGGGCTGGGCTCGGTCTCATGGGCGCAAGGGCAGAGCCCCCAGGCCGGGCAACCAGCTCAGAGCGGCCAGGCTGCCCCTGAGAAACAGAAGGTGGGAAGCGACCTGGGCCTGCCTGGCAAGATAGGACAAGAGGTGGCCAAGGCCCCTTTGGGCAAAGAGAAGGGGCACATTGATCCCCAGGCCCCCAGAGGAGTCTTCGGAATCCCAGGGGCTCCAAGAGTGAGTTACATCCTGGCCATCATTTGGGCTGTGTGGGTGGGATGGATATTCTCCACGGTGGGAGCCTTCGGCGGCATCATGGCCGGGGTGGGTCATATGACGGTTTACGGGCTGGGAGACTATGCCAGGACCTTTGGCCAGACAGCCCCTGGCTTGAACAAGACCCTCACGGACAGCATCAGGACCTCCAACCAGTTCCTGGTTGGGCTCTCGGCCCTGGTGAGCAGCATTAACTATCTCAAGTCCAAGCAGCTGGCCTGGCCTGTGGGAATTGCCCTGGCCTTGGGCTCCATTGCAGGGGCGCTATTTATTCCATGGCTTACGGGCGGCAAGATCAGCTTCAAGCAGTACCAGGGCTGGTTCGGATTGTTCGTATTTGTGGTGGGAGCCTTCCTTTTTTATGAGACCACCCCCAAGGGGCAGGAGAAGAAAAAGGCTGCCAAGCAGGCTGCCCAGGCCTTTGCCAAGGCCCGCAAAGAGGGCACAGCAGCACAGGGAATAGTCTTCAAGAGTTTCTCTCTGACTAAAGCCACCTTCTCCTTCTTCGGGATCGAATTCAAGTTCAATCCCATTGTGGTTTTCATAGGTGGAGTTGTTATCGCCGCCATTTCCTCCTTCTTGGGTGTTGGAGGAGGGTTCCTGTATGTCCCGTTTCTGACAACAGTTGTGGGAGCTCCCATGTATGTGGTGGCCGGCACCTCGGCCATGGCTGTGCTTCTCAGCATGATCACCAGCATTGCCGGATACATAACCGTGGCAAAAGCCGGTATGGATTGGGGGCTCATAGGAATAGAGCTGGTGGGGATTTTCGTAGGATCCATGATAGGCCCCAGGACGCAAAAGTACATCCCGGACATCTGGCTGAAAAGGCTCTTCGTTGTGCTGGCCCTGTACGTGGGCTTGGGTTACTTCAGCAAGGGCTTCTTCGGCAAGGCCTGGGTGCCCATGTGATGGTTTTTTGACCGGGGGAGGGGCTCCTGGCCCGCCCCCCGGCTTCTCGGGGCTGGTGGTGAGAAGGTGAGCGTGGGATGGATCTTGTCGAATACATGGCCTCCTGTTTCCTTGCGGCCTTTTTCTCGGTCATCGTGGGGGAGATCACCATCTCCTTGGCCTACAGGATCAACAGACGCTATCTAAGAAGCCTCCACCATGAGGTCCAAGAGTATCAAGAACTCTCTGAGCAAGCCTCTGCTATGGCCGACCCCGAGACCTATAGGATGATAAACAGGGAGGGTAACGACGCCTTCGGGAGGCTCTTCTTCCAGAAGATAGCCCTTTCGGCCGCTTCCCTCTGGCCCATATTCTTCGCCCTCCAATGGCTCCAAGACCGCTACGGCTCCCAGCCGGTCTTGATCCCAGGCACCTCCTGGGAGGCCAATTACGTGGTTTCCTTTCTGATCTGCTACGTGGTGGCCAGGATCCTCTTTGGAAGGCTCAAAAAAAAGATTCCCTGCTTCCGCAGGGTACAGGAAATGCTTCAAGAAGACCAAGGGGGGATGAAGGAGTCGGGCTGAGGTGTGAGAAACAATTGAGGTGGTTCCAGCAGCTGTTCAAGCCCCTAGGGGGAATCCTGGGGATCTAAACCTCAAGACCCTTGGATGAGACTGCAGATGGAAGTCCTTCTTCTGCCAGAACCATGGCCGCAGCACCCACGGCCCCGGCAACCCCGCCCAGCTCAGCCCTCACTAACTCGAGCCCCCTGGTGGCAGCCTTCATGGCCCTGGCCTTCAGCCTTTCCTCCAGCTCTTCCACCAGTTCATCCATTCCCTCCACTATTCCTCCCCCCAGGACGACCCGCCCTGGATTAAAACCGTGCACTATGCTCACCAGCCCGGCCACCAGAGCCTCCTTGGCCTTGGCCAGTATATCCCTTGCCAAACGATCCCCTCCTCTGGCTGCCTGTATCAGGATCTTGGCGGTGATCCCTTCCAGATTCCCTCCTGCCATCCCCAGGAGCCTGGCTCCGGCAGCAGGGTAAGCCTGCACTGCCCTCCTGGCCTCCCTGGCCAAGGCACGGCCTCCTGCCAGGGCTTCCAGGCAGCCGCGGCCTCCGCAATCGCAGGCAGGGCCAGAGACCTCAACCACCAAATGGCCGAGTTCCCCGGCGCTGTTGGAGGCCCCGTGGAGGAGCCTTCCCCCTGCCACGATCCCTCCCCCTATCCCGGTTCCCACAAAAAGGCAAACCAGATCCTGGACCCCTCTTCCTGCCCCAAACTTCCATTCTCCAAAGGCGGCGGCTCGCACATCATTGGTGACCATCACCGGGAAACCCAGCTCCTCCCGTATCCAGGCGCCCAGGGGAACATCTTTCCAACCCAGGTTAGGCCCGAAAAGCACTCTCCCGGTTTCGGACTCTATCTGGCCTGCAACTCCCAGGCCTATTCCCAGAGGGAATCCTTCAGCCTGCCCCTGAGCCATTGACTCCCTTGCTGCCTCAACTATCTGGGATCTCACAGCCCAAGGTCCCCCCTGCACATCGGTTGCGACCCTCTTGCTTGCCAGGACCAGCCCCTCCCTGTCCACCAAGGCCACCTGCAGCTTTGTTCCTCCGAGATCCACTCCCAAGGCCACTTCTCTGTGAGAATCCATTCTCAGATACCCCTCAAGGCATGTTGGTCTTGGGGTCCACGGGACTGCGCTCTCCCTCACGACTTCCCTTGGGCCCTGTCACCTCAACCCCTGCAAGTCTGTAGTAGTTGTAGCGGCTTTCCTTTCCCCCGTGCTCCACCAGTAGATCCTGCTTCTCGTAAAGCATCTCCAAAGGGGTACGCCTGGTCATCTCGAAGTCAGGTGTGAGCTGTATGGCCAGGGTGGGGCAGGCCTCCTCGCACAGCCCACAGAAGATGCACCTGGCAAAGTTTATCCTGAACCAAAGGGCATAGCGCCTCCCATCTTCCCTTTGTGCTGATTGCATGGAAATGCAGCTCACTGGGCACACTGCCGAACACAGGTAGCAAGCCACACACCTCTCCTCTCCGTCCGGGTCCCTGGTCAGGATGATACGCCCCCTGCTTCTGGGGGGGAGGCTCCTTTTCTCCTCCGGATATTCTTGGGTTATGGGCCTGCGGAACAGATGCTTCAGGGTAATGACCAGACCAGAGGCCAGAGCCCCCAGTGCCGTGCCTATTTCTTTCACGTACCTCTTGTCCCCTGACTGGGCTTTCATTGGACTACTCAGCTCCCCACAAAGGCCAGAACCGCCCCGGTTCCAAGCACGTTCAATATGGAAGCAGGAAGCAGCAGCTTCCACCCCAAGTGCATCAGCTGATCGTACCTGAGTCTTGGAAGGGTCCCCCGCACCCAGATAAGAAGAAAAGCCACCCCCAACACCTTGAGCAGGAACCAGATGGCAGGGGGCAGCAGGGGGCCTTTCCATCCTCCCAAGAACATGGTGGCAACAATCCCTCCCAGAACAAGCAGATTCACGTACTCCCCCAGGAAGAAAAGCCCGAAGCGCATGCCGCTGTACTCTGTGTGGTACCCGGCCACCAGCTCATTTTCAGCCTCTGGCAGGTCAAAGGGAATCCTCCTGGTCTCGGCCATGGAGCTCAGGAGAAAAATCCCCAAAGAAAAAGGCTGCACAAGCGCAAAAGGAATTTTTTCCTGGGCCTCGACTATGCTCACCAGGCTGAAAGATCCAGAGATCATGACCACCGGAGCCAGGGAGAGCCCCAGGCAGAGCTCGTAGCTTATCATCTGGGCAGCCCCCCTGATTCCGCCCAGGAGGCTGTACTTGGAGTTGGAAGCCCATCCCCCCAGGGCCACCCCGTATACGGTCAGGGAGGACATGGCAAACAGGTACAGCACTCCCACAGGCAGGTCTGCCACCACCCCTTGGACCTCTTTCCCCCCGAGGGTGAACTCCGGCCCCCAGGGCACCACCGCAAAGCTCATCAGCACTGTGGAAGAGACCAGGGCCGGCGCCAGAAGGAAGAGCACCTTGTCAGCCCCTTCTGGAATTATGTCTTCCTTGGTGAAAAGCTTGATCATGTCCGCCAAGGGTTGAAGGATCCCCTTGGGCCCGGCCCGGTTGGGTCCATACCTGACCTGGAGGCGGGCAAGGAGTTTCCTCTCCGCCAGGACCATGTAGGCCGCAACCCCGAGAAGCACAAGGATTACCACAGCGGACTTGAGTACAGCCAGCAACACAGCCCCCAGCCAATGCTCCATGGTTTCTCCGGTCCAAGTTTCCAAACTGGCTCGGGACACTGGCCAAGAACCCACCTGGGCCCGGCCTCCCCGGCCGCAGACGCAAACCTCAGGGCTTCCTTCCAAGCTGCTGAGGCCTGATGGTCTTGGGAGGTTTTCCCGCTTTTTCCCATCCCAGGAGCCAGTGGGCCTGAATCACGAGCAAGTCCGAACTCATGGTCTCCTTTGTGCGCAGCAGAAATTCCAGTTCCCCCTCTTCCCAGCGCAGGCAGACCCGTTCCAGGTCTTTGAGGCCAAGGGAATGAGCGGTCTGAGGATGCAGAAAGCCCAGAGGAACCCCCTCCACCTCCCGGGCAGGCCTCGAGTAGTAGGAGAGCTCCTCTGTGCCAAAGGTGGCCTGCACCAGGGCCAAGCTGAGGCCTTGCACTTCCTGCTCCGAAATCCTTCGGGAAAGCCCTCCCCCAGACTTCTCGCCGACAGTTCCCAAAGGCACTATCCTTTGGCCAGGGCTTGGCTTCTTAAGCCAGGGAAACCTCTCTTGCAAGATTTCCCTCAGCCCCTGCAGATCAGAAAAACCCATGGACTTGCCCAGGGTCTCCGAGAGTCCTGCCAGGGCTTCCCAGGCAGCACGAGAGTTGCCTCCAGGGATCTCAGGCCAGAAGACTCTGGGAGGATGCCCTTGCTCCAAGAGCTGGGAAATGGGGAATCCACCCTGGTGCACGGCCCGGGCCTCCTGTAATCGGGCTTCGTTGTTGAGAAAAAAACAAGAGGTCTCGAAAGGAGTCATGGA
The DNA here is from genome assembly GCA_037443445.1 of Desulfarculaceae bacterium. Lineage (GTDB taxonomy): Bacteria > Desulfobacterota > Desulfocorpusculales > Desulfocorpusculum > Desulfocorpusculum > Desulfocorpusculum. Next base: position 126,656 of record JBBIOJ010000005.1, on the reverse strand, counting down.
GGGAAGCAGGATCCGGGCCAGCTCAGCCGCTTCCGAAGGCAGGTAATCCAGGACCAGAAGCAGTTCCAGCCTTTGGAAGGCCTGCTTCAGCTCTGCCTTCCCCCAGAAGGCGAAAAGAGGGTCTGTTTCCACAAGCAGAATTGCCTTGATACCCCCCCCCCGAATCCTCTCCAGGAGATCTTCCAGGCCCCGGCTCTCAGATCCCAAGAGAGCTGCAGCCCCAAGAGAGTTGGCCCCGGCCAGGACCGGGAAAAGCCCCCCCCAGCCCTTCTCCTGCCTGAGCAGTCTGGCCAGCTCCATGCCCCTTTCCAGACAGGCAGCTCCCCCCAGCATGGCCCCGCACGCAATGGCAGGCCTTTTCCCTCGCTCAAGAGCCTTCTGCCAGGCTTCCAGAAACCCCCTTGGCCGGGAGCCCACGGCCCCCCCGACAGGAGCCTTGCCAGAGAGGCATTCCAGGAGCCCCGGCACCTCCTGGTGAGGCAGGGCCAGATGATGGAAGGGGAGGGGCATTTCCACTCCCCTGGGGTCCACCACCCCAACCCAGCCACCCCTTCGCCAGGCCTGGCGAAGGGCCAAGCCCAGCATGGGGGCCTCCTGTGTGGGATCCACCTCCAGTGCCAAGACCGTGTCTGCCTCTTGCACCTGGCTCATGTTCAACAGGAGGTCCTGCCCTTCCAATACCAACCTGGCGCACTCCAGCTGTTCCCTCTCCATCCACAAGAAGGGCTTGGGAAGTCCGTGCGTCTGGGAGAACAGTTTTAGGGCTCCCAGGCTCTCAAGGCTTGCTCTGGCCGAGGCCACCAGGGCCACTGAATGGGCTCCGTGCCTTGCTATGGTCTCTTGGAGAAGCCCTCCAGCACGCCCCAAGGCCTCCTGCCAGGAGCTGGGCAGGCCTTCCACCAGGGGTTGGCGGGGCCGTTGGGGGTGATTGGCAAAGTCGAACCCGTAGCGGCCCCTGTCACAAATGAAGCAGCCGTTCACCTGGGGGTTCTGTCCGGCTTCTATCCTGAGCACTTCCCTGTACCTGGCATTTACCACCGTGGAGCAACCCAGGGAACAATGGATACAGACCGAGGGGACACGCTGGCATTCCCAGCGCCTGGCCTTGAACCTGGAAGGCTTGTCGGTGAATACCCCCGTGGGACAGATGTCAATAAGGTTCCCTGAAAAGGGGCTCTCCAAGGGCCCCTCCGCTGCTTTCCCGAAATAGGTCCTGCTTGCCAGGCCCATGACCCCCAGGTCCTTGTAACCCGAGTACTCCTGATAAAAGCGCCTGCACCTCCAGCAGTGGATGCACCTGTTCATCTCATGCTGGATCAGGGGACCCAAATCCTGGTCATGGTAAGTGCGTTTGGCCCCAGGATATCTCCTGACAGAGTGTCCCCCGGCCACGGTCATCTCCTGCAGAACGCAATGCCCTCCCTCGTCGCAAACCGGGCAGTCGTGGGGGTGGTTCATCATGAGCCACTCCATGACCTGCCTTCTGAACTCCACTGCATCCGGGTGCTGAGTGGAGACCACCATCCCCTCTTTGGCCTCCACCATGCAGCTCATGAGAAGCCCTTTGACCGGTCCTTCCAGGAAGCTCACCGCGCAGAGCCTGCAGGCTCCTGCGGAACCCAAGGCAGGATGGTAACAGAGCCTTGGGATATATATTCCCAGCTCCTCAGCTGCTTGGATGACCTTTGTGCCTGCGGCCACCTCCGTGGAGCGGCCGTCTATGACGATCCGGGGCATCCTGAATCCGTCCTCAGCAAAGCTTGTGCGGGCATCGCCCCAGTCTCACGTGCTCCAAGACCTCTTCCTCAAAACAGCTCAGAAGGCTTTCCAAGGGCTGTGCAGCACCCGGAGCCAGGGGACAGAAAGAATTGCAAAGGGCCTCGGCCATGTGCCTCAGCATCTCCACCTGCTCCAGATTCCCCCTGCCCTCTTCCAGGCCTTCCAGGATTTCCTGCACAAAGGGGAGCCCTTCCCTGCAGGGAGTACACCAGCCGCAGGACTCCCTGGCAAAAAAACGAATCAGATTCAGGGTTGCCCTCAACAGGCAGGTGTCCTGGCCAAAGACCACTATGGCCCCTGTGCCCAGTCTATGCCCTACTCGCCTGAGTTGTTCGTAGTCCATCTCCACATCCAGGAGTTCTGGGGTGAGAAACCTGGTGGAAGCCCCTCCTGGAAGACAGGCCTTGAACACCCTCCCAGAGCGGAGTCCACCTGCATGATCCTCCAGTATTTCCCTCAGGGGCGTGCCCATGGGCAGCTCATAGCAACCCGGCCTCTGGACCCTGCCGCTCACGCAGTAGAGTTTGGTGCCGGCCCCTGTTTGGCTTCTGGCAAGCGCCTTGAACCAATCAGGCCCGTTGAGGATTATGTGCGGCACGCAGGCCAGGGTCTCCACGTTGTGGAGCACAGTGGGCATGTCCCAGAGACCTTTTTCTGTGGTCCTGGGCGGGGTCTCCCTGGGCTGGGGCCTCAGGCCCATTATGGCGTTGATCTGGGCAGTCCCTTCCCCGCAGATGTACCTGCCCCCGCTTCTGTGCACCTCCAGCTCCATGGAGAATTCGCTGCCCAGGATGTGCTCTCCCACCAGACGGGCTTCCCGGGCTTTTTGGATCTCCCTTTCCAAGATCTCTGCCATACGGCCATAGGCAGGCCTAACGAAGATTATCCCCCTGCCCGCCCCCACCGCGTACCCGGCCAAAAGCATCCCCTCTATGACCTGGTGGGGATCCGCGTGGATCAGGACCCTGTCCTTGAAGGTGCCGGGCTCCATCTCGTCGGCATTGGCCACCAGGTACCTGGGATAGGGCGCATCCGGGGCCACACCCATCCACTTGCGACCTGCCGGAAACCCGGCCCCGCCTCTGCCCTGGAGCCCGCTGTCAACCACCATGCCGCACAAGTCCTGTGGAGAGAGCTCCTTGAGGGCCAATTCCAGGGCCCTGTACCCCCCCGAAGCTCTGTACTCCTGGAGGCCGGTGGTACTGTCAGGCTTCCTGTTGCGTAAGAGCAACTTGGGGAATTCCTTCATGCCGCAGGCTCTCCCTTGGGCTCCCCCCCATTTCTCAATTCCTGCAAGATCCTCTGGATCCTTTCAGGAGTCAGGTTCCCGTAAACCTTTTTGTTCACCAGCATGGCAGGAGCCATGTCGCAGTAACCTATGCAGCATACGGGCAGGAGTGTGAAGAGCCCGTCTGGAGTGGTCTCTCCCATGCGAATCCCTAGCATTTCCTGAAGTTGGCTTATGAGTCTCTCCCCCCCCTCGAGCCAACAAACCACACTGTCGCAAACTCTTATTACAAAGCGCCCCACTGGCCGCCTGTACAGAAAATCGTAGAAGGTGGCCAGCTCCTCCACTTCCAGGACACTCATTCCCAAGACCGATGCGGTCTGCTCCAGGGCCTCATCGCTTAGGTATCCGAAATGCTCCTGGAGGGCCAGCATCACGTCCACCACCAGCTCCCGGGGATGCTCGGCCTTGGAGATCCTCTCTCTCAAATGGCTGGGCAAAATTGCTTCGGGGTTTCCCCTTCTCATCTCTTGATCCTTGCTTCCCAGAGAGGCTTTTGCTTGCCAAGCCGAGATCCTGCCGACCCGACTTGGGGCTCCCGGGAATCAGCTTCTACCTGTCTATGTCCGGCATTATGTAATCTATGGAACCTATTATTGCCAATAGGTCCGCTATGGTGGCCCCCCTGGCCAAAAGTGGCATGACCTGCATGTTGGCAAAGCCAGGAGCCCTTATGCGCACCCTGTAGGGATAGCCCAGCCCATGGCTCACCAAGTAATAGCCCTGTTCCCCCCTGGGGCACTCGGTGGCCACATAGGCTTCCCCAGGGGGAAGGCGAGGACCCTGGGTCACGTTTATGAAGTGGTGAATAAGGCTCTCTATGTGTTGCAGGGAATCCTTTCTCTCGGGTACGCAGTATCTGTAATCTTGGCTTATCCATCTGCCAGGAGGCATTTCCCTGGCCGCCTGCTCTATGATCCTGAGGCTTTGTCTCATCTCCTCTACCCTGACCAAATACCTGGCGTAACAATCCCCGTCAGGGGCTGTGGGCACCTCGAAATCGAATTTCTCGTAACCGCTGTAGGGAAAGGTTTTCCGCAGATCCCAAGCCAATCCGCAGGCCCTCAGGTTGGGACCGCTCAGCCCCCAATCCACTGCATCCTGGAGGCTCAGACAACCCACTCCCCTGGTTCGGCCCCGGAAAATGGGGTTCTTGGTTATCAGGGCTTCGTACTCTGCCAGGCGTTTGGGGAATTCCCTCAAGAAGGAATCCACAGCCTCTTTCCAGCCTTGAGGCAGATCCTGGGCAACTCCCCCTATCCTGAACCAGGAAGGATGAAGTCTGCCGCCTGTTATAAGCTCCACTATGTCCAGGAGTTTCTCCCTTTCCCTGAAAGTATAGAAATTTGGGGTCATGGCCCCCACGTCATGGGCAAAGGTGGCAAACCAGACCAGATGGCTGCTTATGCGGAAGAGCTCGGCCAGCATGACTCTTATGAACTGGGCTCTTGGCGGAACCTCTATCCCCCCCAGGGTCTCCACCGCGTGCAAGTAAGAGAGGTTGTTGGCGGCCCCGCTCAAGTAGTCCACCCGGTCCGTGTAAGGAATGAACTGGTGCCAGGTTTGCCTCTCCCCGATCTTCTCTACCCCCCGGTGGTGGTAACCGATGTCCATGCCCAGGTCCACTATTTCCTCACCCCTGAGTCTCAGGACAAATCTCATCAGGCCGTGGGTGCCCAGATGGTGGGGGCCCAGGTTCAGGATCAAGCTTTCTTCTTCGCCTTCCCATGCTTCTGGCAGAAGAGCCGTGGCCCCCAGGGGCTGGTTTTCCCTGGCATCTTCCCTGGTGTACGGGGACATCTCGGTTGCCCTTCCGGGATAGTCCTTGCGCAGCGGGTGGCCTTTCCAGTCGTGGGGCATGAGGAGCCGGCTTAGGTTCGGGTGACCTTGGAACCTAACCCCGAACATGTCGTAGGCCTCTCTTTCGTACCAGTTGGCCGATGGCCATATGGAGGTTGCGGATGGGGCCAGGGGATCATCCTCCCTGAGGCCCACCTTGAGTCTCAGTCTCCTGGGTGGATCAAAGCACAGGAGGTGGTACACAAGGGTGAATCTTTCCCTGGAAGCTCCTCCCTGGCGCGTGGATTCGTCCAAGACCGTCAAATCATCCAATCTTCTGAACCTGGGGATGGCATCCTGCTTCAGGAATCTGAGCACATCCAGGATGACCTCTTTCCTTACCCTGAAACAGCACATGTCCACAGTGGGCATCTCCAGAAAGAGCATTCCTGGGAAGCGCTCCTGAAGCTGCCCGGCCAGGCCCTGGTCTGTCTCGCTCATTTCAAAGCAGGGGGCCGAGGGGGTCCATACCAGAAAGGAACGGTTCCCTCGGAAATGGGGCGGGGTTGCGGAATCTCCCCTCAGCTGAGTTCCCTGGTAGCCCGGGCCCCTTGGGTCCCTGGCCTTGGTCCTGCCCTCCAGGAGCGGATCCCCCTGGCTCCCCTGAGTTCCACCTTTGAGGCCCAGGACCCTGCGGGTGGGCCGCTCCTCCAGGATCTTTTCCTGGAGTTCCACCAGTGCATGCAGCACTGCCTCTGGCCTTGGAGGACAACCCGGGATGTAGAGATCCACGGGCAGGATCTGATCCACGCCCTGCACCACGCTGTACACATCGTACATGCCCCCGGAGTTGGAGCAGGAGCCCATGGAGACGACCCACTTGGGCTCCCCCATCTGCTCATAGAGCCTGAGCACCACAGGAGCCACTTTTTTGAAAACTGTCCCAGAGACGATGAGGAGGTCAGCCTGGCGTGGAGAGCCTCGCAGCACCTCGGCCCCGAATCGGGCTATGTCATACCTGGAGGTGAAGGCTGCGGCCTCCTCCACAAAGCAGCAGGAAAGCCCGAAGAACATGGGCCAGAGGCTCCTCTGGCGCGCCCAGTTGATGATGGTGTCAAGACTGCTCAGCAGGGTCTCTGGGGCTCCCCAAGCCGATTCCTTCCTGATACCCCCCAATCCAGACCTCCCTTTCGCCACACGTACCCCAGACCCAGAAGGAGGATGCCCAGGAACAGGAACATCACGACCCATCCGGGCTTGCCCAGCCTCCGGGCTACCACAGCCCAACTCAGCACATAGATTGCTTCCACATCAAAGATGAGAAAAAGCACGGCCACCAGGTAAAAGGGTAGAGGATAGGCCGATCTGGCAGAGCCTGTGGGAACTATGCCGCACTCATAAGGCCTGAGCTTCTCGGAGGAGGGCTTTTTCTCACCCAGGGCTTGGCAGAGAGCCAGGAGCACTGCCATGAGCCCCAGGACCATGGCCCCGTAAAGGGCCAGGGGGAGAAGCCATGAAGGGAATTGCCCATCTTGCGCCAAAGCCGCCTCCGCGTGTGGGTTGCACCAAAAAAGCCCATCTCGGGCCCTCGTGTCTTCGGCAACCCCTGCCCATAAACCACAACTAACAGCAAAACCCCCAAACCGTCAAGCGCACCAAAGCCCTGCTTTTGATCAATTCCCAAAGCCCATGAGAATGGAAGTTCAGACACCCGGAATCCGGGTAGGCCTGCTGTCACGAGCTGCTCTTGCCTTCAGGGAGTATTGACTGGAAAATATCACCAGGTGATATCCATGCCCATGCAGGCTTGGGGCCAGGTTTTCTGTGGCCTGCATTTTTCCGTTGATGAATTACTCAGCCCCGAGAAAAAATCTCCAGCAGGGATAACTCAGGATGCCCCTGGTTCCAGCTCTGAGGGCCCTGGCCAGAAGTCTTAGGGGAATGAGTCCCCCCACAGGATGGACTAGGCCAGGAGTTCCACGGCCTTCCTGAGAAGATCCTTGAGCTGGGAGGAGGCCAAATGGAGGCCAAGGAATTCTCCAGCATACGCCGGGCGCTTGGCAAGTCTCAAAGCGAGATGGCCAGTCTCTTGGGGACTTCTTTGAGGGCAGTGCAGAGTTTTGAGCAGGGATGGCGGTGCGTGCCTGTGCACGTGGAGCGACAGCTTCTGTTCCTGGTGGCCATGAAAAAAGGGCAGGCGGGGGCAGAGCCCTGCTGGGTTATCAGGAATTGCCCCAAGGAGGTTCAAGAGGCTTGCCCGGCCTGGGAGTTCAAGGCCGGGCAGCTCTGCTGGTTCATAACAGGCACCATCTGCCAGGGTGTGCGGCAGGGAAGCTGGAAAAACAAGATAGGCCTGTGCCGAGGCTGCCAGGTTTTCAAGCAGACTTTCGGTGATGGGGCCTGAGGCCGCCGGGTTGGTTGCCCAAGGCTCCATACTGGATGAGGCCTTGGGCTGACCCCTGGCCTGGAATTCCTCTAATCACGGCCCTTGCGCAGGACGATCTTCCAGGCCCTCTGGCCAACCTCCCGAACCTCCGTCACCTCATGGCCCTCCATCTCCATGCTCCTGGAGACGTTCCTGACGGCAGGGGGAAAATCCACGATCAGCTCCAGGAGCTCTCCCACTGCCATCTCTTCCATGAAAAGTTTGGATTTCACGAAGGTGTACGGACATACTTCCCCTCTGAGATCAAGCTGTTTGTGAGGCGCTTCGGCCATGGTTCCTTCTCCTTTGAGAATCTGATGATGGAAGATCTACCACAACCAAGAATCACCAACAGAAAACCCTCTCGTGCTTGAAGATGAGATCCAAGAGCTCCCGGGAGTTGATCCGGGGATGAAGCCTTGGTCTGAGCCTTGCCTTTTTCCTGGGAGCCAGCTCCAGGATCTGGGCTGGGGGTTCGGCCTCCCCCAGATCCGCTTCTGGAAAAAGCACTATGGTGAGCTGGTGCTGGCCCCTTTGGGACGAGAGCACCTGGTAGAAGAGGTTCCCGGGAGTGTTTCTAAGAAGGTGGAGTATTCTCATGGAGCCATCTCCCCTTGAGCCAGGCCATGGGGTTCTTCCTGGAGTTCAGCTTGGGGGCTTGGCTCGTCCAGAAGGATCACCACATCAGAGTCCGTGAGAAAACGGATCACATCCTCCCTGCTTCTGGCCTCCATCCCCGAGCCCTCCAGGAGATGTTTGGATCTTCCCCCGTTGAGTTCTTCCACCACCACCGGGCAGCCCAGGTCCAAGTAAGCGTTGAGGTGTTCCGTGAAGGCAGCCTGAGGGCCGGGGCGCATCTCCATGGTTTCCAGGAGTCCCACTGCGCCATCCACAAGAAACAACCGCACCCCTGGATTTCTCAGGGTCAAGCCCACTGCCATGCGCATGGCCTCTGCGGCCTTCCCGTTCTGGGCTGCTGAGCCGGAAATCAGGACCGCTATTTTCTTTTGCTTGGTTTGCATCCTTTAACCCCCTTATTGGTCCCAGGGGAACCCCTCAAGGTGTCAATGACCCTTTCTTGAAGCAGAACCATTCCTCACAAAGGGCCTGGGAGGAGCCATTGCCAAGCGCCACCCCCGGCTGTAGAGCTCATGTGAAGGCCAGGAATTGATCAGAGCCCTCCACCATGCATGCCAGTTCGTACTGGCTGCTCTCATTGGCTCCCCAGGGGTATTGCGGGTGTTGGTCCAGCCCCCTTTCCATGGCATTGAGAGCGCAAAAGCTGACCCTGGCCCCTTTTCTCATGGCCATCTCAAGACACCACTCACCCAGGTGCAGCACCCCTTCGCCCATGAGGAATATCTCCACCTCCACAGACTGGCCGGCCGCAGCCCGGGCAAGCTCGCAGATGACCTCCAGGTTGCATGGGCTTTGCCTGGAAAGCACCAGGATCCCGAGTCTTTTTCTTGCTCCATTACCCAGAGGATTCGCACACATACAAGTACTCCCTTGGTTCTGAGAGGCGCGCATCTTGCCCGCAGGCAGGGCAGTGGGGGTTTTTCCGAAGCCTTAGCTCCTGGAACTCCATTTCCAAAGCGTCCAAGAGCAGGAGCCGTCCTATGAGGGGCCTCCCGATCCCCAGAAGCAGTTTGATGGCCTCTGTGGCCTGCAAGAGCCCTATGGTGCCTGGCAGAACACCCAACACCCCCGCCTCATGGCAACTGGGGACGGATCCGGCAGGGGGCATCTGTGGCACGAAACACCTGTAGCAGGGCCCACGAGTGGGGTCAAAGACGCTCACTTGCCCTTCGAAACGAAACACCGCCCCGTAAACACAGGCCTTCCCTGCCAGCACACAGGCATCGTTCAGGAGAAAACGCGTGGAGAAGTTGTCCGTCCCATCCAGTACCACGTCATAGTCCTTTATGATCTCCATGACGTTGGAGGAGCTGAGTCTCTGGTAGTGTTCCACCACCCGCACCTCGGGATTGATGGCCTCTATGCTCTCCCTGGCCGAACTCACCTTGGGCTTTCCAAGATCCAAGGTGGCATGGATCACCTGCCTTTGGAGGTTGCTCAGCTCCACTTGGTCGAAATCCACCAAGCCCAGGGTGCCCACTCCTGCAGCTGCCAGGTAAAGGGCAGCCGGAGAACCCAACCCTCCCAGGCCAACCAGGAGCACACTGGAAGAGAGCAACTTCTTCTGGCCTTTGCCTCCCACCTCTGGGAGGATTATGTGCCTGCTGTAGCGACGGATCTGATCCTCTGTGAAGGCAAACATGCGGGCACCTCCTCAACCACCGGCTATGGCCGGGACCACAGAGATCAGATCCCCGTCCTTCACAGGGGTCTCTTCACCTGCCAGGAACCTTATGTCCTCGTTGTTGAGGTAGATGTTCACAAATGCTCTGAGACCAGAGCCATCGTAAAGCCTCTCGTGCACCCCGGGGTAGCGGGAACCCAGGTCTCCCAGCACCTGGGAGACCGTGCCACCCTGGGCCTCCACCACAGGCCTCCCCTCCACGAACCGTCTGAGCGGAATGGGTATCCTAACCAGCACAGCCATGTGCCTTCCTCCTTTGATTTTCCTCGATTTCTTGGGCAAAAGCCTCCAGGGAAGGGCTTATCCTGAGGGGCTCTTGGGTCTTGCCTGCCAGTATTTCCTGGGTCTTCAGGCCGTTGCCGGTTATGGCCAGGACCGTGAGGTGATCTCTGCCTATCCTACCTTGCTGCACCAGCTTCCTGGCGACGGCCACTACCACGCCCCCGGCGGTCTCGGCAAAGATGCCCTCGGTGCGTGCCAGAAGCAGCATCCCTTCCAGTACCTCTTTGTCCGAGACATCCTCCCCGTATCCACCTGTTTCTCTCACTGCCTGGAGCCCGAAGTAACCATCGGCAGGGTTGCCTATGGCCAGAGACTTGGCTATGGTGTCAGGTTTCACCGGCCTGATGGTGTCCCAGCCGTTCTTGATGGCCGTGGAAACAGGCGAGCAGCCGCTGGCCTGGGCCACGTAAAGCCTGGCTTTGTTTCTTCTTATCCAGCCAAGGCTTTCCAGCTCCTTGAAGGCCTTCCAAATCTTGGTCAGAAGGGAACACCCAGCCACTGGGATGACTATGTGATCAGGCGACTCCCAGCCCAGTTGCTCGGCTATCTCGAAACCCATGGTCTTGGATCCTTCTGAGTAGTAGGGTCTGAGATTTATGTTCACGAAGGCCCAGGGATAGACCGAGGCCACTTCAGAGCACAGCCGGTTGACCTCGTCATAGTTCCCGTCCACTGCAACCACCCTGGAATCGTAAACCAGAGTTCCCGTAATCTTGGCTGCCTCCAGGTTGGCCGGGATGAAAACGTAGCTCCTGAGTCCTGAGGCAGTGGCCTGGGAGGCCAGGGCATTGGCCAGGTTCCCGGTGGAGGCACAGGCCACAGTATCGAAACCGAACTCCACGGCCTTGGAGAGAGCCACTGATACAACCCTGTCCTTGAAAGATAGGGAAGGCACGTTGACTGTGTCGTTCTTGATGTAAAGACGGCTCAAACCCAGAGCTTCACCCAGCCTCTTGGCATGTATCAAGGGTGTGTAGCCCGCATGAAGCCCTGCCCTGGGCTGGCCCTGCAGTGGAAGCAGGGCCTGGTAACGCCACATGCTCTTGGGACCGGAGGAGATTCGCTCCGGAGAGGTCTCCTGCGCAATGCGATTGTAGTCGTAGAGCACCTCTAAGGGTCCAAAACAATCCTCGCACACGTAAAGTGGTGCCTCTGGGTAGCTTCGACCGCATACCCGACAAACAAGCCCTGTGGAGTAACCCATGGCAAACCGCTCCTTTCTGAACCACAAGAAGATTTTTTTGGAGATCCTCTAGGCGAAAGCTCTTTGGGGATGACCTCTCAGGTGGCGGGCTCAAGGAGGAGACTGAACGGATGGAGGATCCTTGCTTTCAAGTGGGACCGGGCTGAACTCACCTGCCCACTGTCATACTGGCTTGGATGCCTCCCAAGACCCGCACCAGAGGGCCCCTAGGGCTTTGCGCTGGCTTCTGGCGCATGTCTGAGGAGCTTTGCATGTCCATTTCCATGTCCCCACCTCCTCTCGAGTTTCCTTTTACAGAAACTAACTATCACGTTGTGATATCTCGTGTCAAGTTTTTTTTTGAGGCTCCCAGAACAGAAGGCTCCAGGCCACTGAGATAAGAGGCTCACGCCCCGGATTTGCCCGGACCGGCCCGAGAATCCATACCGGAATTCTCCTGGGCCCGGGGGCAGAGGGTGGCTTCAGGGAAAAGAAATCTATTGCCTTCAAATATCACGCCGTGATAGGGTTGAGTCAGGCGATTTCAGCTTGCTTTTGCCTGGACCCAGCATCAAGGCTCAGAAAGAGGAGTTCTTTGTCTCTGGAGGTGAAGAAGCCATGGCCGGGGAAAACGAACCCTTGGAGGCCAAGGTGGACAGGCTGGCCCAAAAGATGGATGAGCTCAGCCTCAGATTGGACTCACTCTATTCCCGTCTGGGGATGCCCATCCAGCAAGCAGAAAGAGCGTACCAGGAGCTTCCCGATGACCAGGGCCGGGCCCAAGAAGGCATAATACCTTGGGTTGACAGGGCCTCGCTGCTCCCAGGGGTTTCCATTGTTTGTTTCCTTCTGGTGGTGGCCTTGATTCTGCGGACCCTCACCGACAGCAATGTATTGGACAGGAGGCTGGGCTCCCTCTTGGGGGTGGGTTACGCAGGTCTCCTCATGCTCATCGCACACTGGAGGTATGGAAGGGGGGCCAGACTGGCGGGCGTCTTCTCAGTGTGCGGAGCCCTTCTCATTTCTTCCATCCTCCTGGAATCTTACCAGAGATTCCACTCCCTACCCAGAGTTACGGTTTACCCGGTTTTGCTGGCCACAGGCTTGGGCAGCTTTGTGACAGGTTGGAGATTCGGAAAAGGACTTCCGGCTGCGGTGGGCTTGCTGAGCATGTGCACGGCAGCTGCCCTGATGGACTATCCCGATCCATTTTTTCCGGCCCTGGCCGGAATTCTCTTAATTGCCAACATCCTGGGCTACATGCTGAGAAGGCTCCGGGGGTTCTCTTGGGTCAGCTGGATCGTGCTCTTGATGAGCCTTCTTGCCCTCACATACTGGTGCGGGAGGCTGGTCATAGCGTTGGGTAGAAAGGATCAGGAGCTCCTTCAGCTCCTGGCTCTTCCCTGGTTTCTGCCTCTTGTGGGCTCCCTCTCGGTCCTGTTCCCGGTCCTTTGCCTGCTGGGGACAGTCAGCTCGCAGCCCAGAGGCATGCTTGGCTATGAGGCTTTGGTGCCAGGGCTTACAGGCCTTTGGGCCTTTGGGGCTGCGTACCAGGTGGTGGACTCCTGGGCTCAGAGCACGCTGCTGCTGGGGCTTGCCGGGTTTTCCCTGGGAGCCGCACACCTCTGTGCTGCCCATTGGCTTGGACGCAGAGCCTCCCCAGGAGCCAGGGGTACCAATTCATTTGCCTTTGCAGCTTGCATTCTCATGGGCTTGAGCCTCCCCCAGCTTACAGGGGACGGGTTTCTTTCCCTTGTTTTTCTCTCCGGGATCGCCCTGGGCCTCTTTGCCCTTTCCCTGGCATGGGAAAGCGGTGGAGTCCGCCTCACCTCTTACCTGCTCCAGCTTTACGCAGGAACAGCAGCCGGGCTTTTCCTCTGGGGGAAGGCACAGGAGGGTCATCTCCTCTCCCTGGCCTTCCCAGGGGCTGTTGTAAGCCTACTGGGCATTTTGCATTATCGTTGGTGCCAGAAAAAGGCCCCTCCCTATGGCTCCTCAGTCCTGTTTTCCCGCTATGACAGGCAGCACAGAAGCTCGGTCTTGCCTTTGGCGGCATCTGTCCTGAGCGGCTTTTTTGTGCTCAGGGCAGTGATCCAGGAGGCCCTTCACTTGGTGCCTGGGGATTTCCAAAACTCGTTCTGGTGCGCCCAAAGCATCCTCTTGAATTCCACCGCAGCAGGGCTCATGCTGTTTGCGTACTTCAGGGCCGACCAGGGGGCAAGGAACCTGGCCATACTGCTCACCCTGGTGGGGGCTGTGAAGGTCTTCATGTTCGACCTGCTCCAGGCAAGAGGGGTCCCCTTGATGCTGAGTGTGCTTTCCTTCGGGCTTGCGGCCCTTCTGGAGTCGATTCTGCTGGGTAGGTGGCAAAAAGACCCTGAAGTAATTGGGCAGCGCTGTTTCTCCAAGGCGAAGGATTTCAAACAGAGACCTGGGGAAGCACCACCGTGAAGAGTGTCCCCTTTCCAGGTGCAGACTCCACCCGGATGGTTCCTCCATGTTCCTCCACTATCTTTTTTGCCACCAACAGGCCCAGGCCGCTTCCCCTGGAGCCCTTGGTGGAGACGGACCTCTTGAAGAGCATCTCCATTATTTCGGGTTCTATGCCCGGCCCGTTGTCCTCCACCTGGAAAGTGACCAGCCCATCTGTGTCATATCCATACCTGATGACCACTCGTTTCTGGGGCGGCTGGGGCTTTCCCCTGCATGCGTCTATGGCATTGCTCACCAGGTCCGTGAGCACCGTGTGAAGCCCCCTGGGATCCACACGAATGGTCCTGGGAGGCCCTGCAGCCTCCAGCTCCAGCATCACGGAGGCCTCCCCGGCAGAAGCCGCTAGCAGCTCCATGACCTCCCGGCAGACATCTGCCGGATCAATTTCCTCCAAGGCCGGGCTCCTCTCCCTGGAGAGGAAAAGGATATCCCTCACCAGTCCTGAAATGCGGCTCACGTTACTTTTTACCATGCCCCAGCCTTTCCCGAGCAACTCCTGGTTCCCCTTGTTGAAGGCCGCATCCACCACATATATGCCTCCCTCAAGACCACCTAGAATGTTCTTTATGGTGTGGGAGATTCCGGCCACTGCCTCCCCCAAGAAAACGAGCTCCTTCTGAAGCTCCTTGATCTGCGTGATCTCCACGAAGATCTCCATTACGGCCTGGATCTTTCCGCCCTCTGCTCGGATGGGAGCAGAGTGCACCAGGAAACTGTGCTCCTTTCCATCCGGCAGTCTCCTCACCCTTTCCAGGCTGTGCACTTCCCCGTCGCTGAAGCTCCTCAGGGTCGGGCAGTCTTCACAAGAGGCCCCTCCCCCCAATGGGGTCTCCATACAGAGTTGGCCCAGGCTTTCCCCAAAAGCTTCCTTGTAAGCCCTGTTGAGGTTCTTGATCCTGAGCTCCTGATCCAGTACCAGGATGTAGGCGGGCACCTCGTTGAACAGGGTACGGAATTCCTCCCGGCTCTGGAGAAGTTTTCTTTGCCTGTCTTCTATCTGTCGGCTCATCTCGTTGAAGATTCTGGTGAGCTGACCCAGCTCGTCGTCCCCCCTGACAGGAATCTGCAATCCGTAGTCCCCTTGGCCCATGCGCACAGCCGAGTGCACCAGATCTTTGACCGGCCTGTGAACGAACCTGATCAGGAAAAAAAAGCCCAGGGAAGAGGCCGCAGTGAAAAGCACAAGGCCGAACACAAGGGCATGTCTTAGACCTCTGGCCACTTCCCTTTTCACATCCTCAACAGAGCGCTGGATCTCCAAGACCCCCAGCACCTTCTGCTCTGGGGGATGCTTGTGGCAGGGAGCCTCGTAGCAGCTTTTTTCACCAAACACTGGCGCGACTATGGCAAGAGCCCGAGCCCCCCTGCCCTCCACCTCGAAGATCCTGTCTCTTGCTTCGGCAGGGATGCCCGTACTCTCAGGGGTATGGCAGACCCTGCAAGAAGCAGCCTCCCTCCCCGGGCTGAGGCCCACAGAACCCGGGTCGCTGGCATAGCGCACAATGCCATCCCGGTTGTATATCCTGACGCTGAGTATGTTTTTTTGTTCCCCTGCTGTCTTGATTATGTCCTCGATCCCCTCGGGATGGTTGGCCTGCATGCTCCTTACGCTGTTTCTAAGCACGATCCCGCTTAACTCCACCAGCTCCTTCCTGACCCCCTCTTGGAGGGTCTCGGATTCGTAGTAAAGGAAGTAAAGAGAAAAAAGCCCCACGCATAACAAGATGCCCGAGCCCAGGAAGAGGCAAAGCTTGAAGCTGAGGCTCCTGCCCGGGACTGGCCGAAGTCCTCTTCTGTGGGGCCTTGAATACAGGCTCATCCTTAGGTTTCCTTGAACAGGCTAAGGCCTGGCCTCACTGAAGCTTGGGGAATCAGGGTCCGGCTTTCCTGCCACCCCCAAAAAATAGAAGAATATTGCCCCTATGCTGAAACAACCCGGCAAGTACAAGGGCCTCACCCTGGCCGTTGGCCAGGGGGTTCCCAAAGGTTTTCCCACCATGGCAATAGCCTCAGAGCGTGGGCCCCAGGATGTTGCCGACTGTTCTCACAAGGGCCTTGGGATCCACGGGCTTTTCCAGGTATGCGGCTGGAACCCTGGTGCGAAGCCCCTCGAAGAACTTCTTGTGGTCCCCTCCCATCACCTCCTTGATACCCGTGATCAAGACCACTGGAATGTCCTTGTAACGCTCGTCTTTCTTGAGATCCCTGAAGAGGTTAATGCCTGTCTTATCGGGCATGATCAGGTCCAGGAGAATCAGGTCCGGCCGGGCCACCTGCAAGAACTCAAGACCCTCCTGGGCGCTGTTCACCCCGGTCACCGAGTATCCCTTCTCCTCCAGGACCGTGGTATAAAAGGTCACCATGTCCGGCTCGTCGTCTATAACCAGGATCTTCTTTCCCATGGCCGCATCCCTCCTTTTTCCCCTGATTTTCAAATAGTCTTGCATGTAAATCACAGCCCCCATCCGAAGACTCCTCCCGCTCCTTCCAGGTCAAAGCCCGGTGTATCTAGCCCTGGAAGAAAAGGCTTCTTGGATTTCAACCTATTCTTTTTATCGAGTTTAGTCTTTGGTAACAACTAGCGCAAGAGTACGGAAAAAGCCCGGCTTTGATGAGTCTCCCGAGATGCAAAGAAACATCCCGGGGGAGGCGGGGGCCAGAGCCCCCGGTTTGTTGGGGCTGGAGTGATGAATCCGGGCTGAGCTTGGAGCCTTCTCAACCCATTGCTGCCCTTGCGTTTCCCAGTACCACGGAGCGCTCTGTCCTGGCCTGGACCACGAATTCCCCCTTGTCCATTTGCCAAGCCTCTGTGATGAGGGTGTCTCCCGGGTAAACCACATCCGTGAACCTGGCCTGGAACTCCCTGAAAAGACTCACATCCCCTCCACACAAGCCATGGATCAGGGCACGGGTTGCATACCCGTAGGTGCACATGCCGTGCAGAATGGGCCTGGGGAATCCCACCCTTGCCGCCACCTCGGGGTCTATGTGAAGGGGGTTCAAGTCTCCGCAAAGCCTGTACAGGGCTGCCTGGTTCTTGGGGATTGTAGATACGAATCGCATGCTAGGTTCTCTCCCTTGTGGAGGCTCTATTTTCCTGGTTTTTGGACCAGAGGCCCCCCCAAAGCCTCCTGCCCCCAGGTAAAAGGCCACGTGCTTTACCTCGAAAAGAGGCTGCCCGGTTCTTGTGCTTCCCTCTGAGCTGAAATGGATCACGGCCGCCTTCCCCTTGTCGAAGACCTCGGTGATCCTGCCCCTTACCCTCAACTCGCCTTCTGGAGGAAGGGGGGCCATGACCCTCACATGCTGCTCTCCATGAAGTATACGGGGTGGATTCTGCTCCTCCACAAAACCCCTAACCACCGAACCAGCCAGGAGCCCGGCAAAACTGGGGTACACCTTGAGTCCGCCCCTTACACCTTCGTAAAGGAAATCCAGATCCTCCGCCTCGGCCCCCACCCCCAGGGCGTAAAGCACCACATCCTTCCAGGTATAACTGACCGTCACCTCTCTGGGCTCCAACCACTTCTCCACCCACTCAGGATATTGCATCTTGGAATTCCTCCTTTCCCAGACCATTGGAGCTAGGGGCTCCCAGGAATTGTTCCCTGATCGCTTTGCGCGGTTTTTTTGCCCCTTCATACCTGAGGGAAAGGACCTAGTCAAGCTGCCATGGAATGTCTGACCGGGCTCGGGCATTTGGGGAGTAAGAAAGAGTTCTTTCCCCTGGCTTCTTAATCACCACCAAAGATGCTAACTTATCTTCTGTGGGCCAAGCCTTGGGGAAAAAGCCTAGTCGGGGCCGGTTTTCCCTGGAGTGCAAGACCTCCACAGCCGGCCGTTCTTGAAAAAGACCAGGGGGAAAAGCACCATGGAGCAACTGAATCAGGTGGCAGGTGTGATCGCCCTCACCATGGGGGTGGGCTGGGCCAGTGGCATAAATCTCTACGCGGCCATACTCATGCTGGGAATAATGGGGGCTACTGGGAACATGGTCTTGCCCCCGGGCCTGCAAATCCTTGCCAATCCCTTGGTGATAGGAGCAGCCGGGTTGATGTACCTGGTGGAATTCTTTGCTGACAAGGTTCCTGGGGTGGACTCTGGGTGGGATGCCCTTCACACCTTCATCCGTATCCCTGCTGGGGCGCTCCTGGCAGCCGGTGCCGTGGGACCCGCGCACCCGGCCGTGAGTCTGGCTGCAGCCATAGCCGGTGGTGGCATGGCAGCAGGAAGCCACGCCACCAAAGCCGGGACTCGGGTCATCATAAACACTTCCCCTGAGCCTTTCAGCAACTGGGTGGCCTCCTTCACCGAGGACGTGGTGGTATTGGTGGGACTCTGGACTGCCCTGAACCACCCCTGGCTGTTCCTGTTGCTCCTAGTAGCCTTTGTGCTGCTCATTATATGGCTTCTCCCAAGGCTTTGGAGAGCTTTGAAAAGAGTCTTCGGGTTCTTGAGGTATCTTTTCACTCCCCGCAAAGCCAGGGACGCGGGAAGAGAAGCCCTTCTGAATAAGAGTTCCCTCGAGGCAGGAGAAACCAGCCTTGGAGGATCCCCAAATCCTTAGAAGAGTCAGAGATCAGGGCCAGAGGCGGCCATGGCATGAGGATGTCTCGAGACCACGGGCCCAAGACAAACACAAAAAGGTTTAGGCAGGATCAGGAGGGAGTTGAATGTTGAGGCCTGACACCGCTATCTTTTTCTGGCTTCTTCCAGCATCTTGATACCCTTTTGAGAAATGTCCATGGACCTGGCCAGGGACTCCCTGGCCGCCTCCGGATTGTGAAAGCCGTCGGAATTCTCCGCAGTCCACCACTCCCAGTAGATATGGGCCTGATCGTGCATCTTCCTGGCTTCCTGGAGCACTTCCTCTTGGACCCCGGCCTCCTTGGCCTTGGCAAAGGCCTCTATGAACTGACCCAGCCAGAACTCCGCCTTGGTCATCTTCCCCCGGATGTAATTCTGTATGGCATCCACCTGATATTCAGCCTCTCCCTCTTCCCAGTAGGGGTGGCACCTGACGCAGGTGTCTTTTAGCAGGTAACGGGCGCTCCTTTGACCGTGCCAGGTATATTTCTTCTCACCTTTTTCCACCCTGGGCATGTGGCAGTCCTTACACTCCACCCCCGCCCTCTCGTGCTTGCTCATCCAGTAAGTCTCAGTTTCGGGGTGCTGTAGCTTGGAGAGGGAAGCGCCGGTTATGGCATGCTTGAAGTCCTTGAACCTGTATTCCTGCATCTTCTTGCCATAATCGAAGACATTCACCCACTGGAAGAGGTTGGTCCTCTGGTCCTCCATGCCCACGGGCTTGCCTGTTTCGGGTTCATGTCCCGGGTTGCAGTTGTACTCCACGTGGCACTGAGCGCACATGAGAATGGAGTCCGAGCTGCTCAAAACCCCGATGGCCCGGAAATCCCTGAAAACCACCTTGGTCATTGTAGTCTTGCGGCTCTTCTCCTTGTCGTACGGATAGGTGCCTTCCCCCCTGTCAACCACGGCCTGGATTAGGGCATCGCGCACCACCCTGGGTTGGGTGGAGTGCGGATCGTGGCAAATATAGCAATTCATGGGATGCTTGAGCTCCCGCACGAATTCCACCACCTTTGAGGTCCTGTCCCATTTGGCCCCTGGGTCTTTCTCCCCCATGTATTTCCACTTTAGGATGTGATCCTGGGTCTTGCAGCTCAGGCAAACCGGATTTGCTGCAGTGGCTGTCTGGGGCAGGAAAACCTTCTGATCCGAGCTTCCGGGCTCCTTGTCCACCAGAAGATCCCAGGCGTTTTTCTCAGCTGCTTTGGCATCGCTGATCCTGGTCCAGTCCTTGAGCTGAAACCTCCCTCCGTAGGCCCTGTCCACGATCAAGTGATCCACCAGGGCGAATATGTGGCTCCTGGGTTCAGCATGCTCCTTGGTGAAGCCGTGCGGCATGGAAAGCTTGTCGAAAAGAGGAGACCTGCTCTTGAAAGTGGCCTTTTCAACCCTGGCCTTGGACTGGAGGTTGGGGGCCACAAAGGACTCATACTGTTCCTTGTGGCACTTGCCGCAAACAGCATGCTCGGTCCTGGTGAGAGGGCTCTGGGAGGGATCCCCCAGATGCCTCTCCAGGGCCTGATGGCACTCAGAGCAGCTTACCTTCACATGCCTTCCGCTGGCGTGGAATTCCCCGATCTGGCTGTGACACCCGTAGCAGGTCTCCTTTGTCCACTGCTGGGCCTTCCCTTCTGTTCCAGAAGAATGAGCCACCCAGAATTGTAAGAAAAGGGCCCAGATGGCCGCACCCGGTGCCATGGTCAGGAATCCCCTCTTCATTGCTACCCCTCAGCTTCTGCAGTGGAATGCCAGCTTACTTAAAAGACTGCCAGCCAATCCCTTTCCTGTCAACGAGAAACAGGGCCGGCCCAGCCCTTTCATTGCACAGAGCTGTTCCGCTGGCTGACCTCCGGCCGGGATTCTTCCCCAAGGGCCGAGGAGCTTGGGGACTCAAGCCCCTTAACCCCTGGGAAGGGCTCAGGTTTCCAGATCCGGGACCTGTTCTCAGCTGCGATACCAAAGGCAGGCTTTTTTCAAGCTCGGCCTTTCTGGTGCAATAAAATCCATCAGTCAAGAAGTGCCATCCACTTCCCGTGAATAATTCAGATCAGAATTCTGTTGAAAAACATCTCACTTGGGGTATACATCAAATAAGAGAAGTTTGGTTCTGGGCAGCAAGAGACGTTCCTCGGGAGGCGCACACATGGAGGTGAGAAGGCTGGGCGTGGTAGGGGCAGGACAGATGGGCAGCGGAATTGCCGAGGTGGCCGCAGCGGTGGGGCTCCAGGTGGTGATGAGGGACCTGACCCAGGAAGCCCTGGAGAAGGGACGGGCCCGCATCACCGGGGACCTCTCCCGAAGGCTGCAGAAGGGCAAGATCACTTCCCAGGAAATGGAGGAGATCTTGAGCCGACTCAAGACCACCTGTTACCTGGAAGAGCTAAGGGAGTGCGATTTCGTAATAGAGGCGGCCACCGAAAGCCCCCTGATCAAGGAAAAGCTTTTCAGGGAACTGGAGGCCACAGTGGCTCCGGAAACAGTGCTTGCCACCAACACCTCTTCCATATCCATAACCAGGATAGCCTCTTTCACGACCACGCCCCAAAGGGTCATAGGCATGCACTTCTTCAATCCTGTGCCTGTCATGAAACTGGTCGAAGTGGTAAGGGGTCTTCACACCTCCGAGGCCGTGTTCACTGCCACCTGGGAGCTGACCCAGAGGCTGGGCAAGACCCCAGTGGAGGCCAGGGACATGCCCGGGTTCATCTCCAGCCGCCTCATCTTCAACTACATGAACGAGGGACTCTGGGCCCTGTACGAGGGGCTGGGCACAGCCGAGCAGATAGACACCATCATGCGCATGGGGGCCAACCACCCCATGGGACCTTTGGAGCTGGCGGATTTCGTGGGGCTTGACACGGTGCTTTCGGTCATGCGCGTCCTGCAGGAAGCCTTCGGGGACAAGTACAGGCCTTCTCCTCTCCTGGTGCAACTGGTCCAGGCAGGAAGACTCGGTGTGAAGACCGGCAAAGGCATCTATGAGCACGGGGGAAAGCCATGATCCAGCTGGAGTTGTCTCCGGGGCAGTTGGAGATTCAACTTCACGCCAGAAGGTTCGCCAGGGAGTCCATCTCTCCTGTGGCAGCATTGCATGACAGGGAAGGAAGTTTCCCCCTTGGCCTGCTTAGGCAGGCCCACAAAGAGGGTTTTCTGACTCCCCTGATCCCCAAGCAGTACGGGGGGAAGGAAATCGGGTGCCTGGGAGCCTGCCTCCAGGCAGAGGAGCTGGCCTCCGCCTGCATGGGCATCTATGTTTCTATTTTTGTGAGCACTCTGGCCCTCTACCCCATAGTGCGCTTCGGAAGCCTCGAGCAAAAAGAGAGGTTCCTCAGGCCCTTTTGTCAAGAGTTCAGCCTGGCTTCCTATTGCCTGAGCGAGAAGGAGGCCGGCTCTGATCCTTCTTCCATGAGAACCCTGGCCATCCCCAAGGGGGACCACTACCTGCTGGAAGGCACCAAGATGTGGATCACCAACGGCGGGTATGCCGACCTTTACGTGGTCTTTGCCACAAGGGATCCGGCCCTCAAACACAAAGGCATCTTGGCCTTGATCGTGCCAAGGAGCCTGGAGGGGGTCCAGCCTGGGGAGCCCATAGACAAGATGGGGCAAAGGGCCTCCAACACCACCCCGGTGAGCTTCAAGGGGGTGAAAGTGCCTGCCCAGAACCTCTTGGGAGGCGAGGAGAACGGCTTCAGAAAGGCCATGGCCGCCTTGGACGTAACAAGGCCCATAATAGCAGCCGGGGCCGTGGGCCTGGCCCGCTCGGCCATGGAACTGGCTGCATCCTATGCTGCAAGGAGGGTGCAGTTCGGAAGCCCCATAGCCCAGCAGGGGGCTGTACAGACCATCTTGGCCGATATGGCCATATCCGTCTCTGCAGCCAGGCTCCTGGTATGGAAGGCTGCCTTCTTGGCTGACAGGGGTCTCAGGAACACCAGGGAAGCGGCCGAGGCCAAGGCCTTGGCCGCAGATGTGGCCATGAGGGTGAGCACCGATGCGGTCCAGGTGTACGGTGGAATGGGTTACACCAAGTGGCATCCTGTGGAAAAGCTCATGAGGGATGCCAAGGTGATCCAGATCTACGAAGGCACTGCCCAGATCATGCGCAGGATAGTGGCCAGGGAGATGCTAAGGGAAGACTCCCGGGAAGATTTTGGGCATTAGGCGCAAATCCTGATCCCCCGCAAGCGGGTCGGATGGAAATGGAGGGAAGAGCCCCATGAAAAAAGAGTTTCACCTGATGGAGTTCTATGGCACGGAGTGTTCCCATTGCCGCTCAATGGAGCCCCTTGTTCAGAGGCTGGAGGAGGAGGAAGGGGTGGAGATAGCCAGGTTGGAGGTCTGGCACAATCAGCAAAACGCCAAGCTGCTCCAGCAGTACGACCAGGGCCGCTGCGGCGGGGTGCCTTTTTTCTACAACACCCTCACGGGGGAGTGGCTCTGCGGGGCCGTCAGCTACGAGCGGCTCAAGGCCTGGGCCCTTGGGAAGGCCCAAGGCTGAGACGCTTCTTGGACTCGGCTTGGGAAAGGAGGCAAGCTCCATGAAGGGTCTTTTTGATCCTTCCATCCTGGAAGGAGTGGAGATGCTCAGGATCTTGGGTCCCGAGGGCACCATGGAAGAAGAGCTTCGTGCCCCTGAGCTGACGGACCAAAGGATCCAGGAGCTCTACAGGGAGATGGTCTTCTTGAGGCTAGCTGACCAAAGGGCCCTTAATCTCCAGCGCCAGGGCCGCATGGGCACGTACGCACCTTTTATGGGGCAGGAGGCTGCCCAGGTGGGAAGCGCCGTTGCCCTTGGGGAAGACGACTGGATATTCCCCTCTTTCAGGGAGGGGGCTGCCATGTACATGCGGGGAGCTCCCATGGGCTCCATTTTCGCTTATTGGATGGGCAACGAGGCCGGGCAGCGCTTTCCAGAGGGGGTGAGGGTCATGCCCATCTCCATTCCGGTGGGCACGCACCCTTTGCATGCCGTTGGGTTTGCACTGGCTGCCAAGATGAGAAAGGAGCCCATCTGCACCGTCTCCTACTTCGGGGACGGGGGCACTTCCAAAGGGGATTTCCATGAGGCCATGAACATGGCCGGAGTTCTTTGTGCCCCTACCATCTTCTTCTGCCAGAACAACCAGTATGCCATTTCGGTGCCCAGGAAAATTCAGACCGCATCCAGGACCATAGCCCAGAAGGCCCTGGCCTACGGTTTCCCCGGGATCCAGGTGGACGGCAACGACCTGGTGGCAGTGTACGTGGCAACCCGGCTGGCCAGGGAGAGGGCCATCTCGGGCCAGGGGCCAACCCTTATCGAGGCAGTCACCTACAGACTGGGACCCCACACCACAGCCGACGATCCTACCAGGTACAGGAGCCAGGAGGAGGTGGAGGCTTGGCTGCCCCTGGATCCCCTGCTTCGGGTAAGAAAATACCTCGAAAAATGCTGCATGTGGGACCAGGAAATGGAGGAGTCCGTGCATGCCTTTGCAGAGGAAAAAGTAAACAGGGTGGTGCAGGAAGCAGAAGAGTTCCCCCAGCCAGCCCCCGAGGACATCTTCCATTACACCCTGGAGAAGATGCCCCCCAGGCTGGAGGCCCAGCTTGAGGACTACTTGGCCTTTCTCAAAGAGCAGGAGGACTGAGCAATGGGCAAGCTGAACATGGTGCAGGCTATCCAAAGCGGGCTCATGGCAGAGATGCAGCTTGATCCGACTGTGATGGTCTTGGGAGAGGATGTGGGAAGGGAGGGAGGGGTGTTCAGGGCCACCGAGGGGCTCCAAGAGAAATTCGGGCCAGAGCGGGCCATGGACACTCCCCTGGCCGAGTCCGGAATAGTGGGCTTGGCCCTGGGGCTGGCTCTCAACGGCATGAGGCCCGTGGCAGAGATCCAGTTCGACGGCTTCATGCCCCCTGCCTGGGACCAGATCATCTCCCACATATCCAGAATCAGGACCCGTTCCAGGGGCCGCTTCGGCGCCCCTTTGGTGATCAGGATCCCCTACGGGGGGGGCATCCACGCCCCAGAGCACCACTCAGAGGCCACCGAGGCAGTGCTGGTGCACACCCCCGGCATAAAGGTGGTCTACCCGGCCACGCCGTACGACGCCAAAGGTCTTCTCATCTCAGCCATCAGGGATCCAGACCCTGTGCTTTTCCTGGAGCCAAAGAGGATCTACAGGGCCATAAGAGAGGAGGTGCCCGAGGAGGCCTATACCGTGCCCATAGGTGAAGCACGTCTGGTCAGGGAGGGCAAGGACGTGACTCTCATTGCCTGGGGGGCCATGGTCCGGGAGGCCGAAAGGGCAGCACAGATGGCGGCCCAGGAGGGGATCCAGGCCGAATTGCTGGACCTGAGGACCCTATCCCCCATGGACGACCAGGCTTTCATCTCCTCTGTGCGCAAGACCGGGAGGGCTGTGGTGGTGCACGAAGCCCCGCGCACATGCGGGCTGGGAGCCGAGATCGCAGCCAGGATCCAGGAAGAGGCGATCCTTCAACTGCAAGCTCCGGTTGTGAGGGTCACGGGCTTCGATACAGTGGTCCCCCTGGCCAAGCTGGAGCATCATTATATTCCAAGCCCCGAGAGGATCCTGAGGGCTATGCGGCAGGCAATGTCTTTCTGAGAAAAGGGCAACTCGAGCGGACGCATAAGAAACCCATGGCAGGAGGTGTAAGGTGGCCCTGGAGTTCAAGCTCCCGGATCTGGGGGAAGGACTTACCGAAGGCGAGATAGTAAAGTGGCTGGTCAAGCCAGGGGAAGAGGTCAAAGAAGGGCAGCCCTTTGTGCAGGTGGAGACGGACAAAGCCTTGGTGGAGATACCGGCTCCACGCTCGGGGGTGGTCCTGGCCCTCCTGGCCCAGGAGGGAGAGAGGGTGCAGGTAGGCAGGGTCATAGCTGTTTTCGGGGAGCCGGGAGAACGTTTCCTGAAAGCCCAGGCAGAAGTTCCCCCAAGGCCTGCTTCCGTGGGAGTGGTGGGAACCCTGGAGGAGGCCCCCGAGGAGGAGCCTGAGGAAACACTCCCGGGGGGCGAGATCAAGGCGCTGCCCGGGGTGAGAAAACTGGCCAGAGAGCTGGGGGTATCCCTGGAGGCTCTAATAGGCACCGGGCCGGGGGGCAGGATCACCGAGGAGGATGTGAGAAAGGCCTCGGAGGCAAAGAGCAAGCCCAAGGCAGTTCGCAAGTACGACATGTACGGATACCTGGAAAGGGTCCCGCTCAGGGGCATGAGGAGGACCATTGCCCAGGCCATGGTGCGTTCGGTAAAGAGCACTGCCCAGGTGACGGCCACCGAGGAGGCTGATGCCACTAGGCTCCTTGCCCTCAGAGAAACCATAGGGAAAGAGGCGGCCCTGCAAGGGATACGAGTCACGGTGCTGGCCTTTCTTGTAAAGGCTGTTGCCCGCGCCCTGAGGGAGCATCCTTACCTGAATGCCGTCCTGGATGATGAGGCTCAGGAGATACTGCTCAAGAAGTACTACAATATCGGTATTGCGGTGGACACCCCGGATGGCCTGATGGTGCCTGTCCTGAAAGGAGTCCCGGAAAAAAGCCTGCTCGAGATAGCCAGGGAAATGGCAGAGCTGGCAGAAAAGGCCCGCTCCAGGAGCATAGACCTGGCTGACCTGCAAGGCGGCACCTTCACCATAACCAATTACGGAGCCGTGGGAGGGATCTTGGGAACCCCCATAATCCGCTACCCGGAGGTGGCCATCCTGGGGGTGGGCAGGATTCTGGAAAGGCCGGTGGTAAGAGAAGCCGGCATTCAGGCAAGGGCGGTTCTTCCCCTTTCCCTTTCCTTTGACCACAGGGTGGTGGACGGGGCAGAGGCAGCCCGATTTCTAAAAAGCTTCATCCGTCTGGTTGAGGAACCTGAGCTGCTCCTGGCAGGTCTCTGATCTGGATTCTCAAGGGCCTGGGCTCAAGAAAGGTTGGGCAGGGAGAGTTTCCGCCCAGGCAGAAGGGATCAGGGGCTTGGGCCGCAGAGCGGGGTGCGGGCCTAGGGGGATGAGGCTGCTTGGCTCAGTGAAAGGCCTGTATGCCCGTGAGATGCTCCCCCAAGAGCAGCACATGAATGGTTTCGGTCCCCTCCAGGGTGGCCAGGGCCTCCAGATCGCACAGGTGTCTTATCACGTGATGGTCTGCCAGAATTCCCCTGGCCCCCAGTATGTCCCTGGCCATTCGGGCTATTTTCATGGCTTCCCTCACGTTGTTCAGTTTGAGGAGGGAGATCTGGGGGTACAAGGCCTTGCCCTGATCCATGAGGCGACCCACCCTGAGGCTCAAGAGCTGGGCCTTGGTGATCTCAACGGCCATTCGAACCAGCTTTTCCTGCACCAGCTGGTAAGAGGCCACGGGGCGGTCGAAAACCTGTCTTCTGGAGGCAAAGGAATGGGCCGCCTGGTAGCAGGCCAAGGCCGAGCCCAGAGCCCCGCAGGCCACCCCGTAACGGGCCGAATTGAGACACTTGAGGGCTGCTTTCAATCCCCTGGCATGGGGGAGCATGCTCTCTTCGGGCACCACGCAGTCATCCAGGGTCAGGAGCGCCGTGGGAGAGGTCCTGTAGGAGAACTTGCGTCGGATGGGGCTTACAGCCAGCCCCGCTGTACAGGTCTCCACCAGGAACCCCCTGATCTCTTCTCCAAGCTTTGCCCATATGAGGGCCACCTGAGCCAGGGTGCCGTTGGTGATCCACATCTTTGTACCATTCAGCACAAAGGAGCTTCCCTTGGGCTCGGCCCTGGTGGTCATGGCCGAGGGGTTGGATCCGGCCTCGGGCTCTGAGAGAGCAAAGCATCCGATGGCTTCCCCCCTGGCCAACCTGGGAAGCCACAACTCCTTCTGGGCAGGGGACCCGTACCAGCAGATGGGATCCATGACCAGGGAATTCTGAACCGAGAACATGGCCCTGAGGCCGCTGTCGCAGCGGCCCAGCTCCTGACACACAAGCCCGTACAGAGTATGGGAGAGCCTCTTTCGGCCATGGCCTTCCAGGTGCACTCCGAAGAGTCCCAAATCTGCCATGAGCGGAATCAGCTGGGTGGGAAACTCCCCCTTCTCGAAATACTCTGCCACCAAGCCCATGCATTGCTTTTCCACGAACTGGCGCACCCTGTCCCTGTATTTCCTCTCTTCCTCCTGGAGAAGCTCTTCCACCCAGCAAAGATCCAACATGAGGGGATCCCCCTTCAATGCAGGTTTCCTGGTTTCAGCCCAAATCCATGGGAAAAGGAAGGGGGGCGATCAGCCAGATCGCCCCGGGGGAAGGGACATCGCACACGGCCCATGCGCCCCATGCAGGAGGAGCCCCGGTCTGGCGGTCTGTGCGATGTTGGGCGTGTTGGTCTCTCCGAGGCTCCATCCCATTGGGCCACCGCCGACCATGAAGCGGCTAAGTCTCAAAGTTGGGACCAGTCAAACATCTCCGAGCTTTCTCCTCCATGGAGAGGAAACAGGCCCCTATCTGGTAATAGCCCCCAGGAAGGGGCTTCTGGTACACCACCTTGGCCGTAGTCTCCACCAGATTCTCCTCAACGGCCATAAACAGGTGGAGGGTCTCCCCACCCACAAGAGCTCGATGGATGAGAATACCGGCTCCTCCTTCGCTTAGATCCAGTGTCTTGGCCATTCCCATGTCCAGGGGTTTTTGGTCCTGGTCCAGCCAGGAGTAGGCCAGGAGCCGTTCCACCTGACGACGGGGCCACCTCCTGCGCTCTGCCACGGCAACAAGAGCGCTGTTGCCTTGGGTGCCTTTCTGGCTGTTCAAACCGGTCTTTCCTTGCTGCCCCAAGCCCTTGGCCATCAGCCCATCCCCCTGCCGGGATTGATTAGCTTCAAACCTTCTTTTCGGCACTCTGGGATTCCTTATTAGAGCATGCGCCCAAGCTAGTCAAGTAAAATTTATATTAATTTTACACAAAAATGCATAATTTAAATCACTACGACCAGCCATGACACAATATATAGATACTTTGAACTAATCGTGTCAATATATAGGGGAAGCTTTTCTCTAATTTTCTTGCCTCATCTGGGCCTTTTGGAGTTGACCGCTGTAGTCCAGGAAAACTGTCTTGATCTCCGTGAACTCCTCTATGGCAGTGGGCCCGGCCTCCCTGGTACCGTTACCGCTCAGCTTGACGCCTCCAAAGGGGAGCTGCACCTCAGCCCCGATTGTGGGGGCGTTCACGTACGTGATGCCCGTCTCCAGATCCTCTATGGCCCTGAAGGCAAGGTTTATGTCCCTTGTGTAGATGGAAGAGGACAGGCCGTAGTCCACCTGGTTGGCCACTTCCACGGCCTCCTGAAAATCCTTCACCTTGATCAGGCTCAGGACAGGCCCGAATATCTCCTCTCGGGCGATGCGCATGTGCGCCTTGGCCTCGAAGAGCGTGGGATAGATGAAATGACCCAGGTCCAGGGGAGCCTCCAGGGCCTTGGTGCCCCCGCACAAGAGCTTTGCCCCCTCTTCATGGCCCAGACGAATGTATCTCAGGATCTTGCTTTCCTGATCAGGACCAGAGACAGGCCCCATCTGAACCGACTCATCCAGGGGATGGCCCAGCTTGAATCCCTGGATCCGCTCCAGGAGCATCTCCAACATGGTCTCGTATACTTGCTCTTGCACGATCAGCCTGCTGGTGGAAGTGCATCTCTGCCCAGAGGTACCGAAGGCCCCAAACAGCACACCCTCCACTGCCAGCTCCAGATCTGCATCCTCCAGCACGATCACGGGGTTCTTGCCCCCCAGTTCCAAACCCACCCGCTTGAGCCCCCCGGCCGCTCTTCGGTAAACATCCTCTCCGGCGGCCAATCCGCCTGTAAAGGAAATGCTCCTCACACAAGGATGCTCCACCAGGGCTTGGCCCACCTCCGAAGCCCCGCCCAGAACCAGGTTCAGGACCCCGGGCGGCACTCCAGCCTCTTCCATTATCTCCACCAACCTCAAGCCACAAAGGGGGGTAAGGGAAGCTGGCTTGAAGACCACGCAGTTGCCGGCCACCAGGGCCGCACCCAGCTTCCAGACCGGCACTGCCATGGGAAAGTTCCAAGGCGTAATGCATCCCACCACGCCCACGGGCTGCCTTACTGTCATGCAGATCTTGCCCGGGAGCTCTGAGGGAACCGTCTGTCCCTGCAGTCGCCTTCCCTCCCCTGCCACGTATTCGAGGAAATCAATGGCCTCCTGCACCTCTGCCCTGGCCTCGGCCAGGATCTTTCCCATCTCCAGGCTGATGGTGGTGGCCAGCTCCTGCTTTCTTTGCCTGAACAAGGAGGCTGCCCTCAGCAGAATCTCTCCTCTGCGGGGAGGAGGAGTCCGCTTCCATTCAGGAAAAGCCCCCAAGGCAGCCTCCACAGCCAAACCCACCTCCGAGCGCGTACCGGCCCGAAACTGGGCCAACAACCTTCCATCCACAGGGCTTGTGCTCTCAAGGAGCTCCCCTTTCTCAGAAGCTCTCCACTGCCCTTTGATGTAAAGACCAGGATGCTCCATATGGACCCCCAAGAAGACCTGAACCGGATTGTGCTTCAGGCCGCCCACATGGGGGGCTTTCGCCCCCGTGCCCCAGGGATTCTTGGAATTACCCGAGCCAAGACAAGCTGACCCGGTTCCCGGCCTTTCTCGTTCCATGCCCCCGGGCAATGAAATTGGATCCTTTGGCAGCCTCCGTCCCTGGGATAAAACCGCTCAGACGGCCCCGGCCATCACCTGGTAAGACTCCTCCTGTCTGGCCTGATTACAGGCCACCCTGGAAGCAAGACGGGCCCCCACAGGGCAATTCCTGCACAGGTAAAGCCCTTTTTTGACCCTGTAACGGAAGAAATCCAGGAGCATCATGTCCTCGTAGGTCTCCTCCTGGGCGGCCAGGTAGCGCCTGACACAGGCGCTCTTGCTCAGAAGAAGGGCTCCCGGCTGATTGGGGCAGACCATCATGCGCTCGTGGTGCTCATCCATCCATTGGGTCACGTGGGAAGATGCGGCTCTCATCTCAGGACCTCCTTTCTGGCGAAGGCAGGAAAAAAGACTTCTTGAAATGTGACAGGACAAGTCTACCTTTTTCACAACACAGGTAAATGGGTAGGGAACTCCATTTCAGGTAGGGAATTCACCCCATAAGCCTCACCCCAAAGACCCCATTACCAGTCCCCCAAGAGCTCCAGCTGGTTGTTGCTTGGGGCATTTCGCCTATTGTGTTCTTCCCTTGGGAAGGCTAGCCTTTGGGAAAAGCTTGGGGGGGTGTCAGGATGGGTGTAAGGGGAAAGGCTCTCTTTTTGGCTTGGATGCTCCTTTTGGGTTCCGGCAGCCTGCTGGCCCAGCAAAAGGTGGAGGAACCAGCATCTTGTCCCTTTTGCGGCATGGACAGGGAGAAGTTTGCCCAGAGCCGCATGCTCGTCCGGTACGAGGACGGAGGCTCCGTGGGTACCTGCAGCATTCACTGCATGGCCCTGGAGCTGTCCCTGAGCCTGGACAAGACCCCCCAGGAGATCCTGGTGGGAGATTACGAAACAAAGCAGCTCATAGATGCAGAGAAAGCTTTTTGGGTCCTGGGGGGAGACCTGCCTGGGGTGATGACCCAAAGGGCCAAGTGGGCCTTCCAAGAAAAGCAAAGAGCAGAGGCCTTCATCAAGCTCCACGGCGGGGAGCTGGTGGGCTTTGATCAAGCCATGCGGGCTTCTTACCAGGACATGTACGAGGATACCAAGAAAATCCGCGAGAGGCGCAAGGCCAAGCGCACACAGCACAAGCCGCATTGAGTTTTTCAGGGCTTGGCCTTGGGGCTCTGGGGCCCCGGTTTCCCACAGCGTTCCTTGCCAAGGCTCTGGAGGGTTTTCACGTTTCTCACCACCTTGGGGGTAAAACCCCAGTGCTCTGCAAAGCCCTCGGGGCAGTCTTTCTTGAGCTCCTGGAGTTTCAGCGCGAAGTTCCCGGCCTCCTGCTCAGAGGAGCAGGAATCCCCCTGTATGGAGAATTCCCTGGCCTTGAGAAAATGTTCCCGGATCTGGCGGGCCCTTGCCTCACAGCTCTTTTTCTGCTCCTCGTCCTTCCATTTCAAGTTGCTTGCCCTGGCTTCCTTGCTTGCCACGGCGGACTCAGCCGTGGCCCGGGGCTGCCTCTGGGCCTGCCCCCAACACAGATCCAACACTCCCCCATGGCGCAGGCACACCGCCCAAATGAAAAGAGCCCCGGCTATTTTTGTCTTCCCTTTCATATGCAAGCCCCCCTTTTCTTGCTGAGCTGTCTCTCCTTCACCCAGCAGTAAACCACCGGCACTATCAACATGGTCATGATTTCCACGGCCAGTCCCCCCACCGAAGGAATTGCCATGGGCAACATCAGGTCCGCACCTCTTCCCTTGGAGCTGAGCACAGGCAGAAGGGCCAGCAAGGTGGTGGCCATGGTCATCATGCAGGGTCTTATTCTCCGCCTGCCTGCCTCCATTACTGCTTCCCTCACCTGGACGGGGTTGGAAGGGCGCTTTGCAGAGAAGCTCTGGGTGAGGTACGTGCCCATTACGACTCCGTCGTCCGAGGATACCCCGAAGAGGGCTATGAAGCCCACCCAAACAGCCACGCTCAGATTCACCGGGTGCACCTGGAAGATCTCCCTCATGGAGCTCCCCAGGAAACTGAAATCCAGGAACCAGGGCTGCGAATACAGCCAGACCAGCAGAAACGCCCCGGCCCAGTTCACGAAGATGCAGCAAAAAACCAGCCCGCTCATGGCCATGGAGGAGAACTGTAGCTGGAGGATCACCAGGATCACCACAAGTGCCAAAGGCACCACTACCATGAGGGTCTTCCAGGCCCTCACCTGGTTCTCGTAGTTCCCGGTCATAGAAATGCTGACTCCGGCAGGAAGGGAAAGTGCCCCTGACTCCATCCTCCATCTTAGATAGTCCTGCACGTGCTGGAACACGTCCCCCTCGGCAAAGCCAGATTTCCTGTCGAAAACCACGTAGCCCACCAGGAAGGTGTCCTCGCTTCGGATCATCTGGGGGCCTGGGGAGAATCTGATCTCGGCCATCTGGCCCAAGGGGACCTGAGCCCCCCCCAGGGTTGGAACCAGGACCCGGCCCAGGGCTTCGGGATCGTCCCTCAACTCCCTCAGGTATCTCACCCTGACAGGGTATCTCTCCCTTCCCTCCACCGTGGTTGTGACCCTGCGGCCCCCCACCGCCGCGTCCAGGACATCCAGGAGCTGCTGCAGGTCCACCCCGTATTGGGCCATGGCAGAACGCTCTGGCCTTACCTCCAGGTAGGGAACTCCCATGATCCTGTCAGCTATGACCGAGAGCGGGTCCACGGAGGGGACCTCCCTCACCGCCTCTTCCAGGAGGGAACAGGCCTCCTCGATGCTGCGCAGGTCTGGCCCCTTCACCCTGACACCCATGGAAGCACGAATGCCGCTTTGCAACATGACCATGCGGGCCGAGATGGGCTGCAGCTTGGGGGCCACGGTCACACCTGGCACATTGGCTGCCCTGAGTATCTCATCCCAGATGTCATTGGTGTCCCTTATGCCCGGCCAAGAATTCCTGCCCGGATTCAAGCCGGGGTCCAAAGCCGGCCTCCAGAGCCTGAAGGGCCTTCCCCCAGCCTCTGGGATGAGACCTCCCTGCTCATCTCTCAGGAACCGCCCCTGCACTAGGTAGGGCAACCCGTCTGGGGCCAAAAGGGGCCGGCCTTCGGGGTCCCTGGCCAAGTCCAGCACTTGCCTCTCATACTTGAAAGTCAGGATGTTCCCTTTCTGGTCCTTGAGGTACTGCGGCCTGTACTGGATGAGGGTCTCCACCATGGAAAGGGGTGCAGGGTCCAGGGCGGATTCGGCCCTTCCCAATTTCCCCACCACGGTCTCCACCTCAGGTATGGCCCTGATATTTCGGTCCTGGAGCTGGAGGATCTCCAGGAGCTCCGCCAGGGAAGCATGGGGCATGGCAGTGGGCATGTACAGAAAAGAGCCCTCGTCCAAAGGCGGCATGAACTCCTTTCCCAAACCAGGGAAAAGATGAGCCAGGAAAGACACGGGTCCTGTGCGCATCAGCGAGGAGGGAAGCCACCCGAACACCCTGGGGAAACCCAGCCAGACAGTAAGGCCCACTACCAGGAGGGCTCCCGGCAGGCAAAGGAAAGCGGCTTTGTGCTCCAGGCACCAGCCCAGGATCCTGGGGTACCACCTTTGGACCGAGAGCACCAAACCCAAGGCCCCTCCTAAGAACAGGCCGGCAAAAAGCAGATTCCTCCTCAGGCCCCCCTCTGGGCCAAGGGGCAGCCACTGGGAGCAGAGGAGCACCAGAAATCCCATGACCAGCACCCACCTGGCCAGATGCGTGCTGCGCGCCCTGGCCCTCTGGGAAAGCCCTGCTTGCACGAAGCCCCATGCCCCCAGAAGCACCATGGCCCCACCCAGCCATGGGCTCCACAGTAAGGCCACCAGAAGCCCGGTCCAGGCAAGGGCTTCCAGGAAGAGGCGACTGCCTGCCCATCTCTCCAGCCTCTGGTGCAGCAAGAGCCTTGCTCCCACCGGGAGCACGGTCATTGCCACCAGCATGGAGGCCAAGAGAACCAGGGTCTTGGTCATGGCCAAGGGCCGAAACAACTTCCCCTCGGCCCCGCTCAAGGCGAAAATGGGCAAAAAGCTCACCACCGTGGCAGCCATGGCAGCCACCACGGCCCCTCCCACCTCTCCTGCAGCCCTCCGGATGAGGGCCCTCCGGTCCTCCCCTGGGCCGGCCCTCTCCAGGTGGCGCAGCACGTTCTCGGTCACGATGATTCCCATGTCCCCAAGGGTTCCTATGGCTATGGCTATCCCCGCCAGGGCCACGATGTTGGCCTCCACCCCCAGCAGCTTCATGCCCACAAAACAAAAAAGCACGGCCAGGGGCAACACGGAGCAGACAAGCAGTGCGCTTCTTATGTGCCCTACCATGGCCAGCACCACCACCATGACCACCAGGGCCTCCTGCACCAGGGCCTCCTGGAGGGTCCAGAGGGTCTCCTCTATGAGCTGGGTGCGGTCGTAGAAAGGCACTATCCTGACCTGGCTCACGGTGTTGTCCGCAAGGCTCTTGCGGGGAAGGGAGGGGGCCAGCTCCTGGATCTTCAGCTTCAGATTCTTGATGGCCTTGAGGGGGTTTTCCCCGTACCTCACCACCACCACCCCCCCCACGGCCTCCGCGCCCTCCTTGTCCAGGATCCCGGAGCGGGCAGCCGGCCCCAGACTCACCTGGGCCACGTGGCGCACCAGAAGGGGCACCCCCTCGTTCACCTTGATGATTGCCTCTGCCAGCTCTTTTGGATCCCTCACGAAGCCCAGCCCCCTCACCACGTAGTCCACGCGGTTCACCTCCATGGTGCGGGCCCCGATCTCCTGGTTGGCTCTTTGGAGGGCCCCCACCACCTCCTCCAGGGTCACACCCCTGGCCCTGAGCAGGGCCGGATCCAGGTCCACCTGGTATTCCTTCACAAGCCCGCCCACAGAAGCCACCTCGCTCACCCCTTCTGCTGAAAGCAAAGCAAAGCGCACCTGCCAGTCCTGGATGGAACGAAGCTCATGAAGGTCCCAGCCGCCCGTGGGGCGTCCCTGCGGGTCGCGTCCTTCCAGGGTGTACCAGAACACCTGGCCCAAGGCCGTTGCATCCGGACCCAGGGTGGGTTGAACCCCTGGGGGGAGCGTGCCCTGAGGAAGGCTGTTCAGCTTCTCCAGGATGCGGCTCCTGCACCAGTAAAAGTCCGCTCCGTCCTGGAATATCACGTAAACAATGGAGAAACCGAACATGGAGGTGCACCTGATGGCTTTCACCTGGGGCATGCCCAAGAGGGCTGAGGTGAGGGGATAGGAAACCTGGTTCTCAACATCCTGGGGGGAGCGGCCGGGCCACTCCGTAAAGACTATTTGTTGGTTTTCACCCACATCGGGAATGGCATCCACAGAAACCGGGAAACGGGGCAGACCTCCCAGATCCCAGTCAAAGGGGGCGAAGCTCACCCCCAGGCAGCAGACCAAGGCCAGGATGGCCAGGACCATGCCAGGCCTATCCAGGCACAAGCTGATCAGAGCCCTCAAGGGGGAGCGGGTGCCCGAATCCTCTGTCACCTCTCACCTCAGCTCTTGGGCTTCCTGGCTGGAAGGTTCATCATGCTGGGCTTGGCCAGGATCTGGGAAGCGCTGTCTATCTTGAAGGTGCCGTTTGTGACCACCAACTCCCCCTCTTCCAGGCCTTCCCTCACCACCAGATAATCCCGCCCTCTGGGCCCCAGGACCACCTCCCTGGCCTCATAGGTCCATTCCTGTCCTGGCACGGCCACATAAACCAAGGCCCTTTTCCCTGTGATCAGGGCAGCTGAGGCCGGAATCGCCAAGGGGGGGCGTCTTGGAGGCTGTCCAGGCAAGGCTGCGCCGGGCTCCAGGCCTATGTCCGCCAGGAGCACGGCCCTGGCGATCATCTCGGGGCGAAGCCTGCCTGTGTCCGGCACCATCACCCCCACGGTGGTGGTACGTGTCTTGGGATTGAATATGGGATCAACATAGGTGACCCTGCCTCGGAACTTCTCGCCCGGGAAGGCCTCCACCTGGAACTCCACCTCCTGGCCGTTTCTGATCCAAGGCAGGTCCGCCTCGTACGCATCCAGCCTGAGCCATATGTACTTGGGGTCAGCTATGACCAGCAGCACCGTGCCTGTGTTCACGTACAGGCCCTCCGTGGCGTTTTGGCGGATCACCACCCCTGCCCTGGGTGCGGTCAAGGTGGCTATACCCGTGGGCTCGGCCCGCTGCTGCAGCTCGTCTATGTCCCGCTTGGAGAGTCCCAGGATCCTCAGCTTGTGCCTGATGGCCGCCATTTTCCTGAGTGCCTCCTGCCGTGCCGACTCATCCACAGGCCCCCGGCTCTCCACCTCCCCCTTTCGGGCCACGTGGGGGGTGCCCTCCCTGAAAGCCAGCAGCCCCGGGACCACCTGGGCGGCCTCGAAGAGCTGCTGTTCTGTGGCGTAGAGCTCCGAGGAGTAGAAATCCAAAAGGGGCTGCCCCCAGCGCACCGATACCCCCGCCCTCTCCACGTAGACCCTGTTGACAACCCCGGGCATGTACGCGCTCACATAGCTCAAGTGGGCAAGGTCGTAATCTATCTGGCCGTAAAGACGTAGCTCCTGTTGGACCGGTCTTCTCTCCACGGCCGTGACCTGCACCTGGGCCAGCTTGGCTGCCTCTTGGGTGAGCTTCACGGTTGCCCTTCCTTCACCTTCCTCCTGCATGCTGCCAGATACCCTTACCAGGTCCATGCCGCAAACCGGACACTGCCCTGGCTTGTGTGTGGGGGCAATATGCATCATTGGGCAGACGTACAGCCCCTCCCCTTGCTCCCTGTGGGCCTCCTGATGGGAGATGGGCTGAAAGCCATGCAGGTGGGCCTCCTTGCCATTTCCCCTCAGCCCGTACCCTGCTGCAAAAGCCACAAAAAGGGGCACCGTCCATCTAGCCAGCTTTCCCAAATGTCTCACTTGCTCCCACCTCCTCTTTAGGAGACCAGCCGGAAATCCGAAAAAACCATGGGATAGGAGGACACTGCGGCAAAACACAAATACCCTGCAAGGCTCACCAATGCAAGCCTGCGTTCAATGGCGGGAAGCCTCTCTCTCAATGAGGGAACGTGCCTATATTGATCCAGGAGCCCCACCCCAAGGCCGCAGATACCGGCTGCCAGGAGCGGTACATAGAGCACATAACCTATGTGGTTGTACTCGGCCTGAAGAATACAAAAAGGGCAATGGTGGGTGGGTAGCTCGTAGAAGTAGACCGAGACATAGCTTACCACCGAGACCAAGGACCAGCCCAGAAGCAGGCCGCTGATAAGGCAGAAGGCCCTGGCCCCCGAGTCCCTCGCCACCATCTGGATCCCCGTTCTCACCAAGAGAGCCATCCCCACGAAAAATACCACCTTGGCCGGCCCGGGTGGAATCCCCCCGAGGTCCCCTCCAAGGCCTTCTGCCCCACTGCCGAAAAGGGCCCCGCAACATGAAGTGATCAGGTGGGGCTCCATGTTGAGGAAGTAGGCACTCTGGAGGGCTGTTTCCAAGCTGAGGCTCACGGCCATCCAACGCAACATGCGGTACTTGGGCCTCAGGAGCGGATAGTCCGGAGAGGCCTGATCAGTGCGGTTCATTATGATCCAAAGGCCGCAGAGTATGGAATTGGCCAGCTTCAGAAAAAGGGCCGGGTAACCAAAGCCATTCACGTTTAGGCTGCCTGCAGCGCACATAACCCCAACGAAGAGCCCATGCAGGCGATCTGCGGTGTGAACAAATAGAAACAAGGAGAAGATCTGGATGGCCATCACAAAGGAAAGAAGGGTGGAGATGAGATATGTGCGCCTTTCCAGGCGAAGTTGCAACTCGCTTCCGCTGCTCAGATCCCAATGGGCCAGTATGTGTGTCCCCAGCCCCGCAGATGCCAAGGCCGCTCCTGATGACAAGAAAGAGCCACTGCTCAGGGCCAGGACGGCCGCATCCAGGATCATTCTACCTCCAGGCCCTCCACCTTGCAGTTGCCCACCCTCAGCGTCACCCTTTCCCCGGGATTCACAAGGCCCCCAGAGTTCCTAAACAAGATGAAATATTCCTTTCCGGTCTCGGGCCTTGCTGTGCGTTGTCTTAGCTTGCCTATCTTGCTTGAGGCCACCGTCAACTCCCGACCACTGGGCTCATGCACCAGGCTGACCGGGACCGATGGGTCCAGGAGAGACGAGGCTGCTTCCGGCTCCAGGACTTTGAACCTGAGATCCAGGAACCCCCCTCCTCCCGTGACACGAAAGCTTTCCACCTCTACCCCGCAGGCCCTAGGTGGAGCGGGAGGGAAAACCTTGCTTTGGGCTGGGGCGCAACCGGCCATCAAGACCGCGGTAAAAAACCAGGCCAGCCCCACTTTTATCCTCTCACCCAGATTGTCTCCCAGGATCATTCTGCCCATGCCTTCACCTCAATTTCTTAGCATATCCCCTGCAGATTTCCTTGCCCAGAAAAAAAACGGGGAGGAAGAAATGCTTGCCTCCCTCCCCCTCTTGCCAGGGCTGCCTTGCTCTCAAACCTCAAGGATAGGGAACCGGCTTGGTATCCGAGCCCCCTCCTGTGGAGACCACGGTCACTGTGGGAGGCTTGCTGGCAACAGGTTTGAACTTCCCGAAATAATCGTTCTTCGTGGACCGATAAGCCAGGTCCCCGAACCCCACTGCCGTGAGGGTGACACTGCCTGGTGCGGCCGTGCTCCGGGCGAACACCTTCAGGGTCTTGCTCAACCTTCTGTAGCGAGTCTTGTAAATGGCCACAGTCTCAGGTGGTCCCACCTGAAGCTGCAAGGAAGAGGCGCTGCCCCACCCTGTGGCATCCATGGCCCGCACCCAGACTGTGTGGACCCCGTTGGAAAGCCCGGAGACATCCACCGTGGCCTGGATCCCCTCCTCGGCCGAGTCAAAGGTGCCGTCAGCAGGGCTCATGGGGGTGCCGCTTCCGGCCCCCGGATCAGTGGAGCCGATCCAGTACTCGGCTGCCTGGATGTTTGAGCAGCCTGTGGCCACATCCGTGGCAGTCCCTGTCAGGGCCATATTGGTGGCCCCAGCCGTGGGGTTGGGGGAAGCCGAAAGGCCCGTTACCACAGGTGCCTGGGAGTCTGCGGGAAGCTGGCCCACCTGCAGCCTTGCTATTAGTCCTCCGGGGGTTGGAGCCCCTGCATTGGTGAGATGTCCCCTGCCATCGTAAAGGGTGAAAGAGCCCTCTGAGGACGGGCTCCACCAGGCATCCACCGAGCGGCCTGCAGCCAGCTCCAGGGAGTATTGTTCCTTGGGGAAGGGATAGATGTTCCCGTCCTCGGCCCTGAGTGTCAGGTATGGCCCCAGGAACACAGGCACAAAGGTCTGGTATCCTGCGTTTAGGAACCTGAGGAGCACATCCTCTCCTGCCAGAATCTCCGTGCATCCGTTTATTCTCTCCTGGGCCGGGTCTGGCCAGGCCTTCCCGTTTATGAGGAAGTACTTGGCAGCATAGTCTCTGGTGTTTGGAACTGTCTTGCCAGGGCCGAACTGGCCTGAGGCAATTGCCCGGTTCATGACCGGGTCCAAGGAGCTATAAACCAGCAGGATCTCCTTGTCAAAGCCCGTTTCCGAATCACTGTAAGCCTGGTCCACATCGAAATTCTTTACCACCGCCCCGTAAAGACCCATCTGTACCTGGGCGGCCGGGTTGGTGCCGCTTTGGTAAAGAAAAGCCCCTTCCTTGAAGTTGTTCCATGTGTAGGTCCCGGTTCCTCCTGGGGCCACCTCGTGGACAAAGGAGCGTACTCTCGCCGTGTAGTTCCCGGCGGGCCGGCTCCCGGACCAGGAGGTGGTCTCGTTGGGCCAGTCTGTCCAGACAGGTCCGGTGTTATTGTCAGGGAGCTTTTGTCCTGGGATTACCAGGGAGACCGGCACCCCCAAGAGGTTTGTCAGATGAACGGTCAGGCCTTCTCCAGGAGGAACCACCAGCCTGGGACCCGGCACTGTGACAGGCCCGTCTCCCAGGGCAAAGCCCCAGATCGGCACTGTCTGCCCGTCAGGCAGGCTCATGGAGCCCACCTTGGCGGTAAGGTTGTACTCCACTGCCGCAGCGCCTGCAGCCCAGACCAGAAGGAAGCCCAGGGCCAGGCAAACTTTCTTCAAGAGCACGGATAAGGTCCTGGATCGCATATCCCGAGCCTCCTTTCTCACTCTGCCTCTAGGGGCACGTCCCAGGGCACCACACCCAGAAAAGTTATCAGGCCCCCCGGGAAGATGTTGTTGTTGGCCAGCTCCTTCTCGGTGTGGGAGTGCCACATGTAAAAGAACCCCCCTCCCACGTTCAATCCGGCGTGTTCTGGAGGCAAAGATCCCTCCCCACCCAGGAAGGGGCTTCCGCTGTAGAGCTGCCCGAACACCACGTCGTCCCTGGAGGGCAGGATCACAGGGAAGTTGGCCCCATGGTCCCCCAGGAACTCGTACGGCGCCGGATCATCTCCAGGTGCGTGCCCGTAAATGTCCCAACCCATGAGCGCTCCTGTCCACCTGTACAATCCGTCCACGGTCTGACCAGGATTCACCGCAACCGTGTAACGCTCGAACGAGAGGTCGGGCCCGTTGCCCGGGGCGGAACTCAAGAGCCTCCCGTCGCGCGCTATGACCCTTATGTGGTTGCCGTGGAAATGTAGAGGATGGGGATCCCGGCCCAGGGTGACCAACCTGACCAGAAGCCTCTCACCAGGGTGCATGAGAAAAATGGCATTGTAAGGCTGTGTGGGCAGCCACGGCACCTGGGCATTGGCTATGGTGTCCGGGAAATTGCGACCATTGGCGAACCAGACTGTCTGGAAAAAGTTTGTGGTATCGATCTCATCCATGCGTCCGAACTCCACCAGCCTGTGCACACGGGGGTCCATATCCGTCATGACGATCAAGAACTCCCGGTCATAGGCGGTGTCCTCATGGTCGTACCCGAACTTGGTCCCCACGCAAAGGCTTGGGTCAGGTCCTGCATTGTGCCCGTCCGGCACAGGGGGGCAAGCCGAGTTGGGGGTTGGGCTCGTGGGTCTCACCACGATGACCCCGAGAAGCCCCATCTCCACCTGCAGATCCGGCCTGGTGCCGCTGTGGTAAACATATGTACCCGGCCTCGAGGCCGTGAAGGTGTAAGTCACCGTGGTGGTGCCGTCAGGAGGCGCCTCCCGGGTCAATGCCCCGGCCACCCCCCCCGAGGCCGCGACATCGTGCCCCGGAAACAGTATGGAGACGTTCCCGGCTGTGGCAGGAAGTGCGTTGCTGAGGTTTACCGTGATCGTGTCGCCTTGGTTCACTATGAGAGTGGGCCCCGGATACTGCATGCGGCCATTCCCCAGAGCAAAGCCCCACATTAGAACGGAGTCCCCATCTCCCAGAGTGATCCTGTCCTGCTTGGCCACAAGCTGGAAGCTCGTGCCCTGTACACCCAGGATCTTGGCCCATGCCGCGGGCTCCATGACAATCGCCCAGAGGGCCGCTGCGGCCAGGGCCATGCCGAACCATCTCCTCTTTCTCATCTCCGGCCTCCTTGCGTCATCGACCCTCATGGTTCAAACCCCGCAGCCAGAGGCAGGGCATACCACGATCTCGGTCATCAGACCGCCCCGGTCCTGCTGGCCGTTGATCAGGTCGTCCAGGTTAGTGGTGTAAAAGAAATAGGTGCCAGGGGCCACATCTGTGGTGTCCAGAAGCAGGTCTGCGGCCTGCCCCCCTCCTATGGTCAGGGAACTGGTCTCGTAGAAAAGATCCCTGCTCCCGTTCCTCAGGAGCTTGCCATCCAGGCCCACAACCCTCATGGGGATCCCCAGGACCCGCACGGTGAAGAGGTGCGTGGTGCTTATGTTGTGGATACGAAGCAGTATCCTCTCCCCCTGGTTGGCCTGGATCCTGGAGTCCAGGGGCTGAGCAGGATGATTGTTGTTCTCCGGGCTGGCCCCTAGGGGATCGGGGTTCACGGTGTCCGGATATCCTCTCCCGTTTATGAAGTGATAGTCATCCTTGAGCTGGGCGAAAGGCAGGTTCTGGATGCCTATGTGTTGGATGTGGAACCTGGAGTCAAAGCCTGCGAGCTGAAGGGCCTTGCTCACATGATATCCCGTGGAGGCGTCCCCGTCGTTGTAGGCAAACCCGGCGAAGGGAGGATTTCCCGAGTTCTTGAGGGCAGTATCCTGGTCCTGCCTTGGAAGCACGTAGATGTGGCCGATCATGCCCATCTGCATGTGCTCCACCACCTCCACGTGGCAGTGGTAAAAGTAGGTCCCCTCCTTTCCCTGGGTGGCATAATAGTAAGGAAATGTGGCCCCCATCCTCACGGTGGGGGCGCTTTCCGGGAGCCCGTCGAAGATGGACCCCGAGTT
This sequence comes from Desulfarculaceae bacterium, assembly GCA_037443445.1. Lineage (GTDB taxonomy): Bacteria > Desulfobacterota > Desulfocorpusculales > Desulfocorpusculum > Desulfocorpusculum > Desulfocorpusculum. Next base: position 84,617 of record JBBIOJ010000005.1, on the reverse strand, counting down.
GGGTATCCCGTGCCAGTGGACCGAGTGGGTGTCGAAGAGATCAGGCCTGTTGATCATGCCCACGTTGGTCAGGTTCAGGTACAACTCCTGACCCTCCCTGAGCACTATGCTGGGGCCCGGGAGCTCTGCCACCACCTGCCTTTGGGCAAAGACCTGATCCGGAGGCGTGCTTTCGGGCACCTCTGAAAAACCGAAGGTGTAGAGCACTGTCCCGTCCGCCATGGTGGCAAAGCCGTCTCCGGCCGTGATGTGCTTGCAGACTATGTCATTGGCTGGATTCCCGTCCCCGTCCGCGTCTATACCGTCGGTGTCTGCCGGGCATTGAACCATGAGGTTCAGCTGGGCCAGGCAGGGCCAGGCCGCAAAACAGAGCCCAACCAGGACCAGGGCTGCGATTCCCCATGCACTTCTTGGCTTCATGATCTACCTCCTTGCCCCTAGGGCTTCTGAAAAAGGGGGGCATCACCCCCGCCCCCCTTTGCCTGCGTCAAGGCAGGAACTGGTCGGCCCCAGCATCCAGGGGCGCCGTCCTGGGCCTGGGCTGGCCGTCGAAATCGCTGGCCAGCTCGGAAAAATCTGGAGGCAGGAAGGCCGCCTGCCCCACGTTGTTGGCAGCTGTCACGTGGTAGTCCCCTGTCTGTTTGAGGGGCCTGAAGACCACGCTCACGAAGTTGCCCCCCTCTCCTCCGGCTCCGGCAGCAAAGAGCTCGTTGAAGTAGGCTTGGGCAAAGGAGGGGCTTCCACCCGTCAAGATGCAGTTATTGCAGGTCAAGGAACCCCCGGTGCCTATGACTCCCAGATCCGAGTAAGCCGGGCTGGAAGGATCGGGCAGAAGAGCTCCTAAACCGCCACTGGCCGAGCCGTCCCAGTAGAAGGAACGGTTCTCGAAGACTATGGAATCGTGGAGCAGGGGATCTGAAAAACCTGCCCCGATTACCCCAGCCAGAGCAGCGCTGTGGGCCCTGGAGACTATTCCCGCCCCGGGCTGGGGAGTTGTGAGGTTGGGATTGGCGGGGTCCAGGAAAGCCGCCCTGTTGGTGGCCGTGCTGTCGTTGTCGGCAATGGTGTTGTTGATTATCCTGGCCCTCAGGGCATCCGCAAGGGAGATCCCTCCCCCGGCCAGCTGGGCCACGTTGTTCACAACCATATTGTTGAAAACATTCACCGAGTACCAGGCAGCAGGGTCTCCTGGGCTGGCTGCCACATCCTGGCCGTTTACCTGGGCCAGGGCGATCCCGGCCCCATCGTGGCTTGCGGCATTCCCCTGGATCAGATTCCTGTTGATGCTCACGGAGCCGGCCCCGGGGCTCAAGGCCTGGCCTGCCGCAGGATCCTCTCCTGCCACCAGCACTCCGCCGCCTTGTCCCCCCACGGTTCCGCGGATGGGTTTGTCGCCCGTGCTCACCTCATTGAAGATTATGGTATTGCGCTCTATGCGCCCGTTGGGGCTAAGCCCCACATGGGCAACACCCGCCCCTTGCAGGCCGCTGAAATTCCCGCAGATGAAGTTCTGCTCCACCGTGTAATTGCCCGAGCCGGTGAACAAGGCCAGGCCTCCGCCTCCGTTTACAGAGCCGTTCTGGTTCAGGTGGTTGAACTTGACCGTGAGGTTGGTGTTGCTTGCGTCGGCGTAGTCCCCTGTGTTGGGGTCCACTGTGGAGAGCCAGCCCACACGGATGCCTCCAGCAAAGTTCCCTGAGTTGGTTACGATCCTGTTGTTGCTTATCTGCAGCCCATCGGTGTAGCCGCTCACAAAGATCCCCCCGCCCACCAGGGACTGGGTTATGGTGAAACCGTCTATGCGTCCCCCGACAAAGGATCCGTCATTTTTCCCAAGCACGGTCACGCCTGCCCCCCTGTCCACCAGAAAGTCCGTTCTCTGGCCGGGCACCAGGCTCACCTGAGCCGAGCTCACAAGCTCATCCATCTTGGCCAGCCAGGCAGGCTCGTTGTCGGGCATGAACTGAAGCCCGTTTATGACCGTGGAGCCCTCCCCGGCCCCCTGCAAGGCCACGGGCTTCCACATGATGAGGTTCTCAGTGAAGAGCCCCGGCCCCACAAGCACGAGATCCCCCGGGTTGGCCGCATCCAGCGCAGCCTGGATGGTTGTGTAATCCCCCGGGACCCTCCTCATGCTTTGGCCAGGCTGCAGACCCACGGTAAGAGTGAGGCCCACCTGGGTGCTGAGCCCGTTGTCTCCCCTTTGCACCAGGAGCTGGTTGGGCCCCGCAGGGGCTCCTGTTGTCGGGATCCTTGCCACTATGCGTTTGGCGTTCCAGCGGATTATCTGCAGCTCCACTCCGCCCAGGGTCACTTTGCCCCTTCTGGTGCCAAAGCCGAAATCCCGTACTATGGTGGGAGGGTTGGCAGGCCCTGGCATGAGGCTCGGGTTGTAATCGGGGTTCTGTACTGTCACCGGCCCCAAAGCGTCTATTCTTATTCTGGCCGCTGGACCTGCGGCAAAGGCCCCTCCCCTCACCTGCTTGATCCTGGGTGTGCCGTTGGGAAGCTCACAGTCAAGCCTGTTCACAAAGGCTCCTGTGAATGCCCCCGTGGGAAGAAGAGGGGTGTCCAGGTTGGTGGTGCTGCCTGGCCAGGCATCAAAGGTGTAGCAAACCTTCCCGTAGGCCGGGTTCACAAAAGGATCCGGTCTTGCGAGGTCGTCCCCTGGATCGTTCAGGCATACCTGAACCATGCTGGGGGATACTCCAGTGGGAATGGGGGGATTGATGGTATAGGTTGAATGAACCATCAAGTGGTATCCACCCCACTGGTCAGAGTAGGTCTTGGTAAGGAATCTTCCTGCCCAGTCCCTGATTACTACGGGGATCCAGGCGGGGGAGAGCTTCTCAGCAAAATTCGGGTCATTGGGGTTGAAGGTGTTGGTAAGGTCATTGGTGATCATGCCGTGGAACTTGGCAGCCCTGGGCACATAGGTGAAAAGGAAGAAGTCCCCTGGCGTGTTGCGGCCCGGGACCACATCCACCAGCTTCATGTTGCAAAGAGGCCTGTCTGTATTGGCCAGGTCCGCGCGCACCGCAACCCCAGGAAACAGGCTCAGCTCAGCCGGAACCCTGTGGAGAGGACCCACGCACGGGGGAAGGAGAGCCTTGGTGGAAGGCTTGTACCTGTCCCCGAAATCCACGTTCTTGTCCTCTTCCTTGGTCACCTCGTAGCCTTCTGGAGGCACCACTTCCACCACCCACTGTCCTGTGGTGAGAGGGATCGGAGACTCCCCGGCCACTACAGGCACGGGGTTCCCTTCGGAATCCAATATTGGATTGCCCCTCGCGTCCTTTCTGATGCCCCCCGGGTAAAACTGGGCGAAGGCGTAAGCCCCGTCGTACACGCCGGGCCTCACCTGGTTCCAGGTCCTCAGAAATTCGGCGCAGGGGTCAATGGCCCCACCGAAGAGGTCCTGGGGAGGGCTTGGATGAATGCAGCCCTCTGGGATGTTTTTGTCCCAGCTGTCCGTAAGGGTCGTGTTCGCCAGGGTCATGGCCGTGGGGGTCCCATCTGGCCCCACTGAGTCCACCCTGTAAAGATTCACCCTCACATCCGGGATCCCAGGCTCCCAAGGATCTCCCACGCTTTCCCTTGGGTCGTCAAAGGCCCGGGTGGTGTCGTAGAAAACTATGCCGGAGATGCCTCCGTTTTCATCCCCCAGGTAGTCCCTCTTGCCCCAGTCCATTCTGTGGTTTTGGTCTGCGTAGAGAATGAGGGCCTGGGTGATGACCTCTCCTGCGTCTGTGCGGGAGAGATTGTTCCCGGTATTCGGGTTTATGCTGGCCTGTTGTTGGGGGTTTCTGACCCCCTCGGAGGGCATGTCCCAACCAGAATCAGGGGGGATCTCCCCGCCGTCGTCCACAACCACCGTGAGGCCCGTGGCCTTGTAACGGGAGAAATCAATCTCCGCCACGATCCATCGGAACCAGGGGAAGACCTGCCTGAGCTCGTACGTCCCATCAGCCCCTGTGCTCGTGGATTGGTACATGCGGCCGTCTCGGAACCTGAGGTTCACGAGCTGATTCTCCACACCCACCTCTCCTGGGTCTGGGAAGCCGTTCTCGTTGGGATCATCGAAGACCTTTCCCACAAGCCTGCCGAACCAAGCGTTGAGCAGGACATCCCCCATGTCCACGGCCCCCCCGGTATCAGGAACTATTACCGTCTGAAACCCGAAGATCTGGTCCAAGGGGGTGTCCCACACCACAAGCTGGTACGTGCCAGGCGGCACCCCGGCTATGGAGAACTGGCCTGTTTCCGGGTCGGCAGGGGCTGCGTAAACCCCTCTCCCCGCAAGCCCGCCTTCCATCAGGTTGAGTCCCACCCATGCCTCCGGCACGGGCGGGCCCACATTCAGGTTGGCTGCAGGGGGCCTCGACTGGTGAACGTTGCGGATCGTGCCGGAGACCGTGGCTGTCGCGCCTCCTAGGTTTGGGATAGATCCCAAATTGTCAAATGGCTGGTGAACGAAGCCAATGAACACATGGTAGAAGGCCAAACCGAACTCCACAAGGGCAGGGGGCTCGTCGGAGCGCACCCAGGCATCTATGCCAGGGGTTCCCTCTATGGTGGCTGTCTGGCTCCACACATTGGGGTCCGGGAAATCCACTGGGGTCCCATCCACAAGCACTGTGGTGGGCCTGGGAACCGCCCGAACCCCGTACTTGCCCGGGGGCAGAAACTTGATAACTGCCTCGCCGTTGGCATCCGAGTAGATACCGTTTCCCACCTCGTCCATCATGGGATTGCCCTCCCCGTCCAGGAGATACTCCCCTGTGACGGGATCCCTTTGATAAGTGGTGCCCAGGGGGTTTCCAAAGGCATCGAAGTATACCTGGCCCAGCTGGTCATAGACCTGGATGTGGAATCCCGGGATCCCGCCCTCCTGGGCGTCAGGGGCGTTATTTATGGGCCTTATATCGTGGAAGACCTTTACGGATATCTGGGCCGTTGGAAGCGGGTGCTTCTGGACTGTCAGAGTGACCTTGTTTGTACCAGGCACCCTAACGGAGGTGCCGGCCATGGAGTAACCCCCGTCGGGCAGGACCGAGACAAAATAGCGCTTCCCCCGCGGCACAGAGATGTTCGCCGAGCCACCTCGTGTATGCCCTGCCCTGGCAACCGGCGAGCCAGTTCGGTACACGCTCAGCCTCACGGTCTGGGACGGGGGCTGGTAAACCCCGGGGGTTATGTCCGCTGTAGTGTCTTCCTCCACCAGCCAGCGGAACCCTCGCACTGGATCGCCGTTCTGGTCCACCACCTTGAGCTTGAAGGCCAGGGCCTCGGATGCGGCTAGGGTGCTTACAAGCACCGCCACGACCATCAAGAGAGCCTTAAGAAGAGCCCCCATCGGACTTGGGCCTGTTAGCTGGCGCATCATCTCCACCTCCTTGGGATTTGAAAGAACCGTTGAAGTCTTGCCAACAGTAATTGGCGTTAGGCTTTGGATAGGCCAATCCAAACCTGCACAAGAAACTGTGGCAATAGGTAAAAAAATGTATTTTACAGCTACAGTGTAGTACCCCATCACCTGCCAGGCCCCAGCTCCCGGGGGCCCAAGCCCCGGGGCACTCCTCCCCCAGTTACCAGGCATCCCGAGATGAAGGCCCTCCGGGGCATTCTCAGCTCGTCTCAATCATGTGACCTTCCTGCACTGCCTCATCCCCTGCTTGGAGAGAATTCTGGGGAGAGAACGCCCATCAGCTGCCATTCCTGTTCTGGTCCCCCGCGGCGCATAGGGCCAGGACCAGGTTCTGGATTTCCAGTAGCCCTGCCTTGTCCTTGCAAATGAAACAGTCAGCACCAGAGCGCAGCGCAGCCTCCCTGTACTCGGGCAGGTCATGACTTGTCAGCATCACTATGTAGCAAGAAGGCAGCATGTTCTTGATTCTCCGTGCCAGCTCGAGCCCGCTTTGCTCGGGAAGTTGGATATCCAGGAAGACCAGGTCCGGCATCTGAGCATGAACCATGTTTACGGCCTGATTGGGGCTGAAGGTCTCCTGGATCTGCATGTGCGGGAACCTGGCTAAAAGCATCCCACTGAAACTCTTTCGAAATACGGGGTTGTCTTCCACCAGCAAGACTTTCAAGTCCACTTCCCTCAAGGGGAGTCCCCACCCTGTGATGGAATCTTGTGTGTCTGAGCCTGCACTTTGCACCGGCCAAGGCTTGCTGCCAATGGGGTGAATACTGTATATTGGTCCCCGGTTTCCCCCATAGGAGTAAAGAACTGACCTGAACAAGCAGCCGCTTCCCACAGCCGTGTCTTGGGTGAAAGCGGCAAGGAGCTGGGAAAAGGGGAGGCTTCCATGGCCCAGGAGAAGGTTTCGGTGGTCATCGCGGAGGACCACACCATCCTGAGGGAAGGGCTTCGGGCTCTTTTGTGTGCGGCAGAGGAGTTCCAGGTGGTGGGAGAGGCCTCGGACGGCCGCCAGGCCATAAGAACGGCCTCCTCTTTGCAACCCCACCTCCTGCTGCTGGATCTCTCCATGCCCGGCATGAACGGCCTGGAGGCCCTCAAGGAGATCAAGAAGCAGTGCCCCAAGACCAAGGTGGTAGTCCTGACCGTGCACAGCGCTGAGGAGTACGTGCTGGCCACCCTGAAAGCCGGGGCAGAAGGCTATGTCTTGAAGGATGCCAGCTCAACGGAACTGCTTCTGGCCCTAAAGAACGTAATCTCGGGCAGGCCCTATCTGAGTCCTGGAATAGCCGACAAGGTGATTGGGGGATATCTGGACGGCAGAAAAACACTCAAGCCCACCAGCGCCTGGGAGACCCTCACGGACCGCGAGAGGCAGGTCCTGAAGCTAATTGCCGAAGGCAGGACCAACAAGGAAATAGCCGATTTCCTTTATATCAGCGCCAAGACAGTGGAGAAACACAGGGCCAATCTCATGAGGAAACTGGGCCTTCACAATGCCGCTGCGATCACAGCCTTTGCCATAGAGAAAGGACTGGTGGAGAAGGAAGGGACGATCAAGGCCGAGAAATGAAAAGCCCACTTTTCAGGGTATTTAACCCCGCAAGGGCCCCCAGGGGCTCATTCTGCTTGGAGAAGCTTCCACCTGCCCTCCAGCCTCGTCCCCCTGCCCGGTTCAGATTCCAAGGAGAAGCTTCCGCCCGAGAGTTCCACCCTCTCCCTCATGCCCACTATGCCCATGCGACCTTGGGAGGCAGGGAGCTGCTCTGATATTTCTTCCAAACTCATGCCTTTTCCATTGTCCTCCACTCTAAAGAAAAGCTCTGAATCGCTCCCCCACAGGCTCACCGTCACCTTGTCGGCCCCGCTGTGCTTGGCCACGTTGTTCAAGGCCTCCTGGAGCACCCTGAAGATCACTATTTTCAAGGGCCCGGGCAGTTTTTTTTCTTCCACATCCAGTTGCTTTTCAACTTTGATGGACCCGTAAACCTTCTCGAACTCCCTGCAGAACCAGCCTATGGTGGCCAGTAGTCCCAGGTCGTCCAGCACCGCAGGCCTGAGATCCATCTGGATCCTCCTGACCTCCTCTATGGCTCCTTGCACCATGGCCACCACGTCGCGGAGAACCGAGGGTGGGTCATCTCCCTGCCTGGTGGAAAGCTCCAGAATGGCCCTTTCCGTGGCAAACTTCGCTGCGGCCAGGATCTGACCCACGCTGTCGTGGATCTCCTGAGCCACCTGTTTCCTTTCCTGTTCCTGGGCGGCCAAGACAGCTCCGGAGAGCTTTCTCAGCTCCTCCTGGGATCTCTTGAGCCTCTCCTCCACCTGAACCCTCCACTGGATCTCCTCCCTGAGGGCCTGGTTGGCCTGGGCCAGCTGGGCAGTTCTTTGTGCAATCCTCTTTTCCAGCTCATCGTGTGCCTCTCTGATTGCTTCTTCGGCCCTTTTTCTCTCTGTGACATCCCTGATGATGCCTGTTAAGAAAGCCTTGCCCTGGGCGCTCCAGGCAGCCAGGGAAAGCTCCACCGGAAACTCGCTTCCGTCCTTTCGCCTGGCCGTCAGCTCCAGGTGCTTGGAAGGGGAGGAGGTTTCCTTGCGGGAAAGGGCCCTCAGCATGCCCCTTTGGTGGGCCTCCCTGAACCTCTCGGGAATTATTGTCTCCAGGGGCTGACCCTTGATCTCTGCCTGAGGGTAACCGAACATCTTCTCGGCTGCCGGGTTCCACAGCAGGATCAGGCCCTGGCTGTCCACCGAGACTATGGCATCCTGAGCGCTTTCCACAACGGAGCGCAGTCCTTCTTCTCTTTTTTTCAGGGCCTCGAGGTTCCAGGTGTTTTGCAAGGCTATGGCAGCCAGCTCCCCGAAGGCCGCGGCCAAGGCAGCATCTTGCTCGGTGAAGTCCCCGGGCTTGTTGGCCAAGCCCATGAGCCCCATCACCTCTTCCCCTATCATGAGGGGGGCGAAAAGCACGTTCCTCAGCTCCTGATGCCCCGGGGGAAGCAAAGCCGGAAATGAGGTATTGGGAAAATCGTTTTCAATCAAGGGGGTCTTGAAAGCCACTGCCTGTGCCCTGAGCCCCCTTATGGGCATGGGAGTCTCGGGTGGAACATTGCATTGTTCCCCCCCGGCATCCAGGAAGAGAGCCTCCATCCGATCCCGCTTGCTGGAGAGCAGGGACACGTAGCCCGCCTTGGCCCCCACCAGGAGCTTGCAGGAATCATAGAGAGCCCGAACAGTGGATTGCAAATCATCCCCCCTCAAGATCCTCCTGGCTCCCTCCAGGAGGGCCCTCACCTCCTCCTCTCTGTGTTTGGCCCTGGAAAGAGCCCTTTCCAGCTTCAGCTCGGCCTCCTGAGTCTCCTGCAAGGCCTTTCGTAGCCCCTCCTCGGCTTTTCTTTGCTCGGTCACGTCCCTGGCCACGGTGATGGCGAGGGTCACCCCCTTTATTTCCAGGACCTCCGCAGAAAGCTGTGCGATCCTTATCTCCCCTGAGCGGAGCCTGAATCTGCACTCCCTTTCCCGCACCGAACCATGGCGGGCAAGAGCCCCCATGAAAGCCATCCTCTCCCTGGGATCCAGCCACAGGCCCAGTTCCTCCCCAGTCCGGCCCAGGGTTTCCTGCCTGGAATAACCGCTCAGGGCCAGAAAACCCTCGTTCACCTCCTGGATACCACCGTCGGCCAATCTGAAGATGACCATGGCCTCGGGGTTTGCCCTGAAGGTGGCTGAAAAAAAAGCTTCCGAGGTCCCGAGAGCCTCCTGCCTGAGAGCCAGTTCCCTGAGAAGCAGATCCTGAGGTCTCTGGATGCCTGTTTTCACAAGGGCTTGCAAGATCAGTGAAAACATGCCCACGGTGAAAAGGTGACCTATGAGATTCATGAGGCCGTACACGTCTTTGTAAAGGGCAAAACTCATCTCAGAGGCCACACCCATGGCAGCGGCCCCCAAGAGGGCCCTGAGAACCCCTCTGTCAAAGCGCTCCCGGGCCTTCCAGAGCAGGAGGCCTGAGATTCCCAGAAGCGCGCATATGCCGTATTCGGCCCCTGTCTTGAAGGGGGTCAGACCCTGGCCCTCCACAAAGCAGGCGGGAAAAACGGGTACAAGCAGGATGGATGCCCCAAGAGCCAGGGCCGTCAAAGAACCGATGCAGAGCACAAGCCACGGCCTGAGCCTTTTTCCCAAAAGCGCGGCCCCCAGGGCCATGGAGCCGGCCAGGAGCAAGCGGCTGGCAATCCAGAGCTGAGTTGGCGGGTCAGCATCCAGTCCCTGGAAAACCCCCATGCCCTTGTAAGCCAGGCTGTGGAGAAGTGCGAGGCCCGCAACGGGGAGGAGAGTGATTCCAAGTACCAGGAAAAGGCCGTTTTGGATCTTGCCTCTGGCAACCCAGACCACCAGAAAACCGCATGCCCCTATCACAACCGTGGAGAGCTCCACCAGCACGTGGAAGAGGAGATAGTTCTCCTGGGCCAGGCCAAAGAGGGATGCCAGGATCAAAAGCAGGAGCAAGACGGGAACAAGGGGAGAGCGCAGCATCTTTTCCAGCCCTGCAGCGATGGGTGAATCCCTTTTTTTGGAAATGCAGGCCCTGAGGCCCCACAAGAAATCAAGGATGGTTGGCGGAGGAGGTAGGATTCGAACCCACGGCCCCCCTCATCGGGGGACAACGGTTTTCAAGACCGCCGCCTTAGACCGCTCGGCCACTCCTCCGCTTTCAGGCCCAATGAATTTCTTACCTGATTCGGCCTCCCAGCATGACCCCCCCCGCCAGGTTCAGGAACCTGGTGCCACCACCATTGATCTCATGGCACATGCCCCAAGCCGAATCTTGTACCATAGGCAAATGGGGGACCAGGCTGTTTCTGAGCAGCTCTGGTTCAGTGAAAACATCTGAGCCCAGAAACTCCACCCTGTCAAATCCCCTGTTACAGCACGGGGCAACTCTCCTCAAATCAGGCCCTAGGCTCCGGCCCTATGATCTCCATGCCACCCATGTACGCACGCAAGGCCTCGGGCACCTCCACGGTGCGGTCAGGCCGCTGGTAGTTCTCCAGGATGGCCACCATGGTTCTTCCCACTGCCAGGCCCGAGCCATTTAAGGTGTGCACGTACTCGGTTCCCTTTCTGCCCCTGGGCCTGTACCGGATCCCGGCTCTTCTGGCCTGGAAGTCCGTGAAGTTGCTGCAAGAGGATATCTCCTTGTAAACCCCCTGGCCCGCAAGCCATACCTCTATGTCGTAAGTCTTGGCTGAAGCGAATCCCAAATCCCCTGTGCAGAGGCTCACCACCCTGTAGGGAAGCCTGAGGCGTCTCAGTACCTCCTCGGCGTCTGCCACGAGCCCCTCGAGTTCTTCCCAGGAACGCTCAGGAGTTGTTATCTTCACCAGCTCCACCTTGTCGAACTGGTGTTGTCGGATCAAGCCTCTAACATCCTTTCCGTACGAGCCGGCCTCGCTTCTGAAGCAAGGGGTGTACGCGGTGTAGCGCAGGGGCAGCTGGGCCTCTTCCAGGATCTCTTCCCTGTGGATGTTCGTGACAGGGACCTCCGCGGTGGGGATGAGGTACAGATCCCAACCTTGAAGCTTGAAGAGATCCTCCTCGAACTTGGGCAACTGACCCGTGCCCCTCAGGCAATCCGTGTTGGCCAGGAAGGGAGGGAGAACTTCCTTGTAACCGTGCTCCGAGGTGTGCAGATCCAGCATGAACTGGATGAGGGCCCGCTCCAGCCTGGCTCCGGCACCCCACAGCAGGGTGAACCTAGTGCGCGCCAGCTTGGCACCCCTTTGGAAATCCAGTATTCCCAGCTCCTCCCCCAGTTCCCAGTGCGGCTTGGGGTCAAAGTCGAACTCCGGGAGCTCCCCCCACTGCCTGAGTTCCAGATTGTCCTTCTCATCCCTGCCCAAAGGCACGCTCTCGTGAGGCAGGTTGGGAATTTCCAGGAGGCGGGTTTGAAGCTGCTCCTGGACAGAGGACCTCTCTCTCTCTGTTTCCTCCATGCGCTGGCCCAGAAGGCGCACTTCCTCCTTTAGAGAAGAAACATCCCCTCCCTCCCGCAAGAGCCTTCCTATCTCCTGGGAAAGGCCCTTGCGCTTGTGCTGTGCTTCCTCCCAGGCTCGGGTGAGCTCCCGGAGCCTCTCGTCCAGCTCCAGGACCTGCTCCAGGTCCAGCGGAGCCCCCCTTTCCCGGAGAGCCCTCCTGATCAGTTGAGGCTCCTGCCTGAGCAGGCGAGGATCCAGCATTGCCCTTCCCCCTTAGTTCCCAAGAGCTTTTATGGTAGCCTGGGCCTTCTGGAATGGTCAAGCAACCCGGCCAACTTCCCCCCCTTTTCCCAATTCTGCTACCCGGCTTTGAACTTCAGCTTCCGAACCTTGGCTGCCTTTTGCTCAGGAAGGCCTCAATGCCCTCTTTGAAGTCCGGGTGGAGGGATGCCTCCACTATGGCCCTTCGCTCCTCTTCCAGCTGAGCTTCCAGGGAGAGCTCCCAGCTGGTGCGCAGGAGCCCCTTGAGGAGCCTGTGGGCCTCAGCCGGGCCTGAGGCCAATTCGCGGGCCAGATCCATGGCTTCCTGCGCCAGGGCTTCTTTCTCCACCACCCTGGATACCACTCCCCACTGGAGGGCTTCCTGGGCATCCAGGACCCTGTTCAGGAACATGAGCTCCGTAGCTCTTGCCGAGCCCAGGAGCCTGGGCAGGAAATGTGAGGAGCCTCCGTCGGGCACAAGCCCGATTCTGGTGTAGGCCTGGGTGAAGCGGGCCGAGGAGGCGGCCAGCCTTATGTCGCAGGCCATGGCCAGGCTGAAGCCCGCCCCTGCGGCAACCCCGTTTACCGCAGCCACGATGGGTTTGGGCATTCGCCTCATCTCCACCACGGTGGCGTGGAGATGTCTGGTAAGGCGCTGAAACAGCCCTGAGACAGGCTCATCTTGTCTCTGCATCCAATCATGCATTTCCTTGATGTCCCCCCCGGAGCAGAAGGCCTTGCCCTGCCCCGTTAGGACCAGGGCCTTTAGCCCCGGATCCCTTCCGCAGCTCTCCATGGCCTGCTCCAGCTCCCGGGCCAGATCCAGGTCGTACGAGTTGAAACTCTCTGGCCTGGCCAGGGTTATGCGGGCGACCTCATCCCATCTCTCCAGCAGGATCTTGCTGTAACCCATGCTCTTTCTCCCCCCTCTCAAAGCCCTCCCCAGGGCTCCTCACGAAGCTCCATGAGCCCCCCAGCGGGTGCTGGAGGGGAGCTCCGGCACCCTAGGCTCCATTCCGAAGCCTGACAGGGCGGCCTTCCTCACCCCTTCAAGCGCGGGGTTTCCCCTCAGCTCCCCTTGGCCCATGTCTCATAGCCCCCTGCTGAGGCCTGTGCGAATTTCCTCCAGGATCCCCAGGATCCTTTCCCTGGAGACCCGCATGGCGCCCAATGGCACCTCAAGCGTGGCAGCCCCCTTGTACCCGCTTTTAAGGAGAGCCTCCAGGAAGGTCCTGAAATCGATCCTTCCCTCCCCCACCGGCAGGTGCAGGTCATCCCCCACCAGGTTCCCCCCCAGATTGTCATGAAGGTGCACGTGGCAGACCCTGTCAGGAAAACGCTCCAGGATCTCCAGGGCCCTGTTTCTGGAGCACATGAGCTCGCCATGGCCCACATCCAGGGTGAGGCCCAGACCTGGGATCTCCTTCAAGGCAGGAGACAGGTCCTGGCAGTCCTCGCTCAGGTTCTCCAGGCAGACCTTCACCTCCCGGCTTTCAGCTTCCCGGACCATTTGGGCCAGGATCCGGACTTTCTCTTTTGCCACCTGCTGGGGGATGAACCTCCGGTCCATCCAGAAGTGAATGGTGAGGAGCCTGGCCTTGATCTCCACACAGTGCCCCAGAAGCTTTAGAACATCATCCAAAAAAGGGCCTCCCAGCCTCTTTAGATCATTGGGATCCCCTTCGTTGGGGGCGTGCACCAGGTATCCCAGGTCCCACCTTTGGGCCATGGCCTTGAGCTCCCCCAGCCTGGCCAAAGCCTCCTGTCCCTGCAGGAGATTTATTTCCACCAGGCTGAGGCCTGATCTGGCCACAGCCTCCACTTCCTCAACTCTGTGGGCTCTGCCTGCCAGGGTGAGTTCCACCCCCGAGCCCGCCTCTTTGCCCATGGCCAGCTCTCCAGGAGGCAGGGAATCCCTCCCCTGCCAGGTCTTCCCCTCTTGCAGCTGCAACCAGCAAAGTCCAGCTAGGAGCGGAAACCTCGGGAGCCTTCAACTCTTGGCTGCAGCCACAGGGTTCAGCTATCACACGCCAAGCTCCAGGGCTTGTCAAGCCCGCCCCTTTGAGCCATGATGAGGCTGTTTCCAGCCCATATGGACAGGGGCGGCCTGAGGGGAGCCAGCCGCCCGGCACATACCAATCCAGGAGGAGGCCATGCTCCTCAGCATCAATCCCAAGAATCCGGAAAAGAGGAAGATCAGACAGGTGGCAGAGGAGCTCCTCAAGGGAGCAGTGATAGCCTACCCCACGGACACGGTTTATGGAATCGGCTGCAGCATACTGAACAAGGGGGCCATCCAACGGGTGTACGACATCAAGGGGAAGGGGCGAAACAGGCTCCTGAGCATCATCTGCTCGGACTTGAAGGACATAAGCCACTACGCCCAGGTCTCCAACTATGCGTACAAGACCATGAAGAAGCTCCTGCCGGGGCCCTATACCTTTATACTCCAGGCCACAAGGTTGGTGCCCAAGGTCATGCTCACCAAACGCAAGACAGTGGGGATCCGGATCCCGGACAACCCCATCTGCCTTTCCCTGGTCAGGGAGCTGGGGCATCCCATAATAACGGCCAGCGTGACCAAGTCAGACCAGGAGCTCTACAGCGACCCTCAGGAAATCCACGAGCGTCTCAAGAACATGGTGGAGGTGGTCATAGACGGTGGGATCATAGTGGCCGAGCACTCCACGGTGGTGGATCTCACAAGCGATGTTCCAGATATAGTGAGGACGGGCAAGGGAGATGTTTCTTACTTCACCCTGGAGCGGGAGCAGGCCGGCCAGGAGGAAGCTTCCTGAGCAGGTTGCCTCCCCAAGATGAGGAGGTGCCTCATGCTTTTCATGAATATCTGCACCTGGCCCATCCAGAACCAACGCAAGGTGGAGGAGAAGTGGCGCAAATGGAAATGGCCCCCTGGGGTGGAGGTGCTCTTCGAGTTCACAGACCTGCAGGGAGGCCGCTCCTTCAATGTGATCAAGACTGACATGAAGGGGCTCATAGCCACGCGTGCTGACTGGATAGACCTGGTCAAGTTCGAGACCTTCCCGGTTTATCCCATAGGGGTCTCAAGACCCCTGGCCAAGAAGTATTATGGATGAGGCTCTACAGGCAGGCTCCCATGAGCTGTTGGTGGTGGGAGGAGGCCACTTCGGCAGCCGGGCCGTGGAAGTCCTCAAAACAGCCAGGAGGCCTTGGAAAATTGCCCTGGTGGACCTGAAGGCCGAGATTCCGGCCCGCTTCGAATCCCTCGGGGTGACTCCTCTGGTGGGGGACGGGGTGCAGGTCCTGGATCGGCTCATGGAGGCCGGCCAGCTCAAGTGGATAGTCCCGGCCGTGCCCTTTCACCTGGCCCATGCTTGGGTGCTGCGAAAGCTCTCGGGGCAGGCCATGGCCCAGAAGACTCCTGTGCCCCAGCCCCTGTCAATTCCCAATCCTCTGGAGGGCCAAGACCAGGACCTTTATGCCAGCTACGCCAATTTTCGCTGCCCCGAGCACTGTCTCGAGCCCAGGGAGGCCTGTGTTGTCACAGGGCTTCCCAGGCCTGCCCCTCTTTACCAGGTGCTTTCCTCCCTGGAGGTGGCAGGCCACAGGGTGGCAGGCCTCAGGAGCCGCCAGCTGGGCCCTGGGGTGGGGGGAATACTGGCAAGGGAGCTACTCTCCATCCTGCAAAGAATAAGGGAAAATCCAGGCCGCTGGATACTCTTTACCGCATGCCGCTGCCACGGGGTGCTAAGCGGGCTGGAGTTCTTCCCCTGAAGATACCCTCTTCACCCAGGCGCCCTCAGGTTTCGGTCTCCAGCTTCACACCCCTTGCGTATATGAGCTTGGGGGCCACCATAACCACCCCTGCCATGGCAAAAAGCACCAGGCACATGGGACTTTGGATCAAAGGAAGCAGGCTTCCTCCGGATATCATGAGAGTCTGCCTGAGGGCCTGCTCCAGCAAATCCCCCAGAACCAGTCCCAGGATCACCGGGGCCAGGGGATAGTCCAGCTTCCGCATGAAGTAACCCAGGACTCCCAGGATGGTAGCCAGGAGCAGATCCAGAGGGGCATTGTTCACGCTGTAGACCCCCACAAAGGAAACGGCCAACACTATCGGGAAAAGCCAGCGGGCCGGGGTCTTCAATATCCGGACCCAGAGCCCAATGAGGGGGAGGTTCAGGATGAGGAGCATCAGGTTGCCGATGTACATGCTCCCTATGAGCCCCCAGGCCACATCGGGGTGCTTTTGGAAAAGAAAAGGGCTGGGCCTCACCCCCACCATGAGCAGCGCACCGTAGAGAACTGCCGTGACAGCGGAAGCCGGAAGCCCCAGGGTCAGAAGAGGTATCAAGGCCCCGCAAGCAGCCGAGTTGTTGGCCGACTCCGGGGCCGCAACTCCCCGTATCTCTCCCTGGCCGAAACTATCGGGGTGTTTGGAAAAGCGTTTCTCCAGGGTGTAGGAGAGAAAGGAGGCGGTCACATGGGCTGCCCCGGGAAGCACTCCGATGAAAAAGCCGGTGAAGGTGCCCCGAAGTATTGCCCCTAGGCTCTGGAGGAAATCCTTGAGGGAAAGCCAGATACGGCCCAGTGGGGCGGTTGAGTAACTCCCTTGCCTCATCTCTTCCACGCAGGAGAGTATCTCGGAGACCGCAAAGAGGCCTATGGCCACAACCACC
Source organism: Desulfarculaceae bacterium (assembly GCA_037443445.1). GTDB lineage: Bacteria > Desulfobacterota > Desulfocorpusculales > Desulfocorpusculum > Desulfocorpusculum > Desulfocorpusculum. The sequence goes on along the minus strand of JBBIOJ010000005.1, from coordinate 68,295 downwards.
ACGTCAAAGCCCTCCATGAGCTTGGGGATCCCGAAGGTGAAGCGTATGAGCCCGGTGGGCAGGTCGGTTCCCACTGTGGCCAGCATTAGCCCCAGGAGCACTGAGACAAGAGCTTTCCTGAGGGATTTCCCAGAGAGGCTCGTGACCGTGGAAAGCCCGAATATCATCAGGGCGAACATCTCTGCCGGGCCGAACTTCAGGGCAGCCCTGGCCAGGGGAGGCCCTACAAGCATCAGCAGTACCACCCCTATGCTCCCGGCTATGAAGGATCCCAAGGCTGCTATGGAAAGGGCCGGGCCAGCCAGCCCCTTTCTGGCCATCTGGTACCCGTCCAGGGTGGTGACCACGGAGGCTGCCTCCCCTGGCACATTAAGCAGTATGGAGGTGGTGGACCCCCCGTACATGGCCCCGTAATAGATCCCGGCCAGGAGGATTATGGCCGAGGCCGGCTCCTTTCCATAGGTCAGTGGGATCAAGAGGGCCATCCCGCCTGCAGGGCCTATGCCGGGAAGCACTCCAATGAGCGTGCCCACCAGGCATCCCAAGAAGGCGTAGAGCAGATTGATGGGGGAAAGGGCGATCTGGAAACCGTAAAAAAGATGCCCCAGGGTTCCAGCCTCCACGGCTCACCCCAACAGCTTCTCCAGGATTCCAAGAGGCAGTGGCATGTCCAGGATCCTGGTAAAGAGAAGAAAGACCCCTGTGCTGATGCCCGCAGGGAGAAGCAGACCCAACAAATAAGAGCGCTCCCCCAGCAGGCGGGGGGCCAACACCATGAAAAGAAAAGTGGCTGCGGGGTACCCCAGCCTCGGGATTCCATAACCGTAAAGGCCCAGAAGCAATGCCAGCGCCCCTGTGTGGAGGGATATCCCCATGGATCCTGAGTCCTTCTGGGCAGGCCAAACCAACAGGGAACCCCCCAGGAGCGTCATCAAAGCCCCCAGAAGCAAAGGGAATGCCCTGGGCCCCAGGGGATCCCCTATGGACATCTCGGGCATGGCCAGAGCCCCCCAGAGGTAGCCTGCACCCAGCACCACTGCCAGGCCAGCCCCGGCCATTTCCCCTCTCACCATCATTTCTGCACCAGGCCCAGTTCCTTGGCCAAAGTCTCGTAACTGGCCAGCTCGTCTGCCAGGAATTTCTTGAGCTTCTCCCCTGTCAGGAAGAAATCCACCCAGGCCTGTTTTTCCAGGACTTCCTTCCACTGCTTGCTTTGGACCATCTTGCCCAGGGTTTCCTCCCAGAACTTGAGCACCTCTGGTTTCACCTCAGGGGGTGCGTAGAACCCCCTCCAGTTGGGGGAAACCACGTTCAAGCCCATGTCCTTGGCCAGAGGGACCTTCTGGAAGATCCCCCCCAGCTTCCTGTCTGACAAAAGGGCCAGGGAGCGGATGGTGCCTGATTCCTCGTGCCCGGCTATCTCGCCTGCCTCTCCCACAAAGGCGGTGGTGTGCCCTCCCAAAAGGGCCCCCAGGGCGTCAGCCCCTCCCTGGAAGGCCACGTATCTTACCTTGTCCACCGGAATCCCTGCTGCCTTGGCCAGCATGGCCACCCTCATGTGATCCAGCCCCCCCGGGGGTGAGCTGCCCGCAAAGGTCAGGACCCCTGGATTTTTCTTCCAGTCCTCCAGGAGGTCTTTGAAGTCGGCGTACTTGGAATCCTTGCGCACGGAGATGACCCCATAGTCCACGAACAGGGCTGCCACCGGGCTCACGTCATTGTAGGTGAAGGGGTTTTTCTTTATGGCCATCTGCGTGGTGAGCACGGCCGAGAAGGCTATGAGGACATGCTGGTCTGCCCTGCGGTTGCGCACCATCTCGGTCATGGCCACAACACCAAAGCCCCCTGGCTTGTTCACAACATTGATGGGCTGGGCCACCAGGCCTGCCTCCTTGAGCACCTTGGCCGACATGCGGCAGGTGAGGTCCCAGCCCCCCCCTGGGTTGGCCGGAGCCACAAACTCCAAGGGCTTTTCCGGATAAGCGCCCAAAGCAGGCATGTGCCCCACCAGAAAAGATAAACCCAGGCAGATCCCTACCCAAAGCCACGCTCTCCTTTTTCTCATCTCTCCCCCCTCCTTTCTTGGGATTCCGGCTCTTGTGCGGCCTATCTGGGGCTGCAAGTCACTACCTTCTTTCCCAATAGACTCTCTATCTCCTCTTGTGAAAAGCCTGCCTCTTCCAAGACCTCCCGGGAATGTTCCCCCACCCCCGGGGGCTCTCTTCTAAGGCCGAAGTCATAATCGTCCAATCTGAGAGGCAGCTTGGGGAGCCTGGCCTTCTTGCCCGAGGGAAGCACTGTTTCCACAAGGCCCCCCCCCTTCAGGAGCTGGGGGTCCTCCAGGAGCTGGTCCGGCCTCAGGATGGGGGCGTAAGGGATGGAGGCTTTCTCGCTTCTCTCCACGATCTCAGAGGTACTGAGTCTTGAAACCTCTTCCTTCAGCCTGGGGATCAGCCAGGCTCTCTCCCTCACCCTGTCGTTGTTGGTGCGCAGCCTCTGGTCGCCGGCCAGATCCTTCAGCCCGAAGACTTCGCAGAAACGCTCCCACTGCTGGTCGCTTGTGATTCCCAAAAATATCATCTCTCCGTCTCTGGAATCAAAGAGATCGTAGATCCCCCAGGGCATCTGGCCTTCGGGCATGGGCGGGGGTGCCTGCCCTGTGATGGCTGCCATGGCCATGTGCTGTCCCACCAGAAAAGCCGTGGCCTCGAAGAGAGTAGCCCTCACAAGCTGCCCCTTTCCAGTGCGGGTACGCTCGTACAGGGCGGTTATTATCCCCATGGCCCCGAACATGCCTCCCACTATGTCTATGACCGAGGTCCCGGCCCTGAGGGGTCTCCCCTTGGGCCCGGTCATGTATGCAAGCCCCCCCATCATCTGTACCAGATTGTCCAGGCTGGGCCTCTTCTCGTAAGGCCCTGGCATGAAACCCTTGAGGGTGCAGTAGATCAAACCGGGGTTTATCTCCGCGCATGTCTCGTAGGGGAAACCCAGTCGATCCATGGTCCCTGGTCCGAAATTCTCCAGAAGCACGTCGGCCCTCTGGATGAGTCTCCTTAGGACCTCCTTGCCCTCCTCCTGCTTGAGGTCCAGTGCCAGGCTTCTCTTGTTCCTGTTGAAATAGTGGAAGAAGCCCACCCCAAATCCCCTGAGGCGGCGGGTGTCGTCGCCCTCGGGGGCCCTTTCCACCTTCACCACGTCGGCCCCCATGTCCGCCAAGATGAGCCCACAGGTGGGCCCCAGAATCGCGTGCCCCAGATCCAGAACCTTGATCCCGCGCAATGGAAGGTCGCTTCCCACCTCCAGTTCCCTCCTTTCTCCAAGCAAAGGGGCCTGCCTCATGGATGGCACTTGATGCCGCAGAGCTCCTCGGCCAATTTGGGGTCCCTGGGCCCGCTCTTCATTACCTGTCCCGGAAGAACTCTGCCCAGGATAGCCTCCAGGAGCTGAGCTGCCCGAATCAGCCCCACCAAATCCAGACCAGTCTTCACCCCCATGTCCTCCAGCATGAAAACCACATCCTCAGTGGCCAAGTTCCCGGCTGCCTGAGGCACATTGGGGCAGCCTCCTATGCCCCCCAGCGCAGTGTCGAAGACCGTGATGCCTTCTTGGATGGCGGCGTACAGGTTGGCCATGGCCGTGCCGCGGTTGTTATGGAAATGAACCCCAGCCTCCAGCTCCGGGAACTGCTCCCTGAAACTGGCCACCAATCTCCTCACCCTAGCAGGGCTGGCCATCCCAGTGGTGTCGGCCAGGAGGATGCGGTTTGCCCCGGCTTCCAGATAGCCCCGGGCAACTCTCATAACATCCTCCTCGGGCACCTCCCCCTGGTACGGACAGCCGAAAGCCACTGATATGGCTCCTGTGACTCCAAGCCCGTGGGCCTTGGCAAGGGAAACCAGAGGCACGAGCTCTTCCAGGGACTGGGAGACCGTCCTCCTGATGTTGGCCATGTTGTGGGCCTCGGAGGCAGATATGACCACCACCAACTCCTCTGCCCCTGCCTGTATTGCCAGCTGGGCACCCTTCAGGTTGGGCACCAGGGTTGCATGGCGGCAGCTTCCCCTGGGCACCAGTTGCATGATTTCAGGGGCGTCCCTCATCTGGGGGATGGCCTTGGGGCTCACAAAGGAGGTGGTCTCCATCTCCTTCACCCCTGCCCGGATAAGTGCCCGGATCACCTCCAGCTTCTTCTCAGTGGGCACGAACTCGGGCCAGGACTGGAAACCATCTCTCGGACCGACCTCCCTGATGGTGACTTGCTTGGGTAGTTCCATGCTCTTTCCTTTCCAGCGGATTTTGGCCGGCCTTCCCTCTGGAGAAGGGGGCCGGGTTTTTAAACCTGTTGCTGGCCCCCCTGGGGAGGGCTCCCTGGCTTTTCCCCTGCCCCATCCTGGTGAGGTTTCATTTCTGATGCCGCGCTCAGGAGGAAATAGATGCTCATGAGTCCGAAACCCACAGGCAGGAAAAGGTAAGGTATGACCATGGGGGTTCCCAGGGAAGTGGACATGCGGTCGTTGTGCTGCCAGGCCTGCCATGTCATCAGGGCCCCTTTCCAGGTCATTACCCCGCAGAAGAAGGCCCCGGCTGCTCCCCTGAGCAGGGCCACGGGACGTTTGAGGCTGCCGGGCAAGCGCTCCTGGAAGAACCCCACCCTGATGTGGCTTCTTGCCTGGAGCACCTCGCATGCCGGAACCACCGAGAGGAGCGCCAGGAGAAATGTGTTCACCTCCAGGGCCCAGCTGGTGGGCCTGGAGAAGACATAACGCATGGCCACATCGTAGGTTATGCTCAGGACCATGAAGCCCATGGCCAGGGCCCCCAGTCCCCCCAGGGCGGAAATGCTCCTTCTCGCCGCTGTGCCGGCTGCTCCCATCTCTGTGCCCTTCTAGGCCTTTCCCAGGCTGAGATCTATTGCCTTTTGTCCCACTTGCTCCCCGACCTGTTTCTTCCACCAGTCCCAAACGGGCTGGCTCTTTTTCCTGAAATCCTCAATCTCCTGCTGGCTGGGCTCGAAAACCTGGATCCCGGCCTGCTTTATCCTGGGCCAGTACACCTCTGGGTAGAATTTCTTGTTTATCACGGGGGCGCTGTTTTCCTCGTACCATTTCCCCGCATCCCAGAGGGCTGCCTTGGCATTTTCCGGGAGCTTGTCCCAGAAACTCTTAAGCAGGAATATGGAAATGGTGAAACCTGTCACGGGCAGCTTGTAGCAGTGCTTTACCTGCTCGTAGAGCTTTCTGCCCATGACGGTGCCGATATTGGCCAGGGTCGCGTCCACCGTGCCCCTCTGCACAGCCAGGTACAGCTCGGAGGAGGGGATCCTCGCGGCTGCTGCGCCATAGGGCTTGAGCACCTCCTCTGCCTCGTAACTGACTATCCTGCACCTCTTGCCCTTCAGGTCAGAGAGGCTGGCCACCTTCTGGGCCCCGCTCCAGATGTATTCCGGCTCCAGGACCGCACCACCCGCCGTAAGCATGAAGGTGTTGTCCTTGGCCAGGGCGTCGTTGATGAGCTTCCAGAGGGGACCTTCCATGGCGAGCCGCTCTCCGTGGCGGTAAAGCTCATCCACCAGGCCTGGCAGGCCAGTGATGCCCAGTATTGGGAAGGTTCGGGTTATGTAGGAGCTGGTGTGAAACATCACCTGGATCGTGCCTGCCCTTAGGGCTGCTGTCTGGTCGTCTGCCTTGACCAGGGTTCCCGAGTGGAAAAAATCCACCTGTACCGCCCCGGAATGTTTCTGTTTGAGCCTGTCCGCAAAACCCTGGACAGGCGGGAAGAGATCCTCGTACGCAGGAGTCAGGTACGTGACCGTTGTGAGGGCAGGCCCTGCGGCCCATGCCTTGGACAGGCCCATCCCCCTTGTTCCGAGGGCCAGGGCACCCATGCCCCCTGCCGCCCCTTTCAAGAACCCTCTTCTGTTCATATTTCCCATGGACACCTCCTAAAGGGCCTTCCGGCCGCGGGACTACCTCATCAGGCTTGGAAGCCAAAGCCCAAAGGGTGGATAAAGGGTGAAAAAGACAAGGCAGGCCAGCTCCACCAGGAGAAATGGGATGCTGCTTTGCACTATCTCCTCCAGCTTGAGGCTGGGCACACAGCTTCTGAGGGTGTAGAGATTGAGCCCCACAGGGGGGGTCACAACCGCCAGTTCCAGGTTTATGACCAGCACTATCCCGTACCAAAGGGGGTCGTACCCCAGGGCCTTCACCAGGGGGAGCAAAATAGGGGTCGTGACCACTATGAGAGAAGCGGCATCCACGAACATGCCCCCCAGGATGAGCAGGGCCTGCACTGCCAGGATCATGAACTCCCTGGGCAGTTGCCATCCCAGCATGAACTCTGTGAGCTGCTGGGGGAGTCTTACCATGTTCAGAAAGTCCCCGAAGATCTTGGCGCTTCCCATGATGATCAGGATGGCCACACTGATGCGCATGCTCTCCAGAAGTATCTGGAAGATCCTTCTTGGGGTCATGTTTCGGTACACCAGCCCTGCAATTAGAAAAGCCCCTGCAGCCCCCACTGCCGAGGCCTCCGTGGGGGTGGCCACACCCAGGTAGATGGAGCCCAGCACCAGGAAGATGAGTACCCCCACGTGCCAGACCCTGGCCAGGCTCTCCCATCTTTCCTTCCAACCGGCCTTTGTCTCCTGCCTGCCTGGGGCCAGCTCAGGGGATACGATGACCCGGACCAGGATGTAGAGGCTCAAGGCCGCTGCCAGGAAAAGACCGGGCAGGATTCCGCCTATGAAGAGCTTTGCCACGGACTCCCCTGTTATGGCGCTGTAGATGATGAACGGCACGCTGGGGGGGATGAGCATGGCCAGGGCTCCTGAGCAGACCACCGAGCCCGCCGCCAACTTCACCGAGTAGCCCCTCTTGAGCATTTCAGGCACGGCCATGGAGCCTATGGCCGCCACCCCAGCCACGCTGACCCCGCTTACGGCACCAAAGACCGTGCAGGCGCCCACAGAAGCAATGGCCAGCCCCCCCGGAAGCCAGGAGAGCCACCTGGAGGCAAGGTGGAAAAGATCACCTCCTATGGGGGTCTTGGCCAGCACATGACCCATGAGCACGAAAAGAGGCAAGGCCAGAAGCTCGAAGGTGGTAACCTGCCCGAAAAGGGAGGTGGCCGCCAGGGCCAACACGTCCGGTCCCCGGGCCAGAAGAAGACCCAGGGCCCCGCAAGCCCCCAGGGCCACGAATATCTCCACCCCCAGGGCTATTAGAACCAGAAGGAGAATGACCACAAGAGCCTCGATCATGCTCTAGCGCCCCATGGATTTTTCTTAGATGCCCCGCGCCAGCCCCTGGCGCGTGTATTCCACCAGCCCGCCCGCCTGTATGAGCTCCTGTATGAACTTGGGATATGGACTGGCCTGGAAACAGGTCCCCTGAGTCTCGTTTCTTATCTTTCCAGAGGCTGGATCAATCTCCAGGATGTCCCCTTCCCGGGCAGCCTGAGCCGCCTGTGCACACTGGATCAAGGGAAGGGAGATGTTGATGCCGTTTCTGAAAAAGATCCGGGCAAAGCTCTCGGCTATTACACAGCCTATTCCGGCCCCCTTGATGGACCATGGAGCTATTTCCCTGGAAGAGCCGCAACCGAAGTTCTTGCCTGCCACCAGTATGTCCCCGGGCTTCACTCTTTGCGCAAAGCCCGGATCCAGAGTCTCCATGCAATGTCTGCCCAGCTCTTTGGGATCCGTGAGGCCGGCCCACTTGACTGCTATGATGGCGTCGGTATCCACGTTGTGCCCCAGCTTGTGCACTCTGCCCCGGATCATCTCTCCAGAACCTCCTCGGGATGCGCTATGCGGCCCATTATTGCGCTCGCAGCCGCCACGGCCGGGTTGGCCAGAAAAATCTCGGCCTTGGGGCTGCCCATGCGGCCCAGGAAATTGCGGTTGGTGGTGGACACGCACCTCTCCCCTTGGGCCAGGACCCCCATGTGCCCCCCAGGGCAGGGGCCGCAGGTGGGGGGCCCCACCACGGCACCAGCCTTTACAAAGGCGGCCACCAACCCCTCTTCCAAGGCCTGGAGGTACACCTCTGGGCTTCCAGGCAGGACCAAACACCTCACCTCCCGATGCACTCTCTTGCCCTGGAGCACTCGGGCAGCAAGGCGAAGATCCCCTATGCGGCCGTTGGTGCAGGAACCTATCACAGCCTGGTCTATGCTGAGGCCCCCCAGAGAACCCACCTCCCTCACATTGGCCGGGGAATGTGGAAGGGCCACCTGCGGCTCCAGGGCCGAGACATCCACCTCCAGGAGCTCCTGGCAGGCTGCTCGGGAATCCCAGACAGGTGGAGACATCCTCTTTTGCACACGCCCCTCCAGGTATTCCAGGGTCTTGGAATCCACTGGGAAAAGGCCGGCCTTGGCTCCTGCCTCCACAGCCATGTTGGCCATGGTGAAGCGATGATCCATGTCCAGGAACTGGAGGGCTTCCCCTGTGAACTCCATGGCCATGTATGTGGCCCCGTCCACCCCCAGAAGCCCTATGGTGTGAAGGATCAGATCCTTGCCTCCCACCCACTTCCCGGGGCGTCCTTTATACACCACCCTCAAGGTCTCAGGCACCCTCATCCAGACCTGGCCTGTTGCCATTGCGACTGCTATGTCTGTGGAGCCCATGCCCGTGGCAAAGGCGCCCAGGGCCCCGTAGGTGCAGGTGTGGGAGTCCCCCCCCACCACCACCTCTCCCGGGGCCACCAGCCCTTGCTCGGGCAAGAGCACGTGGCAGATCCCCGCCTGTCCCCCTTCGAACCACTTGGCCCCCAATTCCCGGGCAAAAGACCTCAGAGCCCTTATGGCCTCGGCGGACTCCACTGTTCTGGCCGGGACAAAGTGGTCCATGACAAACACTATCTTTTCAGGATCAAAAGCCCTCTTGGCACCCATACGCCGGAACTGTTCCATGCTGATGAGGCCCGTTGCGTCTGTGGTCATGACCAGATCCACGGGCACATCCAGGAACTCCCCTGGGAGCACCTTCTCCCTGCCGCACCGGGCGGCCAGTATGCTCTCTGCCAGAGTCATGCTTTGGATTCCCCCTGCCCCATTTGAATGCTGGCCCTGTACACGTACCTGTCCCCTCGGTAGTACATGTGGGTTACCTCCACAGGCCGGTCCTGGAGCGTGTAGTAGACGTTCTCAACGAAGAAAAGCGCGGAGCCGAACTCCACCCCCAATATGGAGGAGACATCCATGTCCGCCAAAGTGGCCTCCACCCGTTGCTCGATGCGCCCCAGCCGCACCCCAAACTTTTCCTGAAATACTTCCAGGAAGCTCCTTTTTCTGAAGTCGCCGGCCGAAACCAGCCGGGCCAGCTCCGCGGGAGCGTAGTTGATGTAATAGGAGATGGGCTCGCCTTTGTACTTCCTCACCCGCTTCATCCTCCAGATGGGCTCTCCCTCCCCAAGCCCCAACACACGCGCCACCTGCTCTGGACAGGCCACCACCCCCACCTCCAGGACCTCTGCCTCTAGCCTCTGGAGGCGGCCCGATACCGAGTCGAACCAGTCCCGGAAGTTCCCGCTGATCTTTATGGGCAGCCTGCCATGGTTGGAGGACAGCACCCAGGTGCCAAAGCCCCTCTTTCGGGCCACGAGTCCCTCTCTAACCAGCAGGTCCATGGCCTTTCGAATAGTGATCAGACTCACGTTGAATTCCCTCGAGAATTCCTTCTCGGAAGGGATCAGCTCCCCGGGTCTGTAACGGCGGGACTCGATCCTGGCCCTCAAGGTCTCGGCCACCCTGAAGTACATTGGGATGGTGTTCTCCCGGGCCAAATCCAGATTCCCCCGAAAAATGGAGTGGGAAGGGAAAAGATGGCATACGTATACATATATGCTTTTTTTCTGTCAAGCCCAAAAGAAAAGAACCCCCTGACCAGGGCTCCCTGCCTTCTCAGAAAGCATATTGACACGGCCCCGGGGGTCTGATAGGTTTCGGTTGGCTCAAGAAAAGAATGCCCCGGTGAGGCCGGGATTGTTTTTCCAGCCTCTGCAAGCAGGGGAGGCCATTCCTTGGGATTGGGTGGTTTGACTTTTCCGCTGGGCGTCTCCGTTCTCTCCCCGGCGCCGGGCCGGCACCGGCGCCGGGGAGAAAGATCTTGTGCCGGAAAGCCCTCAGCCCTTTCTCACCCCTTCCGGGATCTGCTTTGTGCCCGGCTTTTGCGTGATTTCCAAGAAGGCAAAAAGTCCCTTCCCCGTGGCTATTTCCCAATCCCCTCAAGCCTGAGGAGCAGCCAGGAGGCCTCAAGGGAGAAAGGAGTGTTAGAGAGCCAGGCCCCCGAGCTCCCTTCCCCTAGGGATACTCACGTGAGTACAGCTCCCAAGACTGCCGAGCAGGGACCGGCTTTCCCGAGGGAGAGGCTTGGGTGCCTTCTTGGTGGCATCACCTTCGGGCAAAGTGAGCCTGCCTCGTGCGGCTTCAGGCCAGAGAATTGGTTGGATTCCCACCCTGGGATCTCGAATCCCCTGCAAGAGGCTTTTCAGCCATCAGAGGGGAACTAGGAGGCCGGAAAATGTTTAGCGAAAAGACCATGGCTCAAGTTCGGGAAATGCAGGAGACCTGGAACAGGAAAGTGGAGGATCACCGCTGCGCTTACGGGGAGAGGAGAGAGCGTTTCACCACCATCTCGGGCCAGGAGATCCGAGCCCTTTACACCCCCTTGGACATCAGGGAACATGATTTTCAAGAGAAAATTGGGTTTCCAGGGCAATATCCTTACACCCGCGGCGTGCAGCCCAACATGTACAGGGGCCGGCTTTGGACCATGCGCATGTTCGCAGGCATGGGCACCGCCGAGGAGACCAACCAGAGGTTTCGCTACCTCCTTTCCCAAGGCCAGACAGGGCTAAGCGTTGCCTTTGACATGCCCACCCTTATGGGGAGGGACTCTGACGATCCTCTGAGCAAGGGTGAGGTGGGCAAGTGCGGGGTGGCCATAGATACCCTGGCAGACATGGAGGTGCTCTTCAAGGAGATCCCCCTGGACAGGGTTACCACATCCATGACCATAAACCCGCCTGCCTCGATACTTCTGGCCATGTACATTGCTGTGGCAGAGAAACAAGGGGTGAGAAAGGACCTGATAGGGGGCACCATCCAGAACGACATGCTCAAAGAGTTCATAGCCCAGAAGACCTTCATGTTGCCCCTCAGGCCTTCCATGCGGATCATAGTGGACACAGTGGAATACTGCACCCGGGAGGTGCCCAAGTGGAACACCATCAGCATCTCCGGCTACCACATCAGGGAGGCAGGGGCCACTGCAGTCCAGGAACTGGCCTTCACCCTTGCCGACGCCATAGCCTACGTGGAGGCCTGTGCTGAAAGAGGGCTTCAGGTGGACGAATTCGCACCCAGGTTGTCCTTTTTCTTCGACTCCCACATGGATTTCTTCGAGGAGATAGCCAAGTTCAGGGCAGCTCGACGCATTTGGGCCCAAGTCATGAAAGAGCGTTTCAATGCCAAGGACCCCCGCTCCTGCACGCTCAGGTTCCATACCCAGACCGCAGGCTGTTCCCTCACGGCCCAACAGCCTTACAACAACGTGGTGCGCACCACCCTCGAAGCCCTTGCAGCTGTGCTGGGAGGCACCCAGTCCCTGCACACCAACTCCCTGGACGAAGTGCTGGCTCTGCCCAGCCAGGAGGCTGCCACCATAGCCCTCAGAACCCAGCAGATAATCGCCGAGGAATCAGGGGTGGCCAACACCATAGATCCCCTGGCCGGCTCCTATTTTGTGGAGGCCCTGACCGACGAGATGGAGGAGAAAGCCTGGGCCTATATCCGCAAGATAGACGAGTTGGGGGGTATGCTGAGGGCCATAGAGCTGGGATATCCACAGAAGGAGATAGCCGAGGCGGCTTACACGTACCAGAGGGAAGTGGACTCAGGAGAGCGGGTGCTGGTGGGGGTCAACAAGTTTGTGACCGATGACCAGCTCCCTGTGGAGATCTTGAGGATAGACGAGGAAAGGGAAAATGCCCAGGTACGCAGGCTGAGGGAACTGAAGAGACAGAGGGACAACTCCCTGGTGCGCCGAAAACTTGAGGAACTCAGGAAAGCCTCGGAAAACGGCCAGAACCTCATGCCACATATTCTGGACGCTGTGAAAGCCTATGCCACCCTTCAGGAGATATGTGACGTCTGGAGGGGAGTTTTCGGGGAATACAGAGACCCCGGGTTCTTCTGAAAGAGCAGGCTCCGAATCCATTTCCAAGATCAACGGGTTCCAAGCGGAGGGTGCGGATGTCCCAAGAGCGCAAGGTTCGAATAATGGTGGGAAAGCCTGGCCTTGACGGCCATGACCGGGGAGCCAAGGTGATTGCAAGAGGATTCAGGGATGCGGGTTTCGAGGTCATATATACTGGGCTTCACCAGACCCCCGAGCAGATAGTGAGCGCAGCCATCCAGGAGGACGTGGATGCCATCGGTCTGAGCTCCCTGGCAGGGGCCCATAATCGGCATTTCCTGGAGGTGCTTCAACTCTTGAAAGAGAGGGGGGCAGAGGACATAGTGGTGTTCGGAGGGGGCATAATACCTGAGGAGGACATAGTGCGCCTCAAGCAGGCCGGGGTCAAGGAGATCTTTACGCCCGGAACCCCTGTGGAGCATACAGTGCAGTGGGTCAGACAGAACATCCGACCCAGGGGAAGCAGGCAAAAGAACTGAAGCTGGCAAAGGGCCCAACTGCCTCTGGAGAGCTCCACGAAGGCCTGGTCTAGGAAAGGATGAACCGCCATGGGCTTGTGTTTTGATCTAACCCAAGAGCAGAACCTGATCCGGCAGGCTGTGAGAGAGTTCGCGGAAAACGAAATCGCCCCTGTTGCCCTGGAGCTGGACGAGAAAGAGGAGTTCTCCCCAGAGCTGACCCGCAAGATGGCGGAGATGGGGCTTCTGGGATGTTTTGTCTCCGAGAAGTACGGGGGTTCCAACATAGGCTACATTTCCTACATCATAGCCGTGGAGGAGCTGGCCCGGGTGGACGGCTCCCAGGCTGCCACAATAGCAGCAGGCAACTCCCTGGGCATCGGGCCCATTTATTATTACGGCAACGAGCAGCAAAAGCAGACCTGGCTTCCAAGGCTTTGCCAGGGGGAAATCCTGGCGGCTTTTGGCCTCACGGAGCCCAATGCAGGATCTGACGCGGGCGGCTCCCAGACCCATGCTGAGCTGCAGGGAGATCACTGGGTCATAAACGGCAGCAAGATCTTCATCACCAACTCGGCCTGCGAGATGACAGGGGTGGTGGTGGTGCAGGCTGTAACCGGTGTCCGGCAGGACGGGAAAAGAGAGATCAGTTGCATCCTGGTGCCTGCTGGAGCCGAGGGTTTCAAGGCAATGCCCATGAAGCGCAAGATGATGTGGAGGGCCTCTAACACCGGGCAGCTTTTCTTCGAGGATTGTAAGGTGCCTGCAGAGAACCTGCTGGGCAAGAGGGGTGACGGTTTTCACCAGATGCTGGCCACCCTGGACGGCGGCCGCCTCAGCATCGGGGCCATGGGCTTGGGAGGAGCCCAGGGAGCCTTCGAGATGGCCCTCAAGTATGCCAACACACGCATGCAATTCGGTAGGACCATAGGCTCTTTCCAGGCCATTGCCTTCAAGCTGGCAGACATGGCCACGGAAATAGAGCTGGCCCGCAACCTGCTTTACAAGGCCTGTTGGCTGAGGGAAAATGAGAGGCCGTTCGCCAAGGAAGCTGCCATGGCCAAGCTTTACTGCTCCGAGGTAATGGGCAGGGTGGTGGACAAGGCAGTCCAGATCCATGGTGGTTACGGGCTCATGAAGGAATATAATATTGAGAGGTTCTACCGTGACCATAAGCTGCTGGAGATAGGGGAAGGTACCTCTGAAATCCAGCGCATAGTTATAGCCCGCAACATAGGGGTACTGGGAAGGGCCATGTGAGGCGGGCTCAACAGGGGAAGGAAAGAATGAAGGAGACCACCAAGGCCAAGAAGCCCAGGGCCCCCAGGAAGGCCCGCACATCAGAGCCCCACGATTACCTGACTGACCCGGCGGCCCTCATGTCCGGGGGAAAGAGGGAGCCAGCGCCCAGAACCCTGGGCCAGCGCATCGCTGCCATAAGAAAGGAAAAAGCCCTTTCCCTGGAAGACCTGGCCAGCCGCACCGGTATGGACTCTGAGTTGCTCTCACGCATAGAACAGGACCAGTACACTCCGCCCCTGGGAGAACTGATCCGACTCGGAAAGGCCCTTGAGACCAAGATGGGGGTCTTCATAGCCCCCTCTGAGCCGGCACCCTATACCATAGTGAGGGCGCATCAAAGAAAGCGGATAGCCCGTTTTGCCTCTGGCACCCGCAAGAGGCATGGTTATGAGTATGAGTCCTTGGCCCCGCAAAAGGGGGACAGGGCCATGGAGCCCTTCTTGGTGACCCTGCACCCCACGGATGTTCAGGAGATGTCGAGCCACGACGGCCAGGAGTTCATCTACGTGCTGGAGGGAAGCATGGAGGCCCGTTTCGAGCAGTGCGTGGAGATCCTGGAAGCCGGCGACGCGATTTACTACGACTCCAACAGGCCCCATCTGGTCAGGTGTCACGGCCAGGGACCCACCCGCATCCTGGCTGTCCTGTACACGGAATCCAAATGAGCCAAGGGGTTCTCGCAGAGGCCATCCTCAGGGGAGAGGTGCGGGCAGCTGCCCGCCTCATGAGGGACATAGACGACGAGATCCCCTCTGCCAGGGAGGAACTCAAGGCCCTTTTCCCTTACACTGGCAGGGCCCACATAATAGGCATCACAGGATCCCCGGGCACGGGCAAGTCCACTTTGGTGGACCATATCATTCAGTGTTTCAGGCAGCGGCGGAAAACCGTGGGGGTGGTGGCCGTGGATCCCACCAGCCCCTTTACCGGGGGGGCCATCCTGGGAGACAGGGTGCGCATGCAACGCCACAGCACCGACGAGGGGGTCTTCATTCGCAGCCTGGCCACAAGGGGCCACCTGGGGGGCCTGTCCAGATCCACCCACGATATAGTGGACGTGATGGATGCCATGGGCAAGGACGTGGTACTGGTGGAGACCGTGGGAGTGGGCCAGGATGAGGTGGAGATAGTCAGGCTGGCCCACACCAACATAGTGGTTCTGATCCCGGGCATGGGGGATGAGATCCAGGCCATAAAGGCTGGCATCCTGGAGGTAGGGGATATTTTTGTGGTGAACAAGGCCGACCGGGATGGTGCGGACAAGACCCTCCGGGAAATAGAAATCATGCTGGAGATGAACCAGTACGGCCCAGAGGATTGGAGGCCTGTGGTGGTAAAGACAGAGGCCGTTCACCACCGGGGGTTGGAGGAGTTGGTGGAGCATGTGGAGCGCCACAGGGCTTTTCTGGGGAATCGCCTTTGGCTGGAAAGACAAAGAACCCGCACCCAGGGCAAGTTCATGGAAATCCTGAGAGATCTGCTGTATCAGGAGGGGGTGGGAAGATTGGAGAAAAGCGGGCTCTGGAAAGGCCTGATGGAGGACCTGGCCGGGCGGGCCACAGACCCTTACAGTGCGGCGGAAAAGGCCATGGCAGAGCTCCTGAGGCCCATCTGAGAAGCCGCAAGCAAAGGAGCCATTTCCAGGGGGGAGGGAGGTCATGGAGGAGGTTCTCATAGTTGGTGCGGTCAGGACTGCCATCGGGGCTTTTCAAGGCTCCTTGGCCAGCATGGGCGCCACGGAGCTGGGAGCTGTGGTTATCAGGGAAGCCCTCCGGAGGTCGGCCCTGGAACCCTCTCAAGTGGACGAGGTGATCATGGGCCAGGTGCTCCCCCACGGTTACGGGCAAAACCCGGCCAGGCAGGCGGCCATAAAGGCCGGGCTTCCATGGGAGGTGGGTTGTACCACTGTGAACAAGGTCTGTGGCTCCGGGTTGAAGGCAGTGATGATGGGCGCGCAGGCCATCAGATGCGGGGATGCCCAGGTGGTGGTGGCAGGCGGGATGGAGAGCATGAGCAGGGCCCCTTACATGCTGGAGCGGGCACGCGCGGGTTACCGCATGGGCCACGCTACTGTCCAGGACGCCATGATACATGATGGCCTGTGGGACCATGTGAACGACTTCCACATGGGGATCAGCAACGACCTTTGCTCCCAGAGGTACGGAGTCAGCCGGGAGGACCAGGATCGCTATGCTGCCGAATCCTACAGGAGAGCTCTTGAGGCCATATCCCAAGGCCGGTTCAAGGAGCAGATAGTTCCGGTTGAGGTGCCCAGGCCCAAGGGAGCCCCGGTGTTGTTCGACACGGACGAATGCCCCAGGCCCACAGACTACGAGACCCTTGCAGCCATGAGACCAGCCTTCCAGAAGGAGGGTTTTGCCACAGCGGGAAACTCCTCCATCATCAGCGACGGGGCGGCCGCGGTGGTCTTGGTTTCAGAGAAGCGGGCCAGGCAGCTCGGCTTGAAAGCGCTGGCCATGGTGGGAGCCCAGGGCTCCGCCGGCCTGGACATGAAGTATGTGCTTGTGGCCCCTATCCTTTCCATTCCAAAGGTGGCTGCAAAACAGGGGCTTTCCCCGCAAGACATAGACCTCCACGAAATCAACGAGGCCTTCTCGGGTTCCACTGTGGCCGTGATCAGGGAGCTGGGTCTGGACCCGGGCAGGGTGAATGTGTACGGAGGAGCCGTGGCCCTGGGGCATCCCATAGGCGCCAGCGGCGCAAGGGTGCTCACCACCCTGCTGTATGCCATGCGGGACAAGGAGGCCAAGATGGGAATGGCCACCTTGTGCCTTGGAGGGGGGGAGGCAGTCTCTCTGTTGGTGCAAAGGGACTGAAACCCCGGTCTCACAGGCCCCGGGGTATGAGGGGCCTTGAGGAATTTTTTCTTGAACTCGGAGTAGAATCAGTGCAAGGAGGAACTGGGACATGGAAGAGGTGGTGATACTCAGCGCTGTGCGCACTCCCATAGGCAGCTTCGGGGGAAGCCTCAAGGAGATTCCCGCCCCTCGCCTCGGCTCCATAGCCATGGCCGAGGCCGTGCGTAGAGCCCGGATCTCCCCATCCGACGTGCAGGAAGTCATCATGGGAAATGTGCTCCAGGCAGGCCAGGGCCAGAACCCTGCTCGTCAGGCTGCCATGGGGGCAGGGATTCCCCAGGAGACCCCTTCTTTCACGGTGAACAAGGTGTGTGCCTCTGGGCTCAAGGCAGTGATCCTGGCAGCCCAGGCCATAGCCCTTGGGGATGCCAAGGTGATTCTGGCCGGGGGCATGGAAAACATGAGCATGGCCCCCTACGCGGTACCCAGGGCCCGCTGGGGGGAACGCATGGGGCACGACCAGTTCCTGGACCTCATGATCCATGACGGCCTCTGGGAGATCTTCCACGGCTACCACATGGGGGTCACGGCCGAAAACGTTGCCAAGAGGTACCAAATAAGCCGGGAGGAGCAGGATCGTTTTGGTCTGGCAAGCCAACAGAAGGCCAGAGCAGCCATCCAGGAGGGACGTTTCAAGGAGGAGATAGTGCCGGTGGAGATCCCGCAGAAAAAGGGAGCCCCCTTGATCTTCGACACCGACGAGCACCCCAGGGAGACCTCCCTGGAGAAGCTGGCGGCCCTGAAGCCGGCCTTTCTCCCGGATGGGACGGTCACGGCTGGAAACGCCTCGGGCATAAATGACAGCGCAGCAGCCTTGGTTCTCATGTCCGCCCAGGAGGCCAGGGCAAGGGGCCTCAGCCCCATGGCCAGGATCCGTTCTTACGCCTCTGCTGGAGTGGATCCCGCCTACATGGGCACGGGTCCCATTCCGGCTACCCGCAAGGCCCTGGAGAAGGCGGGCCTGGGGGTCAAGGACCTGGAACTGGTGGAACTCAACGAGGCCTTTGCATCCCAGTCCTTGGCCTGCATCAAAGAGTTGGGCCTGGACATGGGCAAGGTGAATCCCAACGGCGGGGCCATAGCCCTGGGCCACCCCATTGGTGCCAGTGGGGCCAGGATCCTGGTCACCCTGATCCATGAAATGAAAAGAAGACAAGCCCGTCTGGGAGCCGCAGCCCTGTGCATAGGAGGAGGCCAAGGCTGCGCCTTGGTGGTGGAGGGCATCTGATTCCAGCTTAAGAGCTTGGGAAAACCACCTCGGCCGGAAAGCCGGTGGGGGGGCTCCCCCCCAACTGGCTTCCCCTGAGCTTCGAGAAAATCTCCTGATCAGCTGGAACAACTAAAAGTGTCTTTTTTGGGCAGAGCCCACCTGTTATCAGCCCGGGCACATGCCTTTCTGGACAGCCGGGTCAGAACACTCCGGAGATCTGCTGGGCCGCCAATTGAACCAGGGTTGGGGCAGCCGCCTCAGTGGTTAGCCAGATCTTGGTAGCCGAGGCCGCAACTCCACAGTCGTGCACCTTGGGCCTGGCCAGGGCTCTCTCGGTTATCCTCACATCTATGGCGATGATGCAGGTCTTGGTGCGGGTGGCTATGTCAGCCCCCAAGCCCAGGGCTCCACCCACCAAAGCCCCTCCTGCCACCCCGGCTGCACTGCGGGCTATGGCAAGCCCTGAGAGGGCTCCCACCGCGGCACCTGTGACCACTCCATCCTGGATGATTCTGTCGTTGTACTCTCCAATGTATCTAATGTTGTTCTGGATGATGTAGTCGGCCTGGTTAGGATTTGAGACCACCTCGTAACCCTTGCTCTGGATCATGCCCACAAGCACGGGCTGGAATCCGCCCACCAGGTCAGGACGGTTGGTGGTGTGCTTGACCTCCACGTACACCTTCTTGGGGTGTTTGGTGAGGGGCTCAAGAAAGATGGAGCGATCCATCCTCACATCGGTTTTCATCTCGCTGTAATCGATCACTCGCTCCGTGGCAGCGCAGCCCACAAGGGCCATGGCCAGGACTATTCCCAATGAGGTTCCAAAAAGCTTTCTCTTCATGTTCTTCCTCCTATTGGCTCATTTCCCATTTCCCAGAGCTTGGAGATCCTGCCAAGGCTCCCTCCCCGGCCCGGGCTTGGGCCCAAGACTTCACTGCTGGCCGAGCACCACCAGGGCATCCACTGCCACCGGAGTGCTACCCCTCACAATCATGGGGTTCACGTCTATCTCCTGGATCTCTTCCTGCTCCATGCCCAGCTCTCCCAAGGCAACCAGGCTCTGGGCCAGCAGGTCCCTGTCCACAGCCTCCATGCCCCTTACGGCTTCCAGGATTTTCTTTCCCTTTATCTCCTCCATCATTTCCAGGGCATCCCTCTTCTCTATGGGAGCCACCCTGAAGGAGACGTCCCTCAGTATCTCGGTGAATATGCCGCCCAAACCGAACATCACGCAGGGGCCGAACTGGGGGTCCCTTGTCATGCCTATGACCAGCTCCCTGGCCCCTTTGACCAGCTCCTGCACCAAGAATTCTGCCTGAATCCCCTCCATGGCCTTGCTGAGCCTCATGAAAGCCTCTTGCAGGTCCCGCTCGTCCCGGATGCCAACCTCTATGAGGCCTTTCTCGGTCTTGTGGGTGAGCTCGTGGGAGCAGCCTTTGAGAACCAAGGGATACCCTATGCTTCGGGCTGCTTTCTTGGCCCCCTCCAGATCCCCTACCAGCTCCTCCCTGCTCACCGGAATCCCATAGGCTTTCAAAACGCACTTGCTCTCGTACTCAGAGAGGTTCTTTTGTCCCCTTGCCTTGGCCCTTTTCAGAATCTCCGCCACCTCACTGTTCATGTGACCTCCATGACTCTTAGGAGCGCCCCCGTCTTTGCTTCTTTTCTTGCTCCTTAACGAAAGTTTTCCTGGTAGAGCTTTTGAGCCTTCTTCCTGTCCTCCTTGTCCCCTGGGTCCGCAGGTTCAGGGGCGTTCATGCACCATTCCAACTCCTTCTTGGCCAGCTCCTTCTCGTCCATGGCCAGATAGGTCTCTGCAAGAAAGAGCCGGGTCAGGAAGCTGTTGGGACCGTATTCCAAGGCCTTCTTCAGATGCTCCACTGATTCCTTCTTGCTCCCGCCTGCAAACCAGGGCAGCTTGTAGGCCATCCTGCCCAGGATCCTGTACGCCCCGCCGTGCATGAAGCCCGGATCCAGCTGAATCACCTTGTTCATCTCCTCTTTTATGGGGTCTACCAGGGAAAGGCTCTTGAGTACCCCTTTGGCCTCTCCATATACCCCGTAGTTGACCCCGAGCCAGTAGTGGCAGGCAGCACAGTCCTCCTTGAGAAGAACCGCTCTCTTGCCGTATTCTATCCCTTTTTCAAAGGCAGCCAATTTTTCTTCCTCTGGGCTGTGGGTTCCCAACCACCAGCAGGCCCTGGAAAGCCTCCAGAGAGCCTCCACATCTATGGGATCCTGTGCCAGGACCCTTTGGTAAAGCTCCATGCTTTCCCTCAGCTTCCCGAGATCCCCCCTTTGGGACCAAAGGGCATCTGCCCTGGCCATGAGTTGCCCTGTCTCCTCTGCCAGGGCCTCCCCCATGAGCCCCAAGATCATGACCAGCCCCAACCCCACTTTCCCCAGCATCCTCTTTTTCTCCTTTTCACCTGGATCTTTCAGCCCGGCCTTGCATGACGCCCTCCTTATACATCAGGAGCCAGGAGGCTGTCCACCCTCTCAACCCTCCAGGAATCCCGGACGGCCGAACTCCGGATCCGGGTACGTGTAAAATCCCCTTCCTGTTTTCACTCCCAGCTCTCCCCTCCGCAGCATTTCCCCAAGGGCCTCTGGAGGTCTGTCTTTGGGATCCTGGGAGTCTTGGTAGTACACCATCTCTATGTCATAGACCACATCCAGGCCCACCGCATCCATGAGCCCGAAGGGCCCCATGTCCATCCCTGTGAAGACCATCCAGGCCCTGTCCACATCCCGGAAATCCACGAAGCCCCCGGCCCACATGTGAAGCGTCTCCCTCTTGACAGCCCTCCAGACCCTGTTGAAGCAGAATCCCAGTAGCTCTTTTTTTACTCTGAGGGGAATGCAGCCCAGGGACCTGACCCACCTCACCCCAGCATCCAGAACCTCTGGGGCTGTTCTGCTTCCTCCCATGACGTCCACCATGTGCATTCCCAGCAAAGGTTGGTAGAAGTGGAGGTTCAAGGAGCGCTCGGGTCTTCCCCCGGCTTCTTCCAGCCGGGAGACGGGGATGGAGGAACTGTTGGTGGCCAGTATGGCCTCGGGTGGAGCCCATCGCCCCATCTCCTTCCAGGTGCTCCTCTTGAGCTCCAACTCCTCGGGGACTGCCTCTATTACCAGGTCAGCCCCCTCCAAGGCCTTCTCCAGGCTTGAGAACCAGACTATGGACCTGCGGCACTCCTCCCATTGCTCCAGGGGAACCAAGGGAGGCCTCTTGGAGCTCTCGGCCCTGGGCCTCACCCTCTCCAAGGCTCTTTCGAGGGAATTTTCCTGGATGTCAAAACACCCCACTTGGTAACCGGCATTGGCCGCTGTCATACAGATCTGTGTCCCCAGGGTGCCTGTCCCGACCACAACCACTTTTCTGATCCCTTCCACTTTGCATCCTCCTCCTGTGCCGTACGATTTCCCCAAGCCTACTTTTACCGCCGCGGCAAAGCAAGAGGCGAGTCAGGCCCTGGGGCTCCTACGGGTGTGGCTGGCTCTGAGCGGGTTTTTGCGGATCCCTCTAACTTGGTGGGTTTATTGGATGATCCGAAATGGCCATGTAACCAACGGGGAGGACAGGCTCTCCTTGCAACCCGTGGGGATTGGACCCTCTCTCCCATCCCGGATCATCCAAATTTGGTGAATCTCCGGGCTCGGACGCTATGAAATTAAGGAGGATTCTCTCAAGAGGCTGGTGTATATTTAGCTCTAAATACAAAGGGGTGTTTCCCTGAAGCCTGGCAAAGGGGGTGACGCAGGAGGCTTGGGGCTCGATTTCGAAAAACCAGTGACAACACAGAAAGGAGGGATCCGATGAAAAGATGCTTCCCAAGGACTCTGGCGGTGTTTTTTTTGGCTCTTCTTTGGGTTTCCAGCTCCTTCGGGCTGGATCAGATAGTGGAGAAGAAGGTCTTCGAGCTTCCGGAGTTCACCCTAGTAAGCGGCCAGAAGATCCAGCAGGTCAAGGTGGGGTACGAGACTTACGGGAAGATGGCCCCAAGCGCGGACAACGTGATCCTCATATGTCACTTCTACTCAGGCAACTCCCACGCTGCGGGCAAGTATGCGGCCGATGATCCTGCCCCTGGTTACTGGGACGTGATCATAGGCCCGGGCAAGCCCTTGGACACGGACAAGTATTTCATCGTCAGCTCCGATACCCTCTGCAACCTGAACCCCAAGCACCCCAAGGTGGTGACAACCGGCCCGGCCTCGGTGAATCCCGCCACCGGGAAGCCCTACGGGATGAGCTTCCCCATCGTCACGATTCAGGATTTCGTGAACCTCCAGTACAAGCTCTTGCAGTCCCTTGGGGTGAAAAAGCTCAAGGCCGTAACGGGCGCCTCCATGGGAGGGCTACAGACCTTCCAGTGGTTGGTCTCCTACCCTGACTTCGTGGAGAAGGCCATCCCGGTCATAGCCACACCGAGGCTTCACCCCTGGCTCATAGGTTGGGGAAAACTCTGGGCCGACCCCATAAAGCTGGACCCAAAGTGGAACAATGGGGACTATTACGGTAAGGCTGAGCCGGTGGATGGCATCACCTACTCTTTGATGCTCACCACCTTGAGCGCCCAGGGCTTTGAATGGGCCGAGAAGAGCTTTGAGAGGAAATGGGCCTCGGTTGAAAAAGACCCCTTCAAGGCCATGGAGAACGATTTCCTTGTCCAGGAAGCCCTCTTCAAGGCCGGGGCAGGAAGGGCTAAGACCGCCGATGCCAACTCCATCCTGTATCTGAACAAGGCCTGCGCTCTATTCGACATAGCCAACGGCTTTCCCTCCTATGAGGAGGCGGTCAAGGCCATCAAGGCAAAGGTGCTCATGATCGCGGCCAATAATGACCTGCTCTTTCCTCCGGAGCAGGTCAAAGAGCATGTGGAGATCTTCAAGAAGCTGGGCAAGGATGTCTCCTATCTCGAGCTCAAGAGCCCCAACGGCCACCTGGGGGGCCTGACCGCCATAACCCAGGCCTCTGAGGCCATAACCAAGTTCCTGGCCCAGTGAGCCCCGGATGTTTCACGCACGGCCTGGATCTGTCAGCTCGGGCTGGCTGATCCAGGCCTTTTCTGACTTGGAGACACCCCCGAACACAGGAGAGATGATGTAGCTTTCTTGCTACTCCTGCCCGCTCTGGGGGTTCCTCGTGGTGGGGATGCCGTGTTTTCTCATCTTCTTGTATAGAAGTGTCCTGTGGATTCCAAGGAGACTGGCTGCCCGGGCCCTGTTCTGCCCGCAGGAATCCAAGGCCCTGAGGATGGCCTCCCTCTCTGCCTGCGCCCTAAGCTGAGCCAGGGGGGGGCCAAGGGGTTTCTTCCCACTTAGATCACGGCCCCTGACGTGGAAGGGCAGGTCTTCCAGGCCAATGGTGTCTGATTCCACAGCCGCAAGGGCCCTTTCCAGCACGTTGGTGAGCTCCCTGGTGTTGCCGGGCCAGGCGTACTCCAGAAGGGCCGCCTGGGCCCTGGGATCAAGGTTTGGTTCAGTCCTGGAGGAGTCTTCTGCCATGCGCCTCAAGATGTGTCGGGCCAGGGGCAGAATGTCCTCCCTCCTCTCCCTGAGGGGAGGTATGTGAAGCCTTATCACGTTCAGGCGGTAGAAGAGATCCCTTCTGAACCTCCCTTGGGAGACCATGCTCTCCAGATCCTGGTTGGAGGCTGCTATGAGCCTGAAATCAGTGGGGATGACCGATGTTCCACCCACCCGCTCCAGCTCCTTTTCCTCCAGCACCCTGAGGAGCTTTGGCTGCATCTCCAAGGGCAGGTCTCCTATCTCGTCCAGGAAGACCGAGCCGTGATGGGCCAGCTCCAGCTTCCCGGGCTTGCCCCCTGAGCGAGCCCCTGTGAAAGCCCCGCGCTCGTACCCGAAGAGTTCTGACTCGAACAGATCCCTGGGAATGGCCGAGCAGTTTATGCGCACCAGGGGATGAAGACGCCTTGGGCTGGCATGGTGGATGGCATGGGCGAAGATCTCTTTGCCTGTTCCGGACTCCCCGGTTATGAGCACCGGGAGGTTATTGGCCGCTGCCTTGAGAGCCTCTCTCTTGAGTTCTCTTATTGCCCTGCTCTCCCCGGCGATGGAATCCAGGGTATAGCGGCTGCAGCGAAGGGATAGGAGCTGGTCCTCGTAGAGCCTCACCTTCGACTCCAGGAGGGAGAGCCTCCTGGCCAGCTTTCCCACATCCCTCACGTCCTTGAACATCACCTGGCCGAAGACCGCCATGACCCTTCCCTCCTTCCAAATGGGGATCCTCTGCACCACCATGGTCTGTCCCTTTATCTCGTGGCGCTGGTTTATCTCTGGAATGCCTGTCTGGGCCACGATGTGCATGCGGCTGTTCTCCACCACTTGGGTGCAGTGCTTTCCCAGTTGCTCCTCTGCCTTGAGCCCCAGGAAGCGAGCATACGGAGTGTTGAGCAGGATCACCCGTCCCTCTGGGTCTGTCACCAGAACGCCGTTGTGAATGTTCTCAAGGACCAGCCTGAGAAGCTCCAGTTCCTGGGCAGGCTCCATGGGAGAGATGGCCATGCTCCACCTCCGTATCCTGGTTGCGACATGTATCTTCATAGCTACGATATCCCCCCTTTTACACCAGTCTTAGGCAAGAAGCAAGAAAAGAGCCCGCTGCCCAACTTATGGATATCTATAGAGGATGCATCACCCCCCAGGAAAGGCTACATTGACTGGCCTGATTCTTGCAGAAAGAATCGGAACGTCCTGACCCCATTGGAGATGAGAATGGAAATGCAGGAACCCGAGATCAGAAGGGAAGATGTGCTGGTGCTCCTGGACGACGATTTCAACTGCCGAAACGTGTGCCTTGTCACGGGATGTTCAAGCGGCATCGGGAGGGCCACGGCCGTGGCAGCGGCCGCCAATGGGTTGCTTGTCCTGGGCCTGGACACAGAACAGAGAGGAGGTGAGGAGACGTGCGAGTTGGCAAGGGCCATGGGCGGCCAGATGGTCTTTCTCAAGACCGACCTGACCGAGGATGAGGCCATGGAGAGGGCAATCCAGGAGGCGGCCACCCTGGGCCAGATCAAGTACCTTGCCAATATTGCGGGGATCCAGCACATAGACCTGATTGAGAACTTCCCCATGGAAAAGTACGACCTCATGCAGAAGATCATGTTGAGGGCTCCTTTTTATCTCTCCAAGCTGGTGATCCCACACATGCGCAAGAGCCCCGAGGGAACAGGGGTCATAGGGAACATGGCCTCCATCCATGCCCACATCTGCACGAGCCACAAGCCCGTGTACAACATATTGAAGTTCGGTCTGAGGGGGCTCACCCAGTCCATAGCCGCCGAGGGAGATGGAAAAATCAGGGCCTTCTCGGTCAGCACGGGCTTTGTAAGCACCCCTTTGGCCCTCAAGCAGGTGCCGGCCCAGGCAGCCCAACGGGGAATCACCCCGGAGGAGGTGGTCAGGGACGTCATGATGGGTCGCTCCCGCATCAAGGAGATGATGTCCCCCATCGAGGTGGCCAACCTCTTCATTTTCGGGTTCTCCCGTTATTCCCGCTACCTCATCGGAGGCGACCTCCTCTTCGACGGGGGAGTGGTGCTGACTTACTGACCTTGGCTCGGATGAAACTCCGGGCAGGGGGAGAGGCTCTGGTCAGCCTCCAACAAGAAAGTCTCGGGCAGGCGGCTTGCCTGATGCTGTTTTGGGAAGTGGCCCCAGCTTTGTTAAACAAGGGTGTTGAGAACCCACGGGGCTCGGATCGCACATCTGGAGCCCTCTGTGAAGGCTTACAGGACTGCGAGAAACCGCAAGGCCTTTTCGCCGCCCTGTCAGGGTCGAAGCAGGGAGAGAGGAAGAGAAGGTTCTGACATGGACATCGGCCTGCTTCTTCCAGCTCACGCCAGATACAGACCAGATCAAACTGCCGTTGTTTTCCAGGAAAAACGCCTGAGCTTTCTGGAGTTCAACAAACGCGTTAACCGCTGCGCCAACGCCCTTCAGGGATTGGGGATAGAGAAGGGACAGAAGGTAGCCACGATCCTGCCCAACTGTCTGGAGCTCCTGGAGATATACTGGGCCGTGGCAAAAATTGGGGCTGTGGTGGTGCCGCTCAGCACTCTGTTACTCGAAAAAGGGCTGGTGGCCCTGCTTAGCGACTCGGATGCCGTCATGGTGATCACCAACCCAGTCTTTGCCCCCGTCCTGGAACGGATCAAGGCTCAACTCCCCGGCATTCCGCCTGGGAATTACATGCTCGTGGGGGCTACTTCCTCCTCCGGTTACCTGGACTACCGGTCCCTGACCGATGCTGCCAGTGGGGAGGAGCCAAGGCCTGTGGAGATAAACGATCAAGACCCTTTCAACATCATCTACAGTAGCGGCACCACCGGCCTGCCCAAAGGAATTGTTCACACTCACTACGTTCGGGCCATGTATTGCACCACGTTCGCTTCCGCCTTCCGCATGACCCCGGAGAGCGTGGTTCTCCATGCAGGATCCATTGTCTTCAACGGAGCCTTCGTGACCCTCATGCCTGCCATGTTTCTGGGGGCCACATATGTGCTCATGCCACAGTTCGAGCCGGTCAGTTTTATAGAAAGCATCCAGCAGGAAAAGGCCACCCACGTGGTAATGGTGCCATCTCAAATAGTAGCCATGCTCCACGCCCCCAACTTCTCGGCTGAGGCCTTGGAGTCTCTGGAGATGATATGCACCCTTGGAGCCCCTCTTCACAGGGAGCACAAAGAAGAGCTCAACAGGAAGCTGCCCGGTAGATTCTACGAGCTCTACGGGCTAACCGAGGGTTTCATCACGGTCCTCGACAAGACTCACGTTCCGGCCAAGCTAGACTCTGTGGGGGTGCCCACTTACTTCTCCACGATGAGAATCGTGGACGAGGAGGGAACGGAGCTTCCCGCAAGGAAGGTAGGCGAGATCGTGGGCAAGGGCCCGATGCTCATGCCTGGTTATTACAAGCGCCCGGAGTTGACCGCCGAGGCCATCCGGGGTGGCTGGTTGTTCACGGGCGACCTAGGCTACGCGGACGAAGATGGCTTTCTCTATCTGGTGGACCGCAAGAAGGACATGATCATCTCGGGTGGAGTCAACGTTTACCCCAGGGATATCGAGGAGGTGATAGTCAAGCACCCCGCAGTAAGAGAGGCCGCGGTCTTCGGAACACCCAGCGAGAAATGGGGGGAGACCCCAGTGGCGGCCGTGATCTTGAAAGAGCCCGGGAGCGTATCTGCACAGGAACTCAAGGGATGGATCAACCAACGGGTGGAAGCCAAGTATCAACGCGTCTCAGAGGTCCTGCTCATGGAGGAGTTCCCCAGAAGCGTGGCTGGTAAGACCCTGAAGCGAATCTTGCGGCAAGAGTATGGAAGAGGAGGCTAATTTCTGCCCTGGCAAACAGAACAGCATGTCATTTCCTTTGGAAAGGAGGGATGCCAGGCAAAAAGGGGACATGGCTAGCGAATTTCCTCTAACCAATTCGAACAAAGGAGGAAAACCATGAAAAGGCGTGTAAGCAAAGGAGGCTTGGCTCTGTTTGCCCTCGCGAGCGTCCTGGTGGCGTTTGCTCAGCCGGGGCTCCTCTCAGCCCAGGACACCATCAAGCTGGGAGCCATCTGGGGCTTTGCAGGGCCATGTCACATGTTATCCGAATCGGCGGTCAAAGGAATAAAAATCGCGGTGGAGGAAATCAACGCAGGCGGGGGAGTCTTGGGGAAAAAACTGGAGCTGATTGTTCGGGATACCGAGATGAAGGTGGATGTGGGGGCCAGGGAGGTGAAGGACCTCATCTTGAG
Organism: Desulfarculaceae bacterium; assembly: GCA_037443445.1. Lineage (GTDB taxonomy): Bacteria > Desulfobacterota > Desulfocorpusculales > Desulfocorpusculum > Desulfocorpusculum > Desulfocorpusculum. The sequence continues at coordinate 40,456 of JBBIOJ010000005.1, read as the reverse complement.
GGAGAAGGTGAATTTCCTGGAAGGGCCATGTAGCAGCGGGGTGGCCCTTGCGCTGCAGGTCATTCACTCGGAGTACAAGGTCTTGAGGATCACGACCATGGCCAACACAGAGGCCCAGGTTGTGGACAAGTTCAGCCCCTACGTTGTACAGATCGTCCCCAACACCTACATGGAGGCAATCGCTGCCACTCGTTATCTCCACAAGCGATACCCCAAGGCCAAGAAGTTCTGCACCATTGCTCCTGATTACGAGTTCGGCAGAAGGGAGGAGGCGGCCTTTGCCGAGGAGATCAAGAGACTGGTCCCAGAGGCAGAGATAGTGTACGAGGCCTGGCCAAAGCCAGGGGAAAAGGACTTCACCTCCTTCATCACGGCCATAATGGCCAAGAAGCCGGACGCGGTTCACAGCTCACTGTTCGGAGGAGACCTGGTGGCCTTCACCAAACAGGCAGCTCCATACGGTTTCTTCGAGAAGATCCCGTTCATGGCCCTCTACGACCTGCCCGTGCTTCTTGCTTTGGGAGCTGATGCTCCAGACGGTGTTATGGGATTTGGGCGAGGGTGCTTTTTCATGGATCCCAACCCCAAGATGATGGAGTTCGCTGAGAAGTATCGGCAATTGCATGGCGTTTACCCGGACTCCTGGGCGGTGCAGGGTTACGATGGAGTTTGTCTCTTGAAGGCCGCCATAGAGAAAGCCAAGAGCACATCCACAGAAGAAGTGATCAAGGCCATGGAAGGATTGAGCCTGGACAGCTTGAGGGGAAAGTTCAGCATCCGTGCTTTGGACCACATGGGAACTGTGCCCTGCTACCAGGGCGTGATAGCCAAGGATCCCAAGTATCCCTTCAAGATCTGGAAAGACATCTCCCGGATCCCAGGGGAGGAAGTCATCCGCTCCGAGGAAGGTGTCCGAGAGGTCTGGAAGAAAACGGGCGTGGTGAGATAGGGAGGGGCGATGTCCCTGGATGTGTTGTTTAACCAGTTCATGAGCGGGATCGCCCGAGGCGCCCTCCTTTTTCTGGTCGCCTCGGGCCTTTCCCTGACTTTTGGGGTCCTGAGGGTTCTCAACTTCTCCCACGGATCTCTGTATATGTTAGGGGCCTTTCTGTGCTACAGCATCTGGGCGCACCTGCTCCTTCCGGCCCTGGGTTTCTACCTGGCCACGATTCTGAGCGCATTGATCATGGGGGCAGCCGGACTCCTCATAGAGCTGTTTCTACTGAGACGCCTTTACAACAGGGGATGGCCTGAGCAACTTCTGGCCACTTATGCCTTGATCCTGATCATTACAGACCTGGTGAAATGGCGTTGGGGAGGGGAGTTCCTCTCTATACCCAGGCCCAAGCCCTTCACTGGGGCCATATTTCTGTTCGACTTCCCCTTCCCCGCCTACAACCTTTTCGTAATAGGCCTGGGGGCGGCTCTGGCGGTGTTCCTGTGGTGGCTTGTGTACAGGACACGCTTGGGCGACATCATACGGGCAGCAGCGCACGACAGAGAGATGGTCTCTGCCCTTGGGATCCCCATCCCCTGGCTGTTCACGTGGATCTTCGTCTTGGGATCAGTGATAGCCGGGCTGAGCGGGGCAGTGGCTGCTCCCTTTGGGTCGGTGGCCCTGGGGATGGACATAGAGATCATAGTGGAATGCTTCGCGGTGGTGGTCATCGGGGGAATGGGGAGCCTGCCAGGCACGCTCTTGGGGGCATTTGTCGTGGGGCAGGTTTACTCCTTCGGGATCATGTACAAGCCGGAACTGGCCCTGGCCTTCATATTCATGGTCATGGCCATTGTCCTGATAATCCGCCCCTGGGGTATATTCGGGAGGCCTGAAAGATAAAGGATGGAGGGAAGGATATCGGAAATGCAAGCAGGATGGCTCAAACAGGCCTGGTGGTTGATCCTAGCCGCAGTTGTGGGAATCCTGGCACCCCACATCATCTCGGAGTTTTACCTGATGATCCTGGGTGAAGCCCTGATCATGAGCATCTTCGCTCTTGCTTTCAACCTCCTGTTCGGGTACATGGGACAGCTATCTTTCGGGCAGGCAGCCTTCTACGGCCTGGGCGGCTACACTGTTGCAATGCTGCTTACCAAGCTGCAGTTCAATTTCTGGCTCAGCCTTGTGGCCGGGATCCTGGTGGCTGGCATTGTGGGGCTCATAGTGGGCTACTTTTGCGTGAAACTGAGGGGCATTTACTTCGCCATTCTAACCCTGGCATTCGGGCAGCTACTCTTTGTTATCATTTACAAGTGGCATGATTTCACGGGCGGGGATGATGGTATCCAGGGGGTCTTCCCGCCTGAAGCCCTGAAAGCCCCCATCTCATATTATTACTTCATCCTGATCGTCTTCGCCGCCTCGGTCTATCTTCTGTGGAAAGTTGTCAACTCGCCCTTCGGATACGTCTTGAAGGCCATGAGAGAGAACCCCGAGAGGACAGAGTTTCTGGGCATCAACATCGCGAGATACCAGCTCATGGCTTTCGTTATGGCCGCAGCCCTCTCGGGCCTTGCCGGGGCCCTCTGGGCTCCGTTTTACAGATCCGTGGCTCCCTTCCATCTGATGTGGGTCAAGTCAGGAGAGCCCGTCATGGCAACCATCCTGGGAGGATCCACCACCTTTTTCGGACCTGTGGTTGGCACTTTTCTCATGACTTTTCTCCACGCATATGTGTTGGGCTTCACCTATTTCTGGCCGGTCATAATGGGATCTTTCATCCTGGTGGTGATCTTCCTCCTCCCAGGCGGCATCCTTGGATTTGCCCAGGAAAAACTTAGAGAGAGAAGCTTCAAGGCGATGACACCCGAGGGGAGGGACCAGGATGCTCCTTGAGACGCGAGGGCTGACTAAGGATTTTGGAAGACTAAGGGCCGTCAACTCTGTGAGCCTTGAGGTGAGTCAGGGGGATGTCCACGCCATCATTGGGCCCAACGGGGCTGGGAAATCAACTTATTTCAACCTGATCACTGGATACCATGTCCCCACCAGCGGGGAGGTGATTTTCAAGGGCAGACGGATCACCAGGCTTCCATCCCACAAGAGGTGTAAGCTGGGCATAACTCGATCCTTTCAGATAACAAGCGTATTTCCCAAGCTCACCGTTTATGAAGGGGTGCTCCTGGCCTTGCTTTCGAGCAAAGGGATCACCTTGAACCCACTTTCCCGAGCCATGAATTACTTCAAGGATGAGGTGTGGCATATCCTCGAAGATGTTGGTCTGGCAGAGCAGGCGAGGGTTAGGGGGGATTCCCTCTCCCACGGTGACAAGAAGCGCTGGGAGCTGGCCATCACCCTGGGCACAGGTCCAGAACTCCTGCTGCTGGATGAGCCCACCTGCGGGATGTCCCCTGAGGAGACCGAGGCCACCATGGTGCTGATTCAAAAACTGGCAGAGGAGAGGGGATTGACTATCCTGTTCACGGAGCACGACATGGGAGTGGTCTTTGGAATAGCCAAGCGCATATCAGTGCTCCACCAGGGGATGCTAATTGCCGACGGAGAACCTCAGGCCGTGAGGGCCAGCGAGGAGGTTCAGAAGGTATACCTGGGCGGTGTAGCATGATATTGGAGGCGCAAGCCGTTCACACCTATTACGGAACCAGCCACATCCTCTTCGGGATCTCGTTCCAAGTCGGACAGGGGGAGGCTGTGTGTCTCTTGGGGCGCAATGGAGCGGGCAAGACAACCACTTTGAAGAGCATCATGGGCCTGGTGGTGCCCAAGTCGGGGAGCATCCGGTTCAAGGGGCAGGAGATCGTGGGAAAACCTCCTTACTATGTTGCTAAGCTGGGGATAGGATTCGTCCCGGATGACCGCAGGATCTTCCCGGATCTCACAGTAAGACAGAATCTTCTACTTGCCAGGAGAGAGCCTGAGGGAGCCATCTGGACCCTGGAACGGATCTACCAGCTGTTCCCCAAGCTCAGAGATCTGGAAGGCCATTTTGGAACCCAGTTGAGCGGCGGGGAGCAACAGATGCTCACCATTGGACGCACACTCATGACCAACCCCGAGCTTCTCCTCCTGGACGAGCCTGGGGAAGGCCTCGCCCCATTGGTCATCAGGGCCATGGAGGAGCAGTTGGGGGAGATCAAGAAGCAGGGAGTAACAATGCTCATCTGCGAACACAACGTTGGTCTGGCCACGGCCCTGAGTGATAGGGCCTACGTCATGGACAAGGGGAGGATAAGATACGAGGGAACCATCCTTCAGTTGAGGGAGAACGAGGAGGTCAGAAGGAGGTACCTGATGGTGTAGATGCCAGTAAAGCCCTTTTCCTGAGAATCGAGGCTTCCCTCGTACCATATCTCTGCAGAAAGAAAACCAACTTTTCTTGTTCAGTCCCGGAAATGAAGATTATGTCAGCCAGGAATTGCCAGGTTGTTCAAGACGACCGGATCCTAGCGGTCTGGGCTCCTTTGCCCTCGCAAGCCAAGCCCTGAGCCAGAGAAGTCAAACCTCCCTTCGGGTCTTCCCAAGCTTTCTTTGCATCTCCATCTTTCTCAATTCCTTGCGCATGATCTTCCCTGTGGCAGTAAGGGGAAGCTCTTCCAGGAATTCTATCTCTCGTGGATACTCGTGGGCGGCCAGACGGGTCTTCACAAAATCCTGGATCTCCCTCTTCAAGATGGGCGAGGCATGAACATTGGGCTTGAGGACCAGAAAGGCCTTCACGATCTCTCCCCTGAGCTCATCGGGTGCTCCAATTACGGCTGCCATAGCCACGGCAGGGTGTTTGAGGAGGCAGTCCTCGATCTCCGCAGGGCCTATCCTGTACCCAGAGCTGGTGATCAGGTCGTCCTTGCGGCCAACGTACCAGAAGTAGCCTTCCTCGTCCTTGCGGGCCAGGTCCCCTGTGAGACACCACTCGCCCAAGTATTTCTCCTGGGTAGCCTGGGGATTGCTCCAGTACTCCAGGAACATGACCGGGTCGGGCTTCTTGATGGCAACCTCCCCCACCATTCCAGAGGGAGCCACATTGCCATCCTGGTCTACTACTTCCACCTCGTGCCCCGGGATGACCTTCCCCATTGAGCCCCGCCTCACCTCCATGATCTGGCAGCAGTTGCCCACCACCAGATTCACCTCGGTCTGGCCATAGAACTCATTGATCGTCAATCCCATGACCTCTTTTCCCCACTCCAAGAGCTCCTCCCCCAGGGTCTCCCCTCCACAACCAATGGTGCGCATCTGGTAATCGTGACGGCTGCGCGGATCTGGCACCTGCCTCATCATCTTGAGGGCGGTAGGGGGCATGAAGGCGTTGCGCACTCCGTGCTTGGCGATCATGTGAAAGGCCTGCTCCGGATCGAACTTCTTTGCCCTGTAAGCAAGTACAGGCACCCCGTGATGCCAGCTGGGCAACAGCACGTCTATGAGTCCTCCGATCCAGGCCCAGTCAGCAGGGGTCCAATAGAGGTCGTCCTTCTTGGGGAAAAAATTGTGGAAAAATTCTACCCCGGGCAGATGCCCCAGGAGCACTCGATGAGCGTGAAGCGCTCCCTTGGGAGGACCCGTAGTCCCCGAGGTATAAATGATCAAGGCTGGCTCATCAGCCCTGGTCCTCACAGCTTCAAACTGGGCCGAGCCTTTCTTCAGGGAATCCCAAAAGTCCACAAACCTGGGATCTCCCCTCTCCCCCCTGGTAACGATCACGAGCTGCAGATGGGAGAGTTTCTCCCTGATGGCCAGGATCTTCTCCGCGTTCTCCCCGTCGGTCACCACCACTTTGGCAGCGCTGTTGGACAGGCGATACTCCAGGGCGTCGGGGCCGAAGAGAGTGAACAAAGGCACAGCAATAGCCCCAAGCTTGTAGAGCGCTATGTGGGTGATGGCCGTCTCGGGACACTGGGGGAGAAACACTCCAACCCTATCTCCCCTCTGAACCCCGTGATGCCTCAAGGCATTGGCAAATCTGTTGGAGAGGCCTTTGAGCTCCCAAAAAGTGTATTTTTCTACATGTCCCTTCTCGTCCTCGTAAATCAAAGCAAGGCGATATCGCTCCCCAGCCCATTTGTCGCAAGCATCCACACCGATATTGTAATACCTTGGGACCCTCCATCTGAAAAGATCAGAGACCTCTCCATAAGTGTTCGCAAATTTCAGCATTTGAGGCTCCCTCCTTCGATTAGATGGCACTATTCCCTAGTTGTGCCAGCCCAATTCTCGAGCCCCTCCATATGACTCCATTGGGAGCCCTGGAGCGGCTCAGACAACCCCCGCCTGAGACTACTGCGGCTTATATACATCAGGCCGAAAGCACTGCCAAGCACCCGTGGGAGAATAAGCAGATATGGCAATGCGTTTGGGCATCCATATAGAAACATTCTAATGTTTATAATTTTTCGCTTGACACAGGCTCCTTCTTGGGTGTATAGGAGCCATGTCTGAGGAAAGGTCTGGCTTTTCTATTTACCCTTCATCCAAGCTATCCGCGGTTTCCCAGGCCATTGGGCCAGATTTGGGGGGGCGGCCGGATGTTCAAGTCAGCCAGGTCCAGCAAGGCCTCAGAGCACATTGTGGAGCAGATCCGCAAAGCCATCTTCGAGGGCAAGCTTCGCCCTGGAGACAGGCTTCCTTCCGAGACTCACCTCATGAAGTCTTTCCGGGTAAGCAGGGCCACCTTGAGGGAGGCCCTGAGGGCCCTGGAGTTCCTGGGCTTCCTGGAGATCCGAAAAGGAGCCAACGGAGGGGCCTTCGTGACCAAGGTGGATGTGGAAAAGGCCAGGGACCTCTTCTTGAACTTCCTGCACTTCCAGGACCTGTCCTTGAAAGACCTCTCTGAGGTCCGCCTGATCCTGGAGCCGTACGTGGCTGAAAAGTCAGCCAGGGTCATCACCCGGGAGGATCTGGGTAGGCTCCAGGAGCTGAACCAGGAATGCGAGCTCTTACTGCAAGGTCAGTCCAACGCGGATCTCAGACTGAACGAGATAGAGTTCCATCGCATCATTGGAAGGGCCACGGGAAACCCCATTTTGAGTTTCATCCTGGAGTTCGTGGAGAACCTTCTGGTGGATGCCAAGGAGGTGCTGCACCCAGACCAGGAATTCTCCAAGCGTGTGCTCATGGCCCACAAGAGGATCGTGGAGGCCCTCTGCAAAAAGGATCCTGAGATGGCCAGGGAGGAGATGGCCAGGCATGTGAAGGAAGTTGAAAACGACCTCTCGAGCCTTCAGAAGGAAAGACAGACGGCTTCTGCGAAATCCCTCGAGAGGCAGTTCCTGGTGGAGCTGGTCTCAGAGAAAGGGGGTGGGAAGACACAGGAGGTCTAGAAGGCACGAAGCCCGAGTCGGAATCAAGCAACGAGGGACTCAAGGAGGTGAGAGCCCATGAAAAGGAAAAATTTGCTGTGGGTCTTGGGTTTGCTTTTGGCGGTCATGGTGGGTGTGGTGGGCACGATAGAGCCCGCACAGGCCGCTGCCAAATGGAAGTATCAGAGCATATGGGTTCCTTCCATAACCCTTTGGAGGCCCGACAAGTACTTCTGCGACCTAATGAACAATCTGGCGGCTCCTGATCTGGAGATACAGTATTTTGCTGGGGGCACATTGATCACCAAGTCTGACGAGATATTCGAGGCTGTCCAGAAAGGAACCCTGGATGCAGCCACAGACTGGCCCAGTTACTGGGCCGGCAAGAACACCGCCTTTGACCTCATCTCCTCGGTGCCTGTCTGGTTCAACCCAGGTGACTACATGGTCTGGATGTGGCAGGGAGGTGGTCTGGAGCTGGCGCAAGAGCTCTATGGGAAGTTTGGAATGGTCTATTTCCCGCATGGTCTCACCGGACCTGAGTCTGGTCAAAGATCCAATAAACCCATTACCAAAGCGGATGATTACAAAGGCGTCAAGATGCGCCAGTGCGGCAGGAACCACGCCAAGATACTCAACGACATAGGAGGCGCGGCCATCTTCATGCCGGGGGCCGAGATCTACCTGGCCCTCTCCAGGGGCACCATAGATGCTGCCGAGTTCTCTGTTCCGGAAGTGGACTGGTCCATGGGGCTTCACGAGGTGACCAAGTACTGGGTGCTCCCTGGATGGCACCAGCCGGGTCCCCTTTGGGGTGTGATGATCAACAAAAAGTCCTTTGAGTCCCTTCCGGACAAGGTGAAGTTCATGTTCCAGCAGGCAGCCCAGGCCACCATGTTGTGGTCTTGGACTTATTTCGAGTGGACCTCGGGCGAGTACACCAGAAAGATGATGGACAAGGGCATCAAGGTGACCCGTCTGGACGACGCCACCTTGGACAAGCTCACAGAGCTGGCATACAACTACCTCTTGGCCGACGCCGAGGCCAATCCCGACCATGCCAAGATAGCTTACTCCCAGGTGCGCTACCTCAAGAATATTGATGTTTGGCGCACCATCCAGCAGCCCTTCATGTTTGGCCGCACCCCTCCCAAGCTGGATGAGCTCTATGGGAAGCTGGAGGCCATAGCCAAGAAGCACAACGTATACGAGCCCGTGATCCAGCTGGAAAAACAGGTCAGGGCCCGCATGGAAAAGCAGGAGTTCTGGAAGCCCGGCACTCCTTACGTGCAAAACCCTGTGTTGCCCAAATGAAGCCTTTTTGGGGGAGGAGGGACGGCTCCCCGTCCCTCCCCCCTTGAGAGGCAAGAACCCAGGGAGATGAGGGGGTTCACCCTTGAGGCCAGGAGGTAAGAGGTGGAAGGCTTGAAGAAACTGGTTGGGTTTCTGGACTCTGTTTCCGAGTGGTCTGGCCGGATCTTCGGATGGCTGGTGATGGTGGTGTGTGGTCTTTCGGTTTACGAGGTTATCACCAGGAGATTTCTGGGAAAGCCCACCATATGGACCAACGAGGTCACAGGGTACGTTTTCTGCGCAGTGGTGCTTCTTCTCATGGGCTACACCCTTCTTTACAGGGGCCATGCCAACGTGGATCTCATCTACGAACGGCTCTCCCCGCGAGCACAGGCCATTGTGGACATCATCACCTATGTGGTCTTTGTGGGCCTTTTCGTGGTGGTCTTTTTCGTGGATGCCATCCGCTTCGCCGCCACCTCCTGGGCCATGATGGAGAGGTCCCCAAGCGCCTTGAACGCCTATGTGTTTCCTGCCAAGACCATGTTGCCAGTGGGTGCTTTTCTGCTCCTTCTGCAGGTCATCTCCAATTTCATAAAGAGGGTTGTTTTTCTGGTCAAAGGAGTCTCGTTATGATCGACCTGTCTCCGGAACTCGCAACGATATTGATGTTCGTAGGGATTATCGCGGGTCTGGCCCTGGGAACGCCCGTGGCCTTCATCCTGGGTGGATTGGCCACAATTTTCGGCTTTATCGGATGGGGGCCGCAGGCATGGTACATGTTCATGGGTAGGACCTTTGACTCCTGCACAAACCAGATCCTAGTGGCCATACCCATGTTCATACTCATGGCCTCCTTCCTGGGAAGATCCGGGATCTCGGAGGGACTTTTCAGGAGCATGATGTTCATGTTCGGTCCCATAAACGGGGCCATAGGGCTGGCGGTCATAATCATGTGCGCGGTGGAGGCGGCCTGCACAGGCATCATAGGAGCCAGCGTGGTGAGCATGACCATCCTGGCCATGCCCGTCATGCTCAAGCATGGGTATGACAAGCACTTGAGCACTGGTTCCATAGCTGCTGGAGGTGTCCTTAGTATCCTCATACCTCCGAGCATCATGCTCGTGATGATGGCCGACCAAGCCGGAGTATCGGTGGGGAAACTCTTTGCCGGCGCATTCATCCCAGGCCTGATCCTTACAGCCCTCTTCTTCACCTATATCCTGGTTCGCACCCTTATCAACCCATCCCTGGGTCCAGCCCTCCCCAAGGAGGAGAGGGAGTTGGTCTCTGGGGGGCAAAGGCTCAAGATGCTCGCTGCTAACATGGTCCCACCCCTGGTGCTCATGTTGGGAGTCCTGGGATCCATCTGGCTCGGGGTGGCAACAGCCACTGAGGCCTCGGGGGTTGGCGCCTTTCTGGCTCTTGTTCTCATGATCGTTTATCGAAAATTCACCTGGAGAGGCTTTGCAGAGTGTGTCTGGGGGGCGGTCAGAACTAACTGCATGGTCATGACAATCCTCTTTTGCGCCTCCATCTTCACTGGGGTCTTCCTGGGCCTGGGAGGCGGGAAAGTGGTGACAGACATTGTCATGGCCTTCGGGTTCCTCGGCAAATGGGGAATGTTCGGGATCATGACATTTATCGTCTTCATCCTCGGCTTTCTCATCGATTGGATCGCCATAATCTATATCACTTTTCCAATATTTCTACCAATCGCACAGCAGCTCGGCTTCGACAAGATATGGTTTATCATAACGATCGCAATCAATCTTCAGACATCCTTTCTGACGCCACCTTTCGGATATGCTCTCTTTTACATGAAGACCACGGTTCCCGCCGAGATACGTCTCATCGACATCTACAAGGGCGTTGTCCCTTTTATTGCAATGCAGATCGCAGGACTACTGATTTCGGTGCTTTTCCCAGAGCTGGTCACTTATTTGCCTGGCATCGTCATTCGGTGATGCCACGGTGATTTGTGTATTCGGGATGCCGGTCGAGGCCGGGGAAAGGAGGTTGGAGATGTTACCTGTGAGGCAGTTCCTGGTTCCTCCGGTTCTGATCACGGGATCGGGCTCTTCCGAGAGGGCTGGGGAGGAGACCCAGAAGCTGGGGGTGAAGAAGGTCCTCATCGTGACGGATGGGGTAATGACCAGGATGGGGATCGTGGAACCCATCAAGAAGAGCCTGGCTGACAATGGAATCCGGTTCGCCCTATTCGACGGGGTCAATACCGAGCCCACGGTGGAGTACGTGTTGCAAGGCGTGGATCTCTTCAGGCAGAACGGCTGCGAGGCCCTGGTAGCAGTTGGCGGAGGAAGCCCCATCGACACTGCCAAGGCCATCTCGGTCATGGCCGCCAATCCAGGATCCATAGAGCAGTACAAGGGGCTCCACAATATCCCCAATCCGGGATTCCCGGTGGTGGCCATTCCCACAACTGCCGGAACCGGGAGCGAGGTCACGATCTTCACCATAATCACGGACACCAAGACCGATGTGAAGATGCTCATAGGAAGTGTCCACTGTCTGCCTCGTGTGGCTATCGTGGACCCGCTTCTGACACTTAGCTGCCCGAGAGGCCTCACGGCTGCCGTGGGCATAGATGCCCTGACACATGCTATAGAGGCGTATGTTTCCCTCAAGGCCCAGCCCATGAGCGACATCTTCGCTCTTTCGGCCATAGAGCTCATCTCGGGAAGCCTCAGGCAGGCCTGGGCCAATGGCCAGAACGTGGAGGCCAGGGAGAAGGTGATGATGGGGGCGCTCCAGGCAGGCATCGCCTTCAGCAATGCCTCGGTGGCCCTTGTCCACGGCATGTCCCGCCCCATAGGGGCTTGTTTCCACGTGCCCCACGGGGCCTCCAACGCGGCCCTCCTGGGAGTGGTCACGGAGTTCAGCCTGATGGGAAATCCGGAGAGGTATGCCCACATAGCAGCGGCCATGGGTGAAGACGTGGAAGGCTTGGGCCCCATGGAGGCGGCCCAGGTGGCTGCAGAGGCCATAGAAGATCTGATCCGGGATATCCAGATACCCTCTTTGAAGGCCCTTGGGGTGGACAAGAAAAAACTGCAAGAGCTGGCCCCGGCCATGGCGGATGCGGCCATAGCCAGCGGAAGCCCGGGGAACAACCCCAGACAGGCCACAAGAGAGGAAATCATAGAGCTCTACATGATCGCGTACGAAAGAGAGTGAGGAGGGCTGCAGGGTCCGCCTGCTGAGGCTTTTCTTAAAAGGGCGAGCCGAAACAAGACTTTCTTGTGCCCACAACCTACCCAGGAGGAAGCGAAATGGCAGTTCTGGAAGAACCGATCAAAGAGGTGCTCGAGCTCAAGAACTACGTAAACGGGGAATGGGTGGATTCCAAGGCCAAGGAGAGGTGGGATGTCATCAACCCGGCCACACAGAAAAAGCTTGCCACAGTGCCCATGTCCACACAGGAGGAGGTGGAGGGGGCCATCCAGGCAGCCCAAGAGGCCTTCCCCGAGTGGAGGCGCACCCCTCCTTTGGCCAGGGTGAGATGCCTGTTCAGGCTCAAGGAGATGATGGAGAAGAATTTCGAGACCCTGAGCCGCGTTCAGACCATGGAGCATGGAAAAAGCATAGACGAGTCCAGGGGGGAGACCCGCAGGGGCATAGAGATGGTGGAAGTGGCCACCGGGATCCCCAGCCTGATGCAGGGTTACAACCTGGAGGACATAGCCTCTGGCATAGACGAGTATGTGGTTTACCAGCCCCTGGGCGTGTTCACTCATATCGCCCCTTTCAATTTCCCTTTCATGGTGCCCCTGTGGTACTCCCCCTTTGCCCTGGCCACCGGGAACACCTTCGTGGTCAAGCCTTCCCCCAGGGATCCCATAAGCCAGGTGAAGCTGGCCGAGATGTTCGAGGAGGCAGGCATACCCCCAGGGGTTTACAACGTGATCCATGGAGGGGCTGAGGCTGCCAAGATCCTCATGGAACACCCGGCAGTGAAGGGAGTCACCTTCGTGGGCACCACCTCCATAGGGAAGATCGTTTACAAGACAGCCGGGGAAAACGGCAAGAGGGCGATCTGCCAGCTTAGCGCCAAGAACTTCATGGTGGTCATGCCGGACGCCGACGTCAACGCCACCATTGCCGCCTTGCTCACATCCTTTTTCGGGAACACCGGGCAGCGCTGCCTCTCGGGGGCAAACCTGGTCATGGTGGGGGATGACGAGAAGTTCAACAAGCGCTTCCTGGAGACTTTCTTCGATGCCACAGCCAAGATCAAGGTGGGCTACGGCCTGGATGAGTCAGTGCAGATGGGGCCCATGCAGTCAGCGGATGGAAAAAAGCGGGTGCTCAAGTATATTGAAATCGGAATCAAGGAGGGGGCCAAGCTGGTGCTGGACGGCCGCAAGGCCAACATCATGGGGGATTACCCCGAGACTTGCTTTGTGGGGCCCACGATCTTCGAGAACGTGGAGCCTCAGATGACCATAGCCCGTGAAGAGATCTTCGGGCCCGTTGCTGCTGTCTTGAGGGCAAGGGATCTGGACACAGTTATAGAGTGGATCAATGCAAGCAATTACGGAAACGCGGCCGCCATCTTTACCGGCAGCGGCAAGGCGGCCCGTGAGTTCCAGTATCGTGTGGAATGCGGAAACATAGGCATAAACATAGGGATAGTGGCCCCCATGGCCTTCTTCCCCTTCAGCGGCATGAAGGACTCCTTCTACGGTGTGCTCCACGGCCAGGGGAAGGATGCCATACGTTTCTTCACGGAGAGCAAGGTGGTTGTACAGCGTTGGTTCTAAAAGGAGGCCGGCCCAGGATGGCAATGAAAATAAACACCTGTTCCGAAGTTGTGAGCCTGGCCCGCGAGCTGGAGCAGCAAGGGGCCACGTTCTACCAAGAGCTTGCCAGGAGATGGCCAGAGCTCTCAGAGGTTTTCTCTGGGTTTGCCAAGGAGAATGAGAACTACCTGACACTTGTTGAGAGAGCCTACTACGGGGTCATATCAGACGCTTATGAGGGTTGCTTCGCCTTCGACATGGACCCGGATGCGCATCGCATCGATACCGATCTCCCAGAAGGGCTCAGCCGTTCTCAGGCCGTGGCCAGGGCCACGGCCATGGAGGAGAATTTGATCAGCTTCTACAGGGAGGCGGCCCAGCAGTCAAGATCCCTCATGGCAGATGTGCCGAGGGCAATGGAGATGGTTGCCAAGAAAAGGACGGAACGCCTGCGCAAGCTCCAGGGGCTATAGGCCGGCAGGTCAGGGTTCATCCCGAATATCAGTCCAAGTGGGGAAATACCGGGGCAAGGGCTCCCGGTATTTCCTCGTTTGTTTCTCTCCCAGGTGGGAATGGGTGGCACCAGAGGCTTTCCATAGAGATACCCCTCTTCACGGGGCCTGGGAGCTTCTTGCCGGGATAGCCCTTGTCTCCTTTGGCCTCCTGGCCCAGGAGCTTGTTCTCTCCAGGCTCCTATCGGCGCTTCTGTCCTACCACTTCTCCTTTGCAGTGCTTTCCTCGGCGGTCCTGGGCCTAGGCTTGGGCGGGCTCATCCTCCACTTGCTCGGCCAGAACGCCCCTGAGCAAGGAAAGGGTCTTGGCCGCCTAATCCAACTGGGGCTGGGGACATCTTTGGCTCTTCCCATTTCGGCCCTTCTAATCGTGTGGATTTCCAGGATCCCAGGCTTGGGCGGAGAGGTGCTCTGGTACATCGCACCCTCCATGGTGCCTTTCTTGTTGGGCGGAGCGTTTCTGGCAGAGGTGTACCGCTGTTTCCCCGGGCTGAGCTCCCGCAGCTACGGAGCGGATCTCATGGGAGCGGCGGCCGGAGCCCCAGGGGCCATTCTGCTCTTGGACGCCCTGGGAGCAGCCAGAGCCCCAATGCTACTGGGAATCTTGTGCGCCGGGGGGGTCTTGTTCCTGGGGATGCTGGAGGCCAAGGACAAGACCAAGAGGCACTCCTGGGGGCCGGCCTTGGGCTGCCTGTCTCTTTGTACCTGTCTGGCCCTGGCCCACTGGCTGGGGTTCCTCCCATTGGAACTCTCCCTCAAGGCCAATAGAGGCAAGGAGATCCACGAGGCCATCTCCACCTTCAAGGGGAGGATCCAGGAGACCATATGGAGTTCCTTTGGTCGCACGGACCTGGTGGCCTACGAGGGGGATACTTCTCGTATGGACATCTATCTGGATGGGACAGCTGGCTCCCCCATGTATAACTTCGACGGGCAGGTCCTCAATGCGCAGCCTTGGCTCCGATCGCTTCAAGAGGAGTTCCCGGGGTACCTTCCCCTGGCACTGCTGGAGGGGAAGGACAACGCCTTGGTCATAGGGCCTGGAGGCGGTAGGGATGTGCTGCTGGCCCTGTTGGCCGGCGTGAGAAGCATAGAGGCAGTGGAGATAAATGGGGACCTGGTGAAGATGGTCCGAGACAAGTCTTGGTTCAATGGGGGTATTTATAACGACTTCCCCAACGTGAGCCTGCAGGTGGCAGAAGGCCGAAGCTACTTAAGGGAGGTGCAGAAGCGCTACGACATAATATTTCTGAGCCTCCCTGTGACCAACACCAGCAGAAGCATAGAGGGCTATTCCCTCACGGAGAATTTCCTGTTCACAGTCGAGTCAATGGGGGAGTACTGGGATCATCTCACCGAGGAGGGGCGCCTCGTGGTGGTGGCTCACAACGATGCGGAGCTGCTTCGCCTGATTAGCATCTCCCTTTCCGCCTTGGCCCAAAAGGGCATGGACGCCCCCTCGGTCATGAAGAGGATATGGGTCTTGAGCTCAGGGGATTATCTGGCTTTGGTGCTCAGGAGGAGGCCCTTCCATGCCTCTGAATCCCAGAGGATATACTCCGCAATGGCCAAGGCGGGTTACACGCTGGGGGAGTCCTACGTGCCCTTCTTGCCTTCCGCTGCGGGACTCAACCCGGCGCTGGTGGCCTTGGGCACTGGTCGCCTGAGCATGGGAGAACTCGTGGAAATGGTCTGGCAAAAAGGCTACGACGTGCGTGCTGTTTCGGATGAGAGTCCCTTCTTCTACAGGCTCGAGGTCGGGGTGCCTGGATCTGTTTTGGGCGTGCTTGGGGCGGCTTTGGGGGTTTTTGTGACAACTTGCCTACTCTTTTGGGGCTGGGTACACAGGGGGGCTTTTCTTGCGCATGGCGGAAAGGGCAGAAGGGCAACTCCTGGGTTCGGGCCCGCCAGAGCCATCTTGCTTTTCTCCATGCTCGGCTTGGGTTTCATGTTGGTGGAGATCTCTTTTGTGCAACGCTTTACCCTTCTGCTCGGCCAGCCTGTCTGGACCATGGGCACGGTCATTTTCTCCTTGCTGGTCTCCGCAGGGGCCGGAAGCCTTTGGGCCGGGAGGTGGAATTGGGCCCCCTTGAACAGGAGGATCGCCACAAGCTGTCTCATCGTCGGCCTGGGGATACTTGCTTACGCAGGGGCCTTAAAGATCCTGGCTCACACTGTCCAGGCATGGCCCACCGGGGCCCGGGTCGTGGCAATCCTTCTTGCCACAGCTCCGCTGGGGTTCTTCACGGGGATCCCTTTTCCATTGGGAGTTCGTTTAGTGAGCCAGGAACAACTGCCGAGTGCCATTCCATGGATGTGGGCCTTCAACGGGATCGGCTCGGTGATAGGTTCCTCCCTCACCATACTCTTGGCCTTGGAATTGGGGTTCACAGCGGCACTCCTGGCCGCCGCGCTTTGCTATTTTCTTGTGTCCGCGGCCTTGTTCAAAGCCTGATGGAAGCAGTCCTGCCCTGCCCCATCAGAGCCTCTGGAGCAATCCGGGAAATGACTCTAGCAGGCTATAGTAAGCCCAGCTCCTGAAGAAATGCCCTCTTTGCCCTCGGCATCTCCAGAGGCTCACATGCCACTTTCCCGGGCTTCGTTGAACTCGGGATCCAAGCCCCTGGGGATCTCCCAGCCTCTGGGCCAATGGGGAGGCCATCTCCTCCCCGAGCCTCCCCGCCTGCCTGGAGCCGCTGATGACCGGCCCGTGCAAGCCCGCCTGTCAGCTTTCATCTCTTATTCCCAGGGTCTCCTTGACCAGCCCCTTCTCATGCTCGTAGTCCAGGACTCGCTGGATCATTATCTTCTGGGCCATGACAGGGCCGGCACCGTGCCAGGTGGCCACCCCGTGCTGGCCTGCGCACCAGTTCTGCAGGAGCTTGTGCACCTTGAGGATGTTCTCCGTGGGCTCCTGGGAGCCAAAGCTCAAGAACTCCTCCACGTACGCCCTGGTATCGGGGTTCTTGAGCTCCCTCAGGGAGGGGAGGGTCACCACCAGGCCTCCGCCGATGTCCCCTGCCAGGGCCATGACCCTCCAGAAGGCGTTGCAGATGTTGAGCTTGGCCACGTTTCCCATGAGCTCGTCGGGGAGGTAAACCCCAGAGCCGGGGGGATCCTCCTGGCCCAGGTGGGCTGCTGCCAGCCCGCAAGCCCTTCCGGTCTCCCTCAGGGTCACCATCTCGGTGAGCTGCTCGTTTATGTGTGCTGCCTTCTCGAGCCCCTTGTACTCCTGGATGAGCTTGCAGGCCCCGATGATCAGGTTCATGAAGCCCACCTTGCAGGTGCCCCCGCATGTCATCCTGTGGCAGCGCGCAAAGCGGGCCACCATCCTTCCCGAATACCTGACCTCCCCACAGTGAAAGACCCTCTCCCATGGCACGAAAACGTCCTCGAAGACCACCATGGCGGTTTCCCTCTGGCCGTACAGAGGGTTTCCCAGCTCGTACACGTCCTGGGCGTGCTCCCTCTCGGCCGAATAAGGGGAGTACTGGCAGATGTAATTGATCCCGGGGGCGTCCGTGGGCACTGCAAAGGCAATGGCGTAATCCTCCTCCCCCGGGCCCTTGGCCGATTGCGGAAGCACCAGCATCTCGTGGCTGGCATAGGCTCCGCTTATGTTTATCTTTGCCCCCCTGACTACTATACCCCCTGGCTTTCTCTCCACAACTTTCAGGGACAGGTACGGATCAGGCCACTCCAGTGCCTTTTTCTTTCTGTCTCCCCTGGGCTCTGTTAGGGCCCCGGCCAGGCAGAGGTCCTCCGTCTGCACCCGTTCCAGATAGGCCAGGAACCTCTGGTGGTAGTCTGTGCCCAGGTCCTGATCCATCTCCCAGGTGGTGGCAGCCATTGCGTGGAGCCCGTCATAGCCCGGACAACGATAGATGCATGTCCCCAGCCTCTCGGCCGCCACCGTCCCCGCCTGGGCTTTGACCAGGAGATCCTCCACGCTGCGGCTGACATGGGTATAGCGGTGTATGGGTTCCCCCAGGATTGGGGACTCCAGGGACATGACCTCCCTGAACCTGGGATCATGGGCCCAGCCGTAAGTGGCCTTGTTGGCCTCAACCACGGTCCTGGTCACTGGATTGGCCAACACGTTCTCCACCCGGCTTCCGTTCATGTACACCCTCGGCCTTCTCTCCTTGAGGCTTTCCTCGAACTGCTCAGGGGTCATGAGGCCCATGGCGGTCTCCCTCCTTCATTGCTTTTCTCATTTTTCCTGGAAGAGCTTTCTTTGGTCTATAACCCTTCTGGCCTTGAACTGGGTCCGCTCCAGGCTGCCCGGAGCAGCAAGCTGAATCACAGGCCTGAGCCCTATCTTTCCCTTGATTCTGGCGGCCATCTCCTTCTGGAATTTCTCCAGCACCTGGGGGTTCTCCCTGGCCAGACGCTCCACTTCGGGGCTGTACTCGGCCTGCACCCTCAACTCGTCCAAGGCTTTTTCCCTTGAGACTATTATCCTGAACTCTCCCCCAAAGCCCTCCATACCCCTCAGCACCTCTTCTATGGCGCTGGGATAAACATTCTCCCCTCTTATTACCAGCATGTCGTCCACGCGGCCGTAGATACCCTTGGGAAGCCTTGGGTACGTGCGGCCGCAGGGGCAGGGCTCATCGCTCCACAGCGCCAGGTCTCCTGACCAAAACCTGATCATGGGCTGGGAGGTGCGCTCCAGGTGAGTATACACTGGTACCCCCTCGCTCCCATAGGGAACCCTGCGCATGGTCTTGGGATCCACTAGCTCAGTGTACACGATGTCGGTCCAAAGGTGCATTCCCTGGCGATGCTCGCATTCCCCGTTTGTCATCCAGGGTGTCATCTCTGCTGTGGAGCCCATGTCCACGCACTTGCAACCGTAGGTTTCCTCGATGAGTTTCCTGGTGGAGGGTATCCCGGCTCCCGGCTCACCTGAGAAGAACATTATCCTGAAGGCAAAATCCTCTTTGCAGTCATATCCGTTCTCCCTGGCCACCTCGGCCATGTAAAGGGCATAAGAGGGGGTGCCGTAGAAAGCCGTGGGCTTGATCTCCTTGATCCAGCTCAGTCCCATGAGGGTCTGTCCCGGAACTCCGGCCCCAAAGGGAAAGCACTTGGCCCCCAGCCTCTCTCCTCCCACCAGGGCACCCCAGGAGCCCATGTACAGGCTGAAGAAGGAGCCTATGAAAATGGTGTCCTTGGGCCTGATCCCGGCACCCCACATGATCCTGGCGTGGGCATTGGCAATGCGGCGCCAGTCATCCCTTCCTATGGCAAAGGCCGTGGGCCTTCCGGTTGTGCCGGAGGTGCCGTGGATCCGGATCACCTCCGATGGCTCCACGCACAGATAGCTTCCGAAAGGTGGGGTTTCCGCTTGGTCCTTTCGTATCTCCTCCTTTGTCAGGAAGGGTACCTCTTGGAAATCCTCCAGGCTGCGGATTTTCTCAGGCTGGATACCAAACTGCTCCCACTTTTTTCTGTAAAAGGGGGACCGCTCGTACGCCCAGGCCATCTGGGCCTTTATTTTTTGGAGAATCAGCCTTTCCCTTTCCAGGGGATCCATGGTCTCCAAATCCGGGAACCAGTACCTTTGCTCATCTGGGGGGATATAGTTCTCGTCATAAACCGGGGGCCATTGGAGCATTGCTCAACTCCTCCTTTCCCTGACTTCCGCTTCTATGAAAGATATTATCCGGCTCACAGGGGTGTTGGGGCCAAACACTTCCCTTATACCCCGTCTCTTCAGCTCCTCCATGTCCTGGGGGGGAATGACCCCACCCATGATAACCGGTGTGTCCTCCATGCCTTTTTCCCTGAGAAGCCTCACCACCTTGGGCCCCAGGCTGAGATGGTTCCCGGACAGGGTGCTCAGACCCACCACATCGGGGGCCTCCTGGAGTGCTGCGGCCGCAATGGCCTCGGGAAACTGGTTCCCCAGATATATGACCTCCATGCCTGCATCCCTAAGAAGGCGCGAGATGGCCACCACACCCCTCCAGTGGATGTCCAGTCCCAGTTTGGCCAGCAAGACTTTGATGGGCCTGCCCTTGCTCATTTCCCTTCACTCCTCCTTCCCAGCTTTGCCCTCCCCAGTGGGCTCGACTCCCTGCCCACCCACCATGGAAGAACAGGGCGCCATTGGGTTGAGCCCAATTCACTTTTCATACAGCAGGGCTTGGAACATGCCCCCAGCTCTGGTTCTTTGGCGCTCATCGCAGGGGGAAATCCCACAAGCCAAAGCTTTCCCTGAACACCCCCTGTATCTCCCCCAAGGTGGCTCTGGCCCTCACTGCCTCCATCACAGCAGGCATCAGGTTTCCCCCTTCCATGCAGCACTCCCTTAAGTGCTTCATGGCCCTTTGCCATCCACCCCTGTGCCTGCGGCTCCTCAGCAGCCTGAGCTTCTCTTTTTGGCGGCTTTCGGTCTCAGGGTACCTGAAAATCTCAACTGGAAGCTCAGACGTCTCCCCTGGCTGGAAATTCACCCCCACTATGGGAAAAGCTCCAGACTCGATCGCCCTTTGCTGCTCGTAGGCAAAATCTGCTATCCACCTGTGCATCCAGCCGCTTTCCACAGAGGCTATGATTCCCCCGAGGGCCCTTATCTTTTCCAGGAACTCCAGGATCCTGGATTCCATCTGGTCTGTGAGGGCCTCCAGGAAATAAGAGCCTCCCAGGGGATCCACCACCTTGGTGACCCCGGTTTCCACCTGGATGATCTGCTGGGTCCTCAAGGATACGAGGGCAGAGTGCTCGGTTGGGGCCGAGAAAGCCTCGTCATAGGAGTCCACATGGAGGGACTGTGCTCCGCCCAGGACCGCTGCCAGACCTTGGATCGCAGCCCGGGCTATGTTGTTGAGAGGTTCTATTGCAGGGAGGGTTATTCCGGCTGTTTGCACATGAAATCTCATGAGGTGGGATCTCGGCTTCTCGGCCCCAAGAGCTTCGGAAGTGATCCTGTACCAGACCCTCCTGGAGGCCCTGCACTTGGCTATCTCCTCGAAAAAATCATTGTGTAGGTCCCAGAAAAAGGAAAAACGCGGCAGAAAGGAGTCAGGGGGGAGTCCCCTTTGCATCAGTTCCCTGGCTGTGGCCTCTGCATTGGCTATGGCCACCCCAACCTCGGTGACCGCGTCTGTGCCTGCCTCCCGCAGGTTGTAGCCGTTGTAACTCACCGGGTTCCAGCGGGGCAGCAAAGAACTGGCTTGCTCTATCACGTCGCATTGGATCCGGAAGGAGTGGCGGGGGGGGAGGATCTCCGGAGCGCTTCCTATGGCTGTTTCCATGAGGAAGTCATTCTGTGTGGTGCCTGCCAGCTTTTCCCAGGATATGCCCCTCTCCTGGGCCATGACCAGGTACATGGAGAGGAGCACCACTGTGGTGCTGGGAAGATGTGTCACCAGAGAGACGCTCACCTGGTCTATGGGAAGCCCCTCGAACAAGGAGGCCATGTCCTCCACCGAGTCTATGGCCACACCGCACTGGCCCACATTACCCTCTGCCTGAGGGGAATCAGAGTCGTACCCCCGGATGGTGGGCAGGTCCAGCACTATGTTCAGGCCTGTGCCACCTTTCTCCAAAAAGAAACGCATGCGCTTGTTGCAGTCCTCGGGGGAGCCGAAACCGGCTATCTGCCTGATGGTAAAAGGCCTTCCCCTGTACATGTTGGGATAGACCCCTCGGGTGTAGGGGGGAAGGCCCGAGAAACCCAGGTCCTCCATGTAGTCCAGCCCGCTGATGTCCTCGGGGCTGTATATGAGCCTAAGGGGGATCCCGGATGCGGACCTGAGGGTCTTTTCCCCTTCCAGGTCCTCCTTTCGCAGGCAATTCATCTCCCAGAAGGCTCTCGCTTCCCGAATTTCCCTTATTCTTTCAGGATCAAAAAGATTTTTCTTTTTCATCTCTCCTCCTGCCAGCTGCTTCCCCATAGGTGCTCTTGAACCATTCCTCGGTGCGAGTCAGATGTGCCCGCATGAGCCTTCCGGCCTCTTCCCCTCTGCCCTGTTCCACAGCCTTGTATATTGCCGTGTGCTCTTCCAGGAGCTGCAGCTGATCCCTCTGGCTTCGAAAGATCCTTTCGTGGGAGATCCGGGTCACCTCTGCGAACAGATAAAAGATGGTGTTGGCTACGTGGTAATAGATTCCATTGTGGGTGGCCTTGGCCAGGCTCAGGTGGAAGTCGGCATCCAGATGGTGGACGGGCTTCCCCTGTTCCAGACCAAGCCTCATTTCCTCCAGGATCTCCTTGAGAAGCTCCAGCTCCTGGGGCTCTATCCTCTTGGCCGCCAGGGTCACGGCCCAGGACTCCACCTCTGTCCTGAACTCGGCCAGTTCCACCATTCTTTTCTCAGAGGCCAGGATCAGTTCCTGAAGAGGATCCCTCAAGGAACGCTCCGCAGCGTTCATGACATATGTGCCGTCCCCCTGAATGGAACGCACCAGCCCCAGGTGCTCCAGGACCCCCATGGCTTCCCTCAGGGTGGGGCGGCTAACCCCCAGCTGCTGGGCCATTTCCCTCTCTGGCGGCAGGCGGCTGCCGGGTTTCAGGGCTCCTGAGCCCATGAGCTCCTGGATCTGCCCCACTATCTCGTGGGTCACCCGCTTGGGGCGGATGGGTTTGAACAAGACCTTTCCCCTCCGGTTAAAATGGCCAGGCCATTTAACCAATCCTTTTCCAGACTGTCAAGCACAGACAATCTGAAGTTTATGCTTGACACGGCCCTGATGCTGGAACTAGAATCCGCCCAGAAGAATTTGGGGTACAGTATACAATCTAGCTTCCTTTTTCATCACAAGAAAGAAAGTCGGGATTTTCTTTTTACCTCAGCCTTGCAACCTGTTTCGGGGAAGCGATGATCGAGATCAAGTTTCTTGGGAGGGGGGGGCAGGGAACGGTTGTAGCCTCCCAGATTCTGGCCAGGGTCTACTTCCTCATGGGGCTGTATCCCCAGTGCTTTTCGGTCTTCGGGGGTGAGAGAAGGGGAGCTCCTGTGGCCAGCTTCCTGAGGGTGGACAAGGAAAAGGTGCTTCTGAAATGCGAGATCAGAAGGCCGGACCATCTCATATACATGACCCCCGATCTCTTGGATGAAAAAGAGGTGGCCTCCACTCTCAAGCCCGGGGGATGGGTCCTTGTGAATGATTCACTAGGAGCAAAGAGGTGTTCCAATTTGGGGAACATCAGGGTGGCTTTGGTGGACGCTTTTCAAATCGCCTCTGAGACAGGACTCGGCCACGCTGTCAACACGGCCATTCTGGGCGCATACGCCAAGGCAAGCGGCACCGTATCCTTGGAATATCTGGAAAAAGCCATAGAGGCAACAGTTCCCTCCAAGCTCCAGGAGAACCTGAGGGCTGCCAGGCTGGCATATGGGAAAACCGTTTTCTTATGAGGAAACCCGAAGATGAGCTTCAGGAGAGTCACCCTCCAGGACATCCAGGCAGTGGCCCCCTTCTCCAAGACCTCCACCGAGTGCTTTGCAACCGGGCTCTGGAGCCAGCGCAAGCCCAGCTTCCTGGAGAAGGGCTCCCCATGCCGCGAGGCCTGTCCAGTGGGGAACGACATGGCCAGAGCGTTCCACCTGGCCTCTGTGGGTGATTACAACGGGGCCCTGTCCCTTATTCTCCAGGAAAACCCTTTCCCAGGAGTTTGCGGAAGAGTTTGCTACCATCCCTGCGAGCGGGCATGCAACCGCTCCGGGTGGGACCAGCCCATCAATATCAGGGGCCTTGAACGATTCCTGTCGGACCACGGAGAGTTGCAGCCCCCTGGGAACCCCCGCCTCAGGAAAAAACACCTCAAGGTAGCCGTGATAGGGGCTGGGCCTTGCGGCTTGAGCGCAGCCTACCATCTGGCCAGGCTGGGGTACGGGGTGACAGTTCTGGAAACAATGCCCCAGCCCGGAGGGATGCTCAGGTATGGAATCCCCGGATACCGGCTTCCCAAGACAGTTCTTGACAGGGAGATAGAGTTCATAAGGGAAACCGGAGTTGAGATCCTCTGCGCAACGCAGGCCGGGCGAGACATTTCACTGGAGGACCTGAAAAAGGATTTCCAGGCCCTTTTCCTGGCCGTGGGCGCCCACAGGGCAGTGGGTTTGGGCATGGAAGGGGAAGGGATGGCAGGGGTGCTGAAGGGAATAGACTTTCTTCGGGACCTGAATATGGGCCGGGAGGTGCAGCTGGGCAACAGGGTGGTTGTGGTGGGAGGCGGCAATACCGCCCTGGACTGCGCCAGAAGCGCCAGACGACTGGGGGCCCCGGAAGTGATTGTGCTTTACCGCAAAGACAGGGAACACATGCGGGCTCTCCCCGAGGAGGTGGAATCTGCCGAAAGAGAAGGGGTGAGGATCCTTCCCTTGGCCTCCCCAGTCAGAATCCTTGCAGACGGGAAGCGGATTTCTGCCTTGGAGTGCATTAGGTTTGAACCGGGCCCCTTGGAGCACAAGGGAAGCCCCCTGCCGGTCCCTGTCCCGGATTCCAGGTTCAGCTTGCCCTTGGATACGCTCATTCTGGCTGTGGGACAGTTACCCCAGAGCAGCTTTGCCGGGGAACTGGGGCTTGAGGTGGACCACTTGGGAGTCATCCAGACAAGCCCCCTTAGCACGGCCACCAACCTCACCGGGGTCTTTGCCGGGGGGGATGGGGCAGGCGCAAAGGCCTTTGTTGCTCACGCCATTGCGGAGGGGAAGAAAGGAGCTTTGGCAATACATTGCTTCCTCCAGGGAAAAGAGCCGGAGCTGGAGCTGGAAACACTTCGGATCGGCACAGGGAATGCCTTCTCCCTGCAGCCTCTCCTGGAGCCTGACGGGCCCGCATCGGACTTGAAAAAGGTTGTTGGAATTAAGCAAATAAACACCCTTTGTTTTCCCAAAGCCCCGAGGCAGGAAAATCCCCTTGCTCCCAATGGCGGTTTCCAAGAGTCGACAGCGGGCTTGGCTCCTGCCCAGATTGAGGCGGAAGCCGGGCGCTGTTTCAAGTGCGGCACCTGCACCGGATGCGATCTGTGCTACCTGCTTTGCCCCGACATTTCCATAGTCAAATCCGAAGCAGGCTACAGGATAAGAGCCGAACACTGCAAAGGCTGCGGTCAGTGTGAGGCCACCTGTCCCCGCCATGTGCTGGAGATGGGAGGTGGGGATTGAAAGAGCTCCTCTCTGGGAATCAGGCTGTGGCAGAGGCAGCCCGCCTGGCAAGAGTCCAGTTCGTGGCAGCATACCCCATAACACCCCAGACCCCCATTTACGAGAAACTCTCGGAAATGGAGAGTCAGGGAAAGCTCCCCGGCATCATGATGCGCGCCGAATCAGAGCATTCGGCAATGGCTGCCTGCATTGCGGCATCCCTCACAGGTGTGCGCACCTTCACTGCCACGGCCTCACAGGGGCTTGCCTTGATGCACGAGATGCTCCATTTCGCCTCTGGGAACAGGGTGCCTGTGGTCATGTGCAACGTGAACCGGGTGCTGGCACTTCCATGGGGTTTCGGAAGCGATCAGTCCGACAGCCTCTCCCAAAGGGACACGGGATGGATCCAGCTTTACTGCGAGGACGCCCAGGAGGCCCTGGACACAGTGATACAGGCATACAGAATTGCCGAGCAGTTGCTCTTCCCGGTGATGGTGGTCATGGATGGTTTTTACACCTCCCATTTCATAGAGCCCGTGGACATACCCGAGCAGGAGGTGGTAGATGCTTTTCTGCCCCCCTTCTCGGTGCCCACCCGCTTCGACGTTGAAAACCCGGCCTACATAGGCAATGTGGTCAACCCCGAGCAGTACATGTTCTATCGTCACAGGAGTTTCCAAGACATGGAGGCTGCCAGGGAGGTGATCCTAGAGGTGGCGCGCCAGTGGGCAGATCTCCTGGGCAGGAACTACGAGATGGTGGAAAAGGATGGGACAGAAGATGCCGAGATCGTGCTTGTCACCAGCGGGGCAATGACCAGCACTGCCAGGGTGGCGGTCGGCTCCCTCAGGAACAAAGGCTACAGGGTGGGGCTCATGAAGATGAAACTTCTAAGACCCTTTCCGGCGCAGGAGGTGCGCGAGGCCTTGCGCAATGTTCCCAGGGTGGTTGTCTTGGACAGGGACGTTTCCCAGGGATTGGGGGGCATCTGGTGCCAGGAAATCCGATCCGCCCTTTACGGATTGGATCCCCCCCCGATTCTGAGCAACTTCATAGCCGGCATATGCGGCGCTGATGTCTCCCCCGAGACGATAGAACAGATGCTCCTGGATGCCCTTGGACTAGAGGAGCCCCAGGGCCTGCCGAGATGGGTGGGGAAGGAGATCTCATGAGGCAGGATGATAGGGAATTGATGAGACCAGGCCACATGGCCTGCCCGGGCTGCGGGGAGGCCAGCACCATACGCCTTGTGCTCAAGGCCCTGGGAGAGAAGACCATAGTGGTGATAGTGCCCTCCTGCGTGGGGGTTATAAGCGGGGCATTTCCTTACAGTACCTTCGGGGTGCCCTGCTTCCACTCGGCTTTTGAGGTGGCAGCCCCCACCGCTGCGGGGATTGCCAGCGCCCTCCAGCTCCAAGGCCGGCAGGATATCACAGTGCTGGCCCTGGCAGGAGACGGCGGGACTTACGACATAGGGCTGCAGTCCCTCTCGGGGGCATGCGACCGAAACGAGAACTTCATCTACGTGTGTCTTGATAATGAAGCATACATGAACACGGGCATACAATCCAGCTCCTCCACACCCCAGGGAGCCTGGACCATGACCACCCCCCGTGGCAGGCAAGGCAGGAAAAAAAGGCTCATGGAGATAATCTCAGCCCACTTCATTCCATATGCTGCCACGGTAAGTCTCGGGCATCCACAAGATCTCATGGCCAAGTTGGAAAAAGCCAAGGGAATGAGGGGCACCAGGTTCATCCACGCCCTGACCCCTTGTCCCACGGGCTGGCGAATGCCAGAGGAGATGACGGCCAAGGCAGCCATGCTTGCAGTGGAAACAAGGGTTTTTCCGCTTTACGAAGTGCTGGAAGGCAAACGCTACAGGATCACCCACCAGCCCCAGGGCCGTCCTGTCAGGGAGTACCTCGAGATCCAGGGCCGCTACCGCCACCTGGGGGAAGAAGAAGTGGCCTCGATCCAGAGGGAAGTGGATGCCCAGTGGGAAGAGCTGATACAAAAATCAGCAGGATGCCCCTCATGCGCAAGAGACTTCTCATAAGGGCCGATCCCACCATACGAAGGAAGGTTTACGAATACCTGCGCGGCCAAATCCTGCTGGGCCATGTAAAGCCCAAAGAGAGGCTGGTGGAAAACAGGATAGCAGCTGAGATAGGCACCTCCAGGACGCCGGTCAGGGAGGCCCTCCACAGTCTGGAGATGGAGGGACTCATCGAGTCCATCCCCAGGGTTGGATACGTGGTCAAACCCATGACCAGGGAGGAGGTGGAGGAGATCTGCCAGATCAGGGTTGCGGTGGAGTCCCTGGCCGGGAAATGGGCCCTTGAGAGGGCAAGACAGAGAGCCATCAGGGAGCTGAGAAAGAACATAGCCAGGGCCGAGCAGAGGCTGGCCAGAGGGGGTGTGCGGGATTTCGTGGAACTGGATGCTCAATTCCACGAGATCCTGGCCAGATGCAGCGGTTCCAGCCGCCTCTTGGAGATGGCCCAGAAGCTGAGAAGCCATATGTTGAGATACAGGATCCAGAGCATCTATTCAGAAGAAAACGTGGCCAGGGCTATCCAGGGCCACAAGGGCATCCTTGAAGCACTGGAGAAGGGAAACCCCCAGGAGCTGGCCCAGGCCATCTCCAGGCACATAGAGATCTCCAAACAGGACATCATGCGATACGCCTTCGGAGACGAGCCCGAAGCCGGATCAGGAGGAGCATGAAAGGCTTCTGGAGACTTTTCGACAGAACCATAGAGGCCATGGCCGTCCTGGCGGGCGCCACACTGCTCTTCATCACAGGAGCCGTCTGTTACTCAATTTTCCTGCGCTACTTCTTCAGAAAGACCACGATCTGGATAATCCCCACCACAGAATACGCTCTTCTCTGGATAGTTTTCCTGGCAGCAGCATGGCTTCTAAGGGAAGGGGGGCACATAACCACCGACATCCTCCACTGTCGCTTGCAGGAGGGACACAAGAGGATCTTGGACATGATCATGCATTCGGTGGCGGCTTTGGCCACAGGGCTCCTGGTTCTGCTGGGCACCTGGCATGTTCTGGATTGCTTTTCCAACCAGGTCACAGATGTCAGGGCCGTGACTGTTCCCAAGGGAGCCGTGTTCCTGGTGATACCAATGGGCAGCTTTTTCTTAAGCCTGCAGTTTTTCAGACAGGCCTGGAGGGAGTTCTCTCAGATCAGAAAAAGGGGGTGAGCATTGCCCTGGGAGCTTACTCTGTGTCTGCTCTTCGGAGGAATGGTGGCCCTGCTCCTCACGGGAATGCCCGTGGCCTTCGCCTTTCTGGTGGTCAACCTGATGGCAGCATACTTCTTCCTGGGTGGGACTGCCGGACTCATGGGCGCGGTCACCGGTGTGTTCACATCCATAACCAGCTTCACCCTTCTTCCGGTTCCTTTTTTTATTCTTATGGGAGAGCTGGTGTTCCATTCCGGGCTGGGCTTGGAGGCCTTGAACGTCATGGACAAGTGGCTGGGTGGAGTGCGAGGCAGGCTCTCCATCCTGGCTATAATCATGGGGGTAATAATTGGTTCTCTCTCCGGATCCACCATAGCCACCTGTGCCCTTCTGGGCACCATCCTCCTGCCGGACATGCTGAAAAAAGGCTACAGCAAACACCTAAGCCTAGGCCCTCTCATGGGCGTGGGCACAGTGGATGCCCTGATCCCCCCTAATGCCCTGACAGTTGTCTTAGCCAGCCTGGCAGCCATAGACGTGGGACAGCTCCTGATCGCGGGGATCCTGCCCGGGCTCCTCATGACAGCTCTGTACCTACTCTACGTGATGGGCTGGTGCTATCTCAAGCCACAGGATGCACCTCTTTACCAGGTCCAGGAGTTTCCTCTTAGGGAAAAACTCAGGGTGACTTTTCTGTACCTCCTTCCCCTGGGCTTCATAGTCTTCATGGTGATAGGTCTGATCTTCCTGGGGGTTGCCACCCCAACAGAGGCGGCCGCCACAGGCACCTTGGGCTCCTTTATCCTGACCATCCTGTACAGGCGACTCAGCTGGGAGACAACCAGAAGAGCAGTCCAGGGAACGGTGAAGGTCACGGTTATGATTTTCATGATCATCATCGTCTCGAGCACTTACGGGGAAATCCTGGCTTTCACCGGCGCGGCATCCGGGGTGACTGGGCTCATAACCGGGCTCAGGTTCCCTCCCCTCTTGATACTCACTGGAATGCTCCTTGTGGTGCTGGCCTTGGGCAGCTTCATGGAGACCGTGGCCATAATGATGATCACCATCCCCATATACATGCCCGTCATAAAGGCTCTGGGAATCGAACCAGTCTGGTTCGGGGTTCTAATGCTCATAGCCTTGGAAACGGGGCTCATCACCCCCCCCTTTGGGGTGACCCTCTTTGTAATGAAAGGGGTGGCACCTCCAGAGGTCTCCATGGCAGACATTTGGAAGGCGGCAATTCCCTTCGTCATCATAGACGTGCTTTGCATGTTCATAGTGCTCATGGTGCCATGGACGGCCACGCTCCTCACAGGCCTGATGGGCACCCAATAAAAGGGCCTTACCCGGGTGGGCTTCACCCACCGGGGGTGGGCAGGATAAAGGAGGAGACTACCATGGGAAAAAGAAAAGGGTTGGCTGGCTTTGGAATGATCTTGGCCGCGGTGATGAGTCTTTGGCCCATGGGTCAGGCCTTGGGGAAGCCGATCACGCTCAAGGCCGTGACCGCCTGGCCGAAACCCTCAAGCGAGAACAAGTCTTTTTTCATTTTCACGGAGAAGCTGGAGAAACTGGTGGCCCAGAAGGCTCCCGGAGAACTCAAGATCCAGTACGTGGGAGGCCCTGAGGCGGTAAAGTCCCCGGATCAGGTCCAGGCGGCCCAAAGGGGCATGGTGGACATGGTGTACACAACCAATGCCTATTATGTCTCCCTGATTCCGGAGGTGGACGCCTACAAGCTCTCGGATTTCACCCCGGCCGAGGAACGGGTAAACGGAATACTCGATTACATGAGGGGGCTTCACGAGAAGAAGGGGCTCTATCTGGTGGGTAGACTTGGCCTCGGGGAGAGATTCTACCTTTATCTCAAGAAACCCATCCAGAAGGCGGATCTCCAGGGGCTCAACATCAGGGTCTCCCCCATGTACCTCCAGATAATAAAGGGCTTGGGGGGCAATCCGGTGGTGATTCCTCCCACAGAGGTGTACGTGGCTCTGGAGAGAAACGTGGTGGACGGCTTTTGCTGGCCCGCGGTGGGCATCCGGGATTGGGGCTGGCATAAGCAGATCAAGTACATTGTGGAGCCGGGCTTCTACCAGGTGCCCAATCCCCTGGTCATGAACCTGGCTGCCTGGAACAAGCTGCCCCAGCACCTCAAGGAGCTTCTGACAGAGGCAGCAGTGCATGCGGAAAAGGAGGCGGTGGCCGTCTTTGACGAACTGGCAAGGCAAGAGCGCCCGATACTGCTCGGGGAAGGGCTCCAGTTAATAGAGCTTGCCGCCCAGGAGAAGGAGAAGTTCTTAAAGACAGGTTACGAGGAGGGCTGGAAGGACATCCTGGAGAAGAACCCTGCCACAGGCCCTGAGCTAAAGAGGCTTCTCACAAGGAAGTGACGAAGGCGGATCCTGTGGGGCTCGGGCCAAGAAGCCTGTCCGGGCCAATGCTGAAATCCCCTGGGGAGAGCTCTTTCGGCTCCTCCCCAGGAGATCCCTTGATATGGGGGGCTGCTTTCACTCGCTGGGGGTGTAAAAACACCTCTTGGGAGAGTTGATCTTGCCTTTTTCCTTGAGCTCCTGGATGGCTTTTGAGACCTCAGACACATCCTTACCCGTGATTCGGGCCACATCTCCTGGCCTCAGAGGCTTGCCCGCCTTTTTCATGGCTTCCAGGATTGTTTTTTCTGTCTCGCTCATCTTTCCGCCTCCTTCATCAATGAGAAATGAGCTTGGGTGGCTCCCTTGGCCTCTCGGGGATCCCCTGACACATCCGGCAGGGCTTGGGCCTCAGACCCTCCGGAGCTTCCAGAGCCACAAGGAAAATGTTAAAAAGCCCCCTCTGCTCAGTCAACAGGAAGAGAAGAGGTCCCCGTGTGTATCTTTGGGCACCAAGAACCCCTTGTCCGGGGCTTTGATCTGAAAAACCCCATTGCAGACCCTGGACAGGGCCGGAGAAGGTGATATGATTGCAGCCGTCTTTGGATCTCTTGGGCCAGATGCCTAGAGCTGAGCTGCAAATCCCCGAAGGAGGAGGTGTAACCATGGGCAAAGGGAAGAGAGTCTGGAGCATCATCCTTACAGTGGTATTTCTGCTTTTTGGGCTTTCCTTGGGAATTCAGGTCTCCCACTCGGCCGAGAAGGTGATCAAGTGGAAGTGCCAGTCCCACTGGCCCACAGCCAGCAGCTCTTACAAGGACAGCCTTCTTCGCCTGGTCGAAAACATAAAGACCAGGACCAACGGCCGGCTGGTGATAGAACCCTTTGCTGCCGAGTCCCTGGTGCCCTCACCTGAGATATTCAACGCGGTGAAAAGGGGCATGATAGAGATGGGCACAGCCTCTCCCGGCTACTTCCGTGACCAGGTCCCCCTGGCCGGAATCGCCTCTGGACTCCCCTTTGCCTTCCGCCAGGTATGGGAGTGCGCTTACTTCCACAAGGGTTTGGGCTTCGAGCAGATGATGAGAGATTCTTGCGCTGCCCACGGCGTTTACTTGTCCACGGACAAGGTCTACCCAACAGAGATGGTCTCCAAGAAGCCCATCGAAAAAATGGATGACTTCAAGGGACTCAAGGTACGTTCATCCGGGGTCCTGGCCAATTTCCTCACCGCCCTGGGTGGGGCGGGCTCTTACATCCCCGGCCCCGAGATCTATCCAGGACTCGCCTCCGGGGTAATAGACGCGGCCCACTGGGGGGCTGTGCAGGGGGCAGCCAGCATGGGCTTCTACGATGTCTGCAAGTACCATCTCAAGCCCGGGCTGAACATCGCATCCACGGACGTGTGGCTCATAAACAAGAAGGCCATGGAGGCTCTTCCTGCGGATCTCAAGGAAATCCTGCTTTGGAGCCTTGAGGAGCAGTTCTGGTTCAGGACCAACCAGTACGAATACCTGGAGGCCATCACCCTGGCCAAGGTTCAAAAGGAAAAGGGCGTGAAGGTGGTGGTGCTTCCTCCTGAGGAGCAAAAGAAGATCACGGAAGTGGCCATTAAGATCTGGGATGAAGAGGCCAAGAAAGCCCCCGAGAATGCCAAGGCCGTGGAGCTTCTGAAGGAGTTCCTCAAGTCCCTGGGGTACCTTTAGTGAGGAAGGAGCCCGGAGAAACGCCAGCCCACATTCTCGGCCGAGGGTGGATAGTTCAGGCTGACCGGCGGATTTGCTCTGACCATAGCGGGCTTGCTCAGAGAGGCTCTGCCTGTGGAAGAATGGCTGACAAAGAGCCTTAGTCCGGAGATCTCTTAGCATCCCTGGGGGTTTGGGGGATCGCCCCCGAGGTGGCGGAGCTCGTGGAGAATCCGGGTTGATTCAGTCTGTGACTCCGGCCTCAGCCACAGTTTTTTCTCTGCTCAAGCAGGAAACTTTGCCGGAGGTGAAAGGCAGTGGAGAGAGTCTTGAGCGCCATAGATTTTCTCAACGATAGGCTGGGCAGGATCCTCTCTTTGGGGATCCTGCTCATCTTCGGGCTCTTGATCCTGGAGGTGACCTTGAGGTACTTGCTGAACTCCCCCACGGTCTGGGCCAATGAGCTGACCCAGATGATCTTCGGGGCGTACGTGGTCCTCTCAGGCGGGCACCTTCTTTGGTGCGGCGGGCATGTCAACGTGGACATACTTTACTCGCGCCTCTCACCCAGGGCCAAGGCCTTGACGGATGTCGTGACCTCTTCGGTTTTCTTCGCCTTCTGCCTCATGCTTCTCTATTACGGGGGCTCCCTGGCCCTGGAATCCCTGGGCAGGTGGGAGCATTCCCAGTCAGCCTGGAATCCACCCCTTTACCCTGTGAAGCTGACCATACCCCTGGGAGCCTTATTGGTGCTGCTCCAGGGCACGGCCAAGCTCTTGAGGGACATACTGGTTTTGGCAGGCAGAAGGGAGCCGCAGACCCCCAAGCCCCACTGAGGAGTCAGGAATGGACATAGAGGTTCTCACCATTGTGTTCTTTTCGGCCTTGCTCTTGGTCTTGCTTCTGGGGCTGCCTCTTTCCTTTGTGCTGGGAGGGGTTTCCGTGGTGTTCCTGTATTTCACCTGGGGTCCCCAGTCCTTCTACATGGTGGCAGCCCAGACCTGGGGGGCCATGAACAAGTTCACCCTGGTGGCAATACCGCTTTTCATATTCATGGCCATGATCCTGGAGAGGGCCGGAGTGGCCGAAGACCTCTACGAGATGATGTACCTTTGGTTCGGGCCCTTAAGAGGCGGCCTGGCCATAGGGACGGTTGCCATCTGCGCCATATTCGCGGCCATGTGCGGGATAAGCGGGGCCGCTGTGGTTAGCATGGGGGTCATAGCCCTTCCTTCCATGCTGAAATACAACTATGACAAGGAACTGGCCCTTGGTTGCATCAATGCCGGGGGAAGCCTGGGGATCCTCATACCTCCCAGCGTGATCATGATCATCTACGCCATCATATCAGGGGAGTCTGTGGGAAAGCTCTTCGCAGGAGGTGTGGTGCCGGGCCTGCTCATAGCCTTTCTCCTGAGCCTGTACATCGGCCTTCGCTGCCTGATCCAACCGCATCTGGGCCCTGCCCTCCCCAAGGAACAGAGGGGGAATCTGGCCAGGAAACTCTTGGCCATAAAGGCGATCATCCTGCCTTTGGGGGTAGTGGTAATGGTGCTCGGATCCATGATGGGAGGCATCACCACCCCAACGGAATCAGCCTCCATGGGGGTTCTGGGTGCGCTCATCTCAGGGCTTGTGCACAGGCGCCTGACATGGGCTCTCATCAAAGAGGCCTCCCTTCGCACCTTCAGGCTCACTGGAATGATCATGTGGATCCTTTTCGGAGCTTACTGCTTCAGCGCCGCGTACCACGGCATGGGAGCTCCTGGCCTCGTGCAGGATCTCATGAAGCACATTCCCGGGGGGGCCTGGGGGAGCATGATCTTTATCCAGGCAGTGCTTTTCGTGCTGGGCATGTTTCTGGACCCGGCCGGAATAATGATGATCACAGCCCCCATCTTTCTGCCGGTGGTAAAGGCCCACGGCTTTGACCCGGTCTGGTTCGGAATCCTTTTCACCATCAACATGGAGATCGGTTACATGACCCCTCCTTTCGGTTTCAACCTTTTTTATCTCAAGGGCATAGTTCCTCCCTCCATCAGCATGGCAGACATTTACCGCTCGGTGATCCCGTACACCCTGGTGGAGCTGGGAGGCCTGGGTTTGGTCATGGCGTTCCCTGCCTTGGCCACATGGCTCCCTTCCAAGATTTTCTAGGCCCGGCCCCTGCCTGATTCCTTGGGGGGAGCAGGCTGGTATTGGAAGTG
This sequence comes from Desulfarculaceae bacterium, assembly GCA_037443445.1. Lineage (GTDB taxonomy): Bacteria > Desulfobacterota > Desulfocorpusculales > Desulfocorpusculum > Desulfocorpusculum > Desulfocorpusculum. The sequence goes on along the minus strand of JBBIOJ010000005.1, from coordinate 6,056 downwards.
AAGGACCCTGCTTTAGGAACTACTTGGCCCACTGCCGGGTGGAGTCAGGGGCCTGGCGAGAAATCTCCGGGAGCTCTCGCAGTGGTTGGGATATTGCCCGGAGATGGACTAGAGGCAGTAGAATCTGAAATGGCTCCAAAGGCGAGACCTATAGTATTTCGAAGGATCAGGAGGAGCTGATCGTGGATCCGATGGGAAAAAAAGCGGTGGTTGTGGGGGCAGGCGTCATGGGGCATTCCATAGCCCAGCTCTTGGCTCAAGGGGGAATGGAGGTGGCCCTCACGGACGTAGAGGAGACCATTTTGGAACGCGCTTTGGAAAAGGTGAAGAAGAACCTTGCACATCTGGCTCAGCTGGGTCGTGTGCAGCAGGAAGAGATTTCTCAAATCATAGGGCGCATCCATCCTGCCCTGGATGTTTCTGAAGCAGCCAAAGGAGCCCACTTCGCCCAGGAGGCGGTCTCTGAAATACCGGAGCTCAAGAAGGAGGTTTTCCGCAAGCTGAGTGAATTCACCCCCCAGGAGTGCATTTTGGCCAGCAACACCTCTTCTCTGGATATCTTCAGGATCGTGGATGTGGGCCATCCCCAACGCTTTGTTGCAGTCCACTGGTTCGCCCCTCCTCACTTGATACCTCTGGTGGAGATTGCTCCAGGGCCTCATACCTCAGAGCTTGCCCTGGCCAGGACTGTTTCCCTGGTGGAAAAACTGGGGAAGCGTCCAGTAGTGCTCAAGCGTTTCGTGCCCGGCTACATCGTGAACCGTATCCAGACTGCCATCTCGGAAGCGGTGATGGAGATGCTTGAGAATGGCTGGGCCACTCCCCAAGAGATAGATCTGGCTGTGAAGGCCAGCCTGGGAATTCGTCTTCCCGTGGTGGGTGTGGTGCAATCCATGGATTTCACCGGCCTCAAGCTCATATGCGACATACGTAGGGCCCAGGGAAAGCCTGCGAGACTCGTAGAGGAGAAAGTAAGGCAGGGGCTTCTGGGGGCCAGCACTTCCAGGGGCTTTTACGACTACGGGGAAAGGAGCGAGGAGGAAATCCTCAAGGAAAGAGATGAGCGCTACATAAGAATGCTGGAGCACCTGGAACAGCTTGGGGCCTTTGAACCACTGTGAGCTGCTGTCTCCTCAGGAATGGCTCCTCAGAATGTCTTCTTGAGTGATTGTTACCCTCTCTGTTCTAGTGGCTTCCCGAGTTTGGTTTGGGCCAAGGGCAGAGTTTTTTTCAGGTCCAGTCGCATTACTCAGGGCAATTCCAGTTACAAGCCTAATTGATCCACTGCTCCGGGATGACACAGCTCAAGCATCCCGGGAACTTCGCAGGGTGCCCAATCTCCTCGGCCTCAAGGAATGATCAGGGCCGGCTCGAGAGCTCAGAACGCCTTTCAGAGATGCAAGACAGGTAGGTTTTCTCAGGAGCTGAGCAAGACCTTCCTTGACTCCGCAGCCTCGGCTTACAAAAAGGCTGGTGGGCATCAGAACGATCATTGAGACTTCCCCACCGGCCTTTGGAGAAAACCTCTATTTTGGCCGCTTAGGTTCTCTCTTCCAGGCCAGACCCCATATTTCAGGCTCCCTCAACAGCGCCAGGGGCCCTCCCCTTGGTTTGAACCTGCCAGTCTTGTTGTCCCATCTGCTCCTGTGGCTGCACCAGAGCCTGAGCCTGAACCAGGGCCTGAAGCTCCTCCACAAAGACCACGGGGAGAGCTCCTGGAGATGAAGAAGCTTCTCGTAGTGAGTCCTGGGGTCGCTCGGGCCTGCCTGACCCCTGATCTTGTCCCAAAACAGCCTCTTGAGGGGATAGAAAAGCTCGTAGAACCATTTGTTGGGAAACGTGTGAAACACCACCAGGCCCCCGGGTCCTAGGACTCGATGCACCTCCTGGAGGGTCATCCTCAGCTCTTCCCTGCTCAGGTGTTCCAGCACGTCAGAGAGCAAGACCCTTTGAAAAACGCCATGTCCAAAGGGAAGCCCGCTCCCCTTGGCCTTGCAGAGTCCTGCCCTTGGCAGAATGCCTCCCATGGGAGAGCTGCGCAGCGTCTCTGAGGAAATCCCAATGGCTTCCTGAGATGAATCAACTCCCCAGACCTCAGCCCCGGCTTCTGCCAGATGCCGAACCAGCTCCCCACGGCCGCAGCCCAGGTCCAAGATTCTCATCCCCGCTCGCACCCGAGTCAGCTGCAACACTATGGAGAGCCTGTCATCCAGGAGTGCGCCTTTGCTCTCCCTGTAAAGCTCGTGCCCCCCGCAGGCTTCCAGGAAATAGGTTCTGTCGTAAGGCTCTTGGCTCACCTGCAAAGCCCTCCTCTCGGGAATTCGAGAACCCTCTTGACAGGAACCGGCTCAACAAGGAAAATCATACTTTGGAAATAGGATATGAGGCCCCTTGGGACAAGCCGGTGTCAGGAGGAGGATATGTACTCACAGATAGTTATGGATCATTTCCAGAATCCCCGCAACGTTGGGGAAATGGAAAACCCCGACGGGGTAGGTGAAGTTGGAAATCCTGTTTGCGGGGACATGATGAAGTTCTTCATTCGTGTTCGAGACAACGTCATCGAAGACGTGAAATTCCTCACCTTTGGGTGCGGGGCCGCCATAGCCGTAAGCAGCATGGTGAGCGAGCTGGCCAAGGGGAAGACCTTGGAGGAGGCTCTCCAGATAACCCGCGACCAGGTGGCCGATGCCTTGGGGGGGCTTCCCAAGAACAAGCTGCATTGTTCCAACCTTGGCTCCGACGCCCTGCACCGGGCCATCCACGACTACAGGCACAAGAAATTCGGGACCCCCATGCCCGAGGCCCCGCAGCATGAGCACGAGGAGCACAAATTCCGCCACTGTCCTTACTGTGATGTGGAAAACCCGGAAGACTTGGCATATTGCAGGGCCTGCGGCAAGAGGCTTTGATACGGGTTTCCCCCCGGCAGTGGATTATCCGGGTCAGGCTTGTTCTCCTGGATTGTTAGAACCGGGCGGGTCCGCTTGTGCCACCTTGCTCAGCAATCAATGATCCGGACTGAAAGCTGTGCGCATTTCCAAGAAAGCCCAGTGCGGCACAAGAGCAATGCTGGAGCTGGCCCTCCATTATGGCCAGGGAGTCCTCTCCCTTTCCCAAGTGGCACGAACCCAGGGAATCTCCCTGAAATATCTGGAGCAGATCATGACCCCTCTTCGTCGGGCCGGTTTGGTGGAGGCCACCCGGGGATCAGGAGGCGGCTACAAGCTGACTCGTCCTCCCTGGGAGATCCGGATCGGAGAGCTGATAAGAGCTCTCCAGGAGCCCATGGAGCCTGTGGAATGCCTCCAAAATGCTCTCCATTGCGAGAGGGTGAGCAGGTGCCAGGCCCGAACCATCTGGTCTGATCTGCATCACATAATAGAGACGGCCTTGGACAGGATCACGCTCCAAGAGATATTGGACCGGGCTCCTGGAAATGAAAACTCAAAGGCCTCCCCGGGACTTGGCCATCAAGAGAAACCTGACCGGAGGGGGTAAACCAGTCCCTTAGCGGGGTGCCTTGCCTGCCCCTGGGGCCCTGGCAGTTATGGTGGTGGCTCCGGCCTCCAGGTCCCTGCTTCTGCTGGCCACCAGCTGTCTGAAGACCCCGGAGTCCGCTCTGCCCACTGGATCCGCGTTGATGAAGTTCACCTTAAGTGGGTTTATGAACTGTCCCCCTTTCATGAGCCTGAAATCCAGGTGAGGTCCTGTGGCCAGCCCGGTGGCTCCCACGTAGCCTATTACCTGTCCCTGCCTTACGCTGGTGCCGGATCTGATGCCTGCTCCGAAACGGCTCAGGTGCCCGTACATGGATACATAGCTTTGGCCGTGCTGGATCTTGACCAGGTTCCCGAAGCCTCCCTCCCAACCGGCCGAGACCACCCTTCCGTCAGCTACTGCTCTCACCGGGGTGCCTGTGGGAGCAGCGTAATCCACTCCCAAATGAGGCCTGTAAGTCTCCAGTATGGGATGGAACCTGGCGTGGGTGAAACCTGAGCTGATCCGGGTGAATTTCAAAGGAGAACGAAGAAAGGCCTTGCGAAGAGACTTCCCCTCGTTGTCGAAGTAGCCCTCTTGGGTGGCCTTTCCGCTGAAATAAAAGGCCCAGAAAGTCCTGCCCTTGTTCACAAATCTGGCAGCCAGTATCCTGCCATAGCCTACCCTGCGCTCCCCTATCCACTTCTCCTCCAAGAGCAGGTCAAAGCGATCCCCTGCCCTCAGATCCACGTGGAAATCTATGTCATAATCGAAGATGTTGGCCAGGGCCAGGGTCACCGAGGCCGGCATCCCGGCCTTTTCCATGGCTCCGAAAAGGGATCCCTGGATGGTTCCCGAAACCACCCTCTGGCGCACCTCCAGAGGCTTCATCTCTTTTCTGGCCTGAAGCTTTTCCCCCGAACGCTCTACCAGGAGCGTGCACTGGGAGTCCAGCTCCGCCTCCACTTGAGTCACCCTGCTGTCCTGCTCGTCCAGGCTGAGCAGGAACCTGGTGCCTTCCCTCAAACGCCTCAGATCCTGAACAGCCCTGACTGCCTCCACGATCTCTCTTGCCTGAACCTGGCTTATTCCTGCCTTTCTGAGGGCATCCTCAAGACCCTCTCCCTTTCTCAAGACAACTTCCTTGGACTGTTCCTGGGCTTCCTCCTTCACCTCGCCTTCCTCAAGCAAAGGGGATTCCGGGAAGTCCTTGAGCCCCCGCGCTGCCTGGAGCTGTTCTTCCAGCAACTTGGGAGGCGGGAGGGACAAGGCCGAGCCGTCCATCAACCAAGCCACAACTATTGCCAGGGCAGCCCCTGTTGCTGCCAGGCCAGCCACCCGGCAACAAACCCATTCTGCCCTCCTGCCTCTCAAGAGGGCCCTGCGAAGCCTTTCTCTGCACAACTCCTTGGACGGCCCCGATTTCTCCAGCCCCCCCCAAAAGCGCCTCAAAACAACACCTCCATCATCTGACCCACTGATTCCACCGCCAGAACCTCCATGGGAACCTCCTGCCTGGCCTGGGCCAGGTTTCCTTTGGGCAAAAGACATCTGCGAAAACCCATTCTTTGGGCTTCCCGCAGCCTCGGGGAGACTCTCTGGATCCCTCTCACCTCCCCGGTCAATCCGATCTCTCCAAACAGTACCAGAAGAGGATCCACTGCCCTGTTGAGATAGCTGGAGGCTATGGCAGAGGCTATCCCCAGATCCACAGCAGGCTCCTCCACCCTCATCCCGCCCACAACATTCACGTACATGTCCTGATCGGAAAGATGCATACCCCCGTGTTTCTCCAGCACTGCTGTGAGAAGCGCCACCCTCTGCCCGTCCACACCCATGGTGGCCCTCCTGGGCATGCCATAGCCGCTCCTGGAGACAAGGGCCTGCAATTCCACCAAGAGGGGCCTGTTGCCTTCCATGCTGGCCAGAACCACCGAGCCCGGCACACCCTTAGGCCGTTCACTCAGAAACCTCTCCGAGGGGTTCAGCACCTCTTGGAGACCCCTTTCCCGCATCTCCAGTATGCAGATCTCGTCCGTGGAACCGAACCTGTTCTTCACGGACCTCAGGATTCTGAAGGGGTGTCCCCTGTCCCCTTCCAGGTAAAGCACCAGGTCTACCATGTGCTCCAGCACCCTGGGCCCTGCCAGAACCCCTTCCTTGGTGACGTGCCCCACAAGCACCACGGTAATGCTTCGGCCTTTTGCTATTGAGGTGAGGGCAGAGGTTGTCTCCCTGAGCTGCCCCAGGCTGCCCGGAAGCGAGGGGTATTGATCCGTGTACAGGGTCTGGATGGAATCCACTATTATGAGACGCGGTTCCAAAGGAAGAGCTGCCTCAAGGGCACGTTCCAAATTGGGCTCGGCCAGCACCCACAGGCGGTCCGTGTCCAGGCCCAGTCTGTCCGCTCTTATCTTGAGCTGGTGGGGTGACTCCTCTCCGCTTAGATAGACCGTCCTGGCTCCCCCGGATGCTAACTTTTGGCACATCTGGAGAAGCAAAGTGGACTTGCCTATGCCGGGAGGGGGGGGGGGGGGGGGGGCGGGGGGGGGGGGGGGGGCGGGGGGGGGGGGGGG
>JBBIOJ010000004.1:0-168902 GCA_037443445.1 Desulfarculaceae bacterium | reverse complement strand
AGAACTACCCCCTACCAACTCCAACTCAATTTCAACACTGGAGGTTAACAGTGCCGAGCATTCCGGGGGCATTGACAGATCCGAGGCGGGTTACATATATTAAGAAGGACCCAATCCTTTAGGGCCTGCGGGTTGTGGCCGGTGTGGTCATGACGCCCGGGGGTTTGGAGATGTAGTGAAGGTCTAGAGGATTGAGGTTCTTGGTCAATGCGGGTCGAACGAAGGGGAGTAGCCCTTAGGGCGGAGGCCGTCAGCACGTTCACCCATTTGGGGGGTGAGCCGGCGCCGCCCGGCGGTCCTGGGACCGGCTGGCGAGACCTTCGCTGCAGAAAGCTTGCGGCGGGGGTTTTTTTGTGGTCAAGAACCAGTCAAGACATAGGCAGGAGGAGCAAGAGAGATGAACGGGCTCAAAACCATGGTCCTCATGGTGACCCTAACCCTGATGCTGGTGGGGTTTGGGGCCTTGTTGGGAGGGCGGTCCGGTATGACCATAGCCCTGGTCATGGCCTTTGCCATGAACTTCTTCACCTATTGGTTCAGCGACAAGATAGTGCTTCGGATGTACGGGGCCCAGCAAGTGACTGAAGCCGAAGCCCCGGAGCTGCATGCCATGGTGGCTGAACTGGCAAGGGGAGCAGGCCTTCCCATGCCCAAGGTTTACATAATAGACGAGGATCAGCCCAATGCCTTTGCCACAGGCCGCAACCCAGAACACGCAGCGGTGGCTGTCACCACTGGGATCCTCAGAATCCTCTCCCCCTCGGAATTACAAGGGGTTCTGGCCCACGAGCTGGCACATGTCCGCAACAGGGACATCCTTGTGGGCACCGTGGCTGCAACCATTGCCGGAGCCATAAGTTACCTGGCACAGATGGCCCAGTGGGCCATGATATTCGGGGGCAGGTCCAGCGACGAGGAGGAAGGTTCGGGAAGTCCCATAGCAGCCATCGTGATGATGATAGTGGGGCCCATAGCCGCCATGCTGGTGCAGATGGCCATATCCAGGGCCAGGGAGTACGGGGCAGATGAGACCGGGGCCCGTATCTGCGGCAGACCCCTTGCTCTGGCCAATGCCTTGAGAAAACTCCAGATGGCGGCCCAGCGGATCCCCATGGAGGCAAATCCCGCCACATCCCACATGTTCATCGTGAATCCCTTGACAGGGGGGGGCATAGCCAGGCTCTTCAGCACCCATCCTCCCATTGAGGAGAGGATAGCCAGGCTGGAGGCCATGGCCAGGGCAAGAGGGATGGAGGCTTAAGAATATAGGGGTTTGAAAGGCCACGGCTTCATGAATGGCCGTGGCCTTTTTTTTGTGTGTTGAGGGGCAAAGGCAGGACTCGAATTCTCTCACTCAGTTGCTCTGGATACCAAGGCCTCCTCAAAGGTGGCCACCTCCGTGAGTATCCTGACAGCTGCCTCCACAAGGGGCATGGCCAGGGCAGCCCCCGTCCCCTCACCCAATCTCAGATCCAGGTCCAGGAGGGGCTCCAGCCCCAAATGTTCGAGGGCCAGCCTGTGGCCCCTCTCGGCGCTTCTGTGCGAGGCGATCATGTACTGGGTGGACACCGGGCAGAGGGCATGAGCCATGAGGGCTCCGGCAGTGGAGATGAAGCCGTCCACCAGCACGGGCTTCCTGCAGGAAGCCCAGCCCAGGATCAGCCCGGCTATGCCCCCTATCTCGAATCCCCCAACTTTGGAAAGCACATCCAGGGGGTCCGAAGGGTCGGGCCTGTTGAGCGAGATGGCCCCTTCAACGACTCTTATCTTGTGAAGCAGCTGATCCTCCTCCAGGCCCGTTCCCCGGCCTGTAACCTCGGCCACCGGCCTCCCGGCCAGCACGGACACCATGGCCGCGCTGGGGGTGGTGTTCCCGATGCCCATGTCCCCTGTGGCCAGAAGATCGAACTGTGGGGCCAGTTCCAGAGCTATGGAGATGCCGGCCTCCAAGGATGCCACTGCCTGCTCTCTGCTCATGGCCGGTCCCTTGGCCATGTTGGAGGTGCCGCGGGCTATCCTCCTTGAAAGGAACCAGGAGCCGGCGGGCACCTCCCCAATTTCACCGGCCACCCCCATGTCCACTACCAAGACCCTGGCCCCGGCCACACGGGCCAAAGCGTTTATGCCGGCTCCGCCCCTCAGGAAGTTTTGGACCATCTGGGGGGTTACCTCCTGGGGGTACTTGCTCACCCCCTCTGATACCACGCCGTGATCCCCGGCCATGGTGACCACCACTCTTCGATCCACCTTAGGATTCAGGCAGCGGGTCATACCTGCCAGCTCCACTGCCAGGTCCATGAGTCTGCCCAAGGCCCAGTAGGGCATGGTGAGCTGCTCCAGCCTCTTTCTGGCCTCATCCCTGGAGGCCTGCTCCTGGGGGTGGATGCTGGCCACGGTCTCATCCAGAAGTCCCATAGTCTCTCTCCTTCCCTGGTCAGGGGCTCTTCTAATCCCGGATTGCGGGCGGGGGTGAACCCCGCTCCTAAGGAACCCGTTGACAATTAAACCCGGGGGGGGTGAACCCCGCCACCACGCCTCCAAGAATTGGAATTTCGCTGTTTGTGGCGGGGGAGGGGCTCATCCCTTGGAATCCCTGGCTCAGAACAGCAACTCGACTCCCCCCATGGCACTGGCCCTCGGGGCAGAGTAACCATACACCTCCTCGTAATTTTCGTTCAGGATGTTCCGGCCCTTGGCGAAAAACCTGACAGACCTAAAGGGGGCCTGGCCCAGATCAAGGCTGTAGGACAGTGCCACATCCAGCACGAAGTAGTCCTGGTTGGTGACCCTCTGGTTCAGGAAGTTGTAAAAGCCGAAGGCACCCGGAGAGACCGTGAAGAAGGTGTCATCCCTTGGCCCCATGTATGAGCCCCTGAGGTTCAGGTTGAATCCCCGCCAAAGCCAGTTCACGAAAAAGGAGCCCGTGTGGTTGGGTCTTCGAAGAAGCTCCTTGCCCTTGGCGAAGAACAGGTTCCCAAGGCCTCCGTCGTCCAGAACTTCAGTGTCCAGGAAGGTGTAGGTACCCCCCACCGTGAGCCCCTCCATGACTCTCAGCTTTGCGGCCAGCTCCACACCCCAGGTCTTGGCTTCCTGGATATTGAAGTAGTTGGGTGGGAGCACAGGAGGGGGTGGGAAGGGTGTGGGCACAAAAGCTATGAGATCCTCCAGGTGGTTCCTGAAGTAAGTCACTCCCAGCATCAGCTTCTTGTCCAGGAAATACTGGTCCACCCCTACCTCCCAGGAAAAGGACTTCTCGGGCTTGAGAACCGGATTGCCTATTGTTCCAAACCCCCCGAAGTTCTCCAGGAAGGTGGGCTCCTTTATCCCGGTGCCCAGGGCAGCCCTCAGCTTGGTCCCCGTTTCCTTGAGTTCATAGGCAATGGATCCCCTGGGGTTCAATTCTGTGCCGAAGTTGCTGTTGTCTTCCAGCCTGAAGCCGCCAGTCAAGTGCAGCCTTTCCAGGATGGTGAGCTGCTCCTGCATGTAGTAGGCATGGTTGGATCTTGTGGCCTCTATTTTTTCAGTGCTGGTGAAGATCCCGAAAGGAGGGGGCCCGAAGCGGAAAGTGGAGAGAGCATCCAGGTCCAATGACTCGTGATCAAAAGCATATCCCAGGGTCAGGGTGGAACGAAGGGGCCCTTGAGAAGGGAACTTGAAATTGGTGTGGTAGTCGAAGGCGGCCCTGGTTTCCAAAGACTTGGTGCGGCTGCCCGGAGGGGCGTCAAAAGCAGTCTCAAGGTCCGGCCTGTCCCTAAACTCCTGGTCCAACCTGTGAAGACCTGCCTGGATAACGTGCTCCCACCAGGGAAAAAGCTGCAGCTTGGCTCCCAGACCTCCCACGAAATCCAGCCGCTCCTGGTACTGGTCAGGGTCCAGGCCTGGGAAAACCCTGTCCGGAATGTCCCCGCCGTTTTCAGTGGGTATGCCGAAGCGGTTCTGGGTGGCCCTGGCGGTGAGGGTGACATCCAGTTTATCTGTTGGGTAAAGATCTAGTCTTCCGCTGAAGGTGTTGTTCCAGTAGTCGTTGTTCACGGGCAGAATCCCCAGATCATCAATCCTTCCGAAGGATAAAGAATAGCCCGCCCACTCGCTGCCTCCCGAGAGGCTCACCTTTTGCTCCCCCATGTACCTCCCTGTCTCAGAGTGCCCTCCGTGGGCAGTGGACACAATTACACTGGGCGCTCCTTTCCCTTTCTTGGTTATTATGTGTATCACCCCGCCCATGGCATCCGAGCCGTAAAGGGCGCTTTGGGGCCCGCGTATTACCTCTATTCGTTCCACGTTGTCGGTGGTTAGGCTGGACCAGTCGAAGCCCCCGCCTGCCTCGTTCACCCTTACGCCGTCAATGAGTACCAAGGTGTGATTGCTCTCGGTGCCTCGGCTGTAAAGTTCCGTAACTGCCCCCCTCGAGCCGCTTTGCACAACCGTCAGGCCGCTTACATCCCTAAGGAGTTCCAACAGGTCCGTGGCCTGTCTCTGGCGGATCTCCTCAGCGCTTATGACCGTAGCCGAGACTCCCAGTTCTTCCAAGGGTACCTCTGTGCGGGTGGCTGTGACCACCACCTCCCCAAGGCGCACCCCTGAGGTACCCTGCGCAAGGGCAGGAACCTGGGTCAAGACCAGGATCCCCCCCAAGCCCGCTGCCAGAAGAATGCCTTTTCCCACAGCACACCTCCCCCTTGCAAGTAATGTCTTAAAAAGCAGAACCCCCCTGCTTTCAAAGCCGGCTTCTTGGTGAAGGTTCAACACGCTGCGACCCTCCTCCCCACCCACATACACAGAAAAGAGGCACATGACTGCGCAGTCTTGCCAGTGCTCTTCTCAGGAAATCACACCTGAATCCAAAGCCCGTCTCGGCCGTCATTCAATCTCCATCAATCAGCCAGGCCAAGTTCCCACCGGCCAATGGTTCATGCATTGCCCATCCTGAAAGTTCTCCAAGAAGCTCCCTCTTGGCTTCCCAACTTGATCCAATCCATGAGCCTCTCGGGAGAACAGCCCTGAGGAATCTGGATGCTCGTTACAGGGGCTCCGTACTGGGCAGAAAAGGCCTCCAGATCCCGCCTCACACGCTCTTCAAGAGGTTTCAAGGGAAGCTGGGGAAACTCCACAAAGAGCACCAGTCCATGGCCCCATTCTAAGCGGGCCGTGGCTCTGGGCCTGGTTCCTCCCTCCAGATAGAGGAACACGAACATGCTCACCTGGGGGGATCTGCACAGGTACATGGCAAGGATTTTGTCGGGGGCTGGAGCAGACATGGACCACACCTCCTTTTCCGCGAGGAAGTGGGATGCCCTCGCGATGGGAGGCAGGATCCGCTTGCCTGGAAGAGAAAGACCGAGCTCAAGAAAAAACCCGGTCTTCTCGGTCAAGACCGGGCGGTGCGGGCTTCCTTCACCGTCTCAACCGCGAAGACGTCCGTGAAGCATGCCCGGGCAGGTTTTCTGACTCGCGGATCATCCTACTGGCCGCGCCTTCCCGTCCCCAAATCCTTAGGACAGTGGCCTCAGGCGGCTTTCGTCCCCGCTCACAGCGGCGGGCCCGTGACGGTCTCTCACCGTCTTCCCTTTTGAACCTTCACGGTACCCGGGCACATGAGATTCTCTGTGCCCGTTTTTTACCTCAAGGATCATGCCCCTGTCAACCCCCAAAAAAAGACCAGCTCGACTCACTCATCAGGCCCCTGCCTGTGTCTTCCAAGAGCGCCGGAAAAATGCAGGCTTGAGAATTTGGTTTGCTTTGTGTAAGGCCACTTCAGCCGAAGGCGGTGCTCCTCGGCCCGGATCATCCGGGGGCTCTTGCGGGAAGGATTTCCCACCGGGGGCAAGCCAGGAGCTGAAGGGCCTGAAATCTTGTGCTAGGATAATGGTGCTTCTAAGCCCAGGGGAGAAAAGGAGGAAATGGAGGAGCTCAGGCACCTGAAAAAGGGCAAGACCGTGTACCCGCTGGAATATGACCCGGGCTTGCTGGATACGTTTCCGAATCCCAGGCCTCAGAGGGATTACGAGATTTGTTTCAAGACCAGGGAGGTCACCAGCCTCTGCCCAATAACCGGCCAGCCGGATTTCTACAGGGTGGAGATAAGATACATTCCCGAAACCTCCTGCATAGAGTCCAAGTCGTTGAAACTTTATCTTTTCAGCCTGAGAAATACTGGCCTTTTCGCAGAAGAGATGGCAAACCGTATCCTGGAAGACTTGGTAAAGGCCTGTGCACCCAGATGGATGCGGGTGAGCTGCCGCATGAATCCCAGGGGAGGCATTTCCCTGGAGGTGACCGCCGAGCACAAGAGCCCCTCCAGGGGAGCTTCTCCATGAGGCACGGAGAGATGCAGAAAGCTCCTTCCCCATATCTGTTGGTGATTTCAACCCTCTTCGTGACCTGTCTCTTGACGGCCAATCTCATTGCCGTAAAACTCGTGGAGGTGGCGGGTTTGGTGCTGCCTGCTGCCGTGATAATCTTCCCCATCAGTTACATTGTGGGGGACGTGCTCACAGAGGTATATGGCTACGCCTATGCAAGGCGGGTCATCTGGCTGGGGTTCTTCTGCAACCTCATCATGGTTCTTGCCGTTTGGGTAGCTGGGCTGCTTCCCTCTGCTCCATTTTGGGAGGCTCAGGCAGCTTACCAGAGGATACTGGGCACAACCCCGAGGATCCTTGGAGCCTCATTTGCAGCGTATCTGGTGGGCGAGTTTGCCAACGCTTACGTGCTGGCCAAGATGAAACTGGCCACAGATGGGAAATGGCTTTGGAGCAGGACCATAGGTTCCACTTTGGTGGGGCAGGGCTTGGACTCCCTGGTTTTCATGACACTGGCTTTTGCGGGCAGTATCCCGGGGGCAGGCTTGGGGGAGGCCATCCTGGCACAGTGGATGGTCAAGTCAGCCTATGAGGCCTTGGCAACCCCCTTCACATACCTCGTGGTGAACTTCCTGAAAACCAGGGAAGGTCTGGACGCCATGGACCGTGAGACCCGCTTCAGCCCCTTCAGACTGGCCTGAGTACAGGGGCCAGCTCGTGTGATATCTGCTCGAGCAGGAAGCCGTGGATTCTCTTGGTCGCGGCCACTATGTGCCCGTTGAGGAGATACTCGGGATTGCCCCAGAAGTCGGTGACAATGCCTCCTGCCTCCTTCACCAGGAGGCTCCCTGCAGCCACATCCCAGGGCTTGAGTCCGGGTTCCCAAAATCCGTCAAGCCTACCACAGGCCACATAGGCCAGATCCAGTGCGGCAGAGCCCGCCCTACGAAGGTCGTTGGCCTCCTGTAAGATCCTTCCCATGGCGGCCATGTAAGGCTCCAGGTAGTGCTTTGCCCTGTGGGGGAACCCGGTGGCCATGAGGGCGTCTTGGACAGTGGCCCCGGCTCTGACCTGTATTGGATTGTCGTTGAGCTTGGCTCCAGAGCCTTTTCTGGCCAGGAAGAGCTCTTCTCTTATGGGATCCAGTATGAGGCCAAGGAGAACCTCTTCCCCCCTGGCCACCGCCACTGAAACCGAAACCATGGGGAAGCCGTGGATGAAGTTGGTGGTGCCATCCAGGGGATCCACTATCCATGTCAGCTGGGACCCCGTGCCTTCCAAGAATGGAGTTTCCTCGGAGATCACTCTGTGGGATGGGAAGTGCAAACCTATTATGTCCAGGATTGCCTTTTCGCAGGCCTTGTCCACCTCGGTCACGTAATCGGCAGCCCCTTTCTGGAGCACAATTCCCGGCTTCCCCATCCTGCCTCGGATGATCTCACCCGCAGCCAGAATGGCTTGCTTGGCTACCTGCTCCAGCTCTTTGAGATTCTGTTCTGTCTTGGAAAGTCCCACTTCATTACTCCCTTCTTGTTTTTCAGGAACAGTTGATCAGCCCATCGGCCTATGATAAATGATCGTAAGGGGTTACTCCAGGAACCAGCGTTGGAAGAGGGGACATGGCCCGAATCTTTGTGGTGCATGAGCATCACGCCTCAAGGCTCCACTATGATTTCAGGTTGGAGATGGATGGGGTGCTTCGTTCATGGGCCATGCCCAAGGGCCCTTCCATGGACCCTTCCCAAAGAAGGCTGGCAGTGCAGGTGGAGGACCATCCTATGGAATATGCCGATTTCCAAGGGATAATACCCAAAGGGCAATACGGAGCGGGTGCGGTCCTCATATGGGACAGGGGAGAATACGAGCTGGAGCACAAAGAAGAGGGTAAGATGTCCTTGCTGTTAAAAGGGGAGAAACTCAAGGGAGGCTTCACACTGATGCGCATGAAAGGGAAAGGGGGTTCTGATCAATGGCTTCTGCTAAAGCGAAAAGACGGTCTGGAAGTCCCGGGTTGGGAGCTTGTCCCTGAGCTGAGCTCGGAACGTTTGTCCTGCCTGGAGGAGAAAGTGCCCCCGTGCAAGGCAAAGTGAGCCCGGCCTGCTCAAGGCCCTGAAGCGCTTCTTTTGACTCGACCGATTTGGTGATCCAGAACAAATGCAGGAGGTGACCAGATGGAATGGCTGAGTGTTCGTTTAGACATCCCCGAGGGTTGCAACCTTATCCTGGGGCAATCCCACTTCATCAAGACAGTGGAGGATCTTTACGAGGTGCTGGCATGTGGAGTCCCCCAGGCCCGCTTCGGGATAGCATTTTGTGAAGCCTCGGGAGACTGCCTTATCCGCTCTGACGGAAACGACGAGTCCTTGAGGGAGAAGGCCGTGGCCAATGCCCAGATGGTGGCCTCCGGTCACAGCTTTGTGGTGTTGCTCAAGGATGCCTATCCCATAAACGTCTTGAATGCGGTGAAACTCTGTCAGGAAGTATGCACCGTGTTTTGTGCCACAGCAAACCCCGTGGAGGTCATACTGGTTCAGACAGAGCAGGGCAGGGGCATAATGGGAGTTGTGGACGGGCTCATGCCCAAGGGAGTGGAGGAATCCAAAGATGTGGAATGGCGTAAAGGACTGCTTCGGAAGATAGGTTACAAACGCTAGCCCGGCTCTTGTCATTGAGGCCAGCAGGCTTGGGGTTCAGGCCCCCAAGCTTGCAGACCACCTGTCTTGGGGGCTCTCAGATCTCCACTTCCAAGCGGATTTCCTTCTTGCCTCTAAGCCCTCGCAGATGGCTCAGAGCCCCCATTATGGTGTCCCTTGCTACGACCTCTGCAAAGCCCCGGTCTATATGCAGATCCAGCACCTG
Organism: Desulfarculaceae bacterium; assembly: GCA_037443445.1. GTDB lineage: Bacteria > Desulfobacterota > Desulfocorpusculales > Desulfocorpusculum > Desulfocorpusculum > Desulfocorpusculum. The sequence continues at coordinate 159,741 of JBBIOJ010000004.1, read as the reverse complement.
GTCGTTGACCAGGAGCTCCAAGTGCTTCCCCCTTAGCAGGAAAAGGGCTTTTCTGGCACCCTGTGTGCCCTTGAGGGACTGGAGCACCGCAATAGCCACCCTGGCTATGAAATCCTCCACAAAGGGCTTCATGGCTATGCTCTGACCGTCTGCTTGAAGGGACGCTTTCATCCAACACCTCCCCAAAGACCACTTGCATGAGCAATGGGCAAGATATCTGTTCCAGCCCTTTCCTGCACTATAATGAGTTAATCCGGTTCATTCATCAAGGCCGAGCAGCTTGGGCTTTGCGCGGCCAAACACGGGAGGAGGTGCAAAATGGCAAGGCTGGCCAGGGCACCGGGATTTCTTGCCTGTGGGATGGTCTTGTGGGTCTTGCTGCTCTTGGGCCTGCCGCGAGCTACTGGAGCCCAAGGGGATTTCCAGAGGGTCAAGGTGCAGGCTGTGATGAGGGATCCTCGTACGGCACAGCCGGTGGTTCTGCTGGGAGATCCCACTGGCAGGAGGAGCATGCCCATATGGATAGGAGAGGCGGAGGCCATGGCTCTTGAGGCAGCAATGCAAGGACATGTCTCCAGAAGACCACTCACCCATGACCTGCTTGCCTCGGTGATAATTCGTCTGGAGGCATCCCTGGAAGAGGTGAGGGTCACGGAACTGAAAGAGGAGATTTACTACGCCTTGATCCTGCTCAGAGGCCCCAAGGGGCTAGTTCAGGTGGATGCTCGCCCCAGCGATGCCCTTATCCTGGCCGTGAAAGCCAAGAAGCCAGTGTCAGTGGAAAGGTCCATTTTTGAAGCCAGATCCTTGAGCATGGCCGGTTCCCTTACGGAACTTTACGGCTTAGAGGTGCAGGAGCTGGATGAGGAGCTGCGCCTTGCCTTGGGGCACCAGGGAAAAGGGGTGCTTGTGGCCAATGTGTTTCCGGAGACTCTAGCTCAGAAGGGGGGCATCCGGCCGGGAGATGTGCTGGAGAAAGTGCAGGGCAAAGAGGTGGGGAATCCGGCCGAACTGGAGGAGGCTTTGCAGTCCTCCAAAGAAAAGGTGGGCCTTGAGGTTTTCAGACAAGGCAAGAGGCTCAAGCTGGTCCTGCCTCCGATTTCCCAGAAGTGAGGGAGGAACTCCACATGATCGGGGGGGATGTCCGCCGCATCATAGAAAATTCCGAGTTCCAGGTGACCAGACTCCAGCTGGGCCCGTACGGGAACAATTCCTACATTCTCAAGGACAGGGCCAGCAAGGAAGCTGTGCTTGTGGACGCGCCGTGGGATGCCCCAAGGCTCCTCGGGGAATTGTCAGACTCTCACCTAGTGGCAATCCTTCTCACCCACGCCCATCCAGACCACACAATGGTCTTGGAGGATATTCGAAGCTCCACGGGGGCTCCTGTGGGGGTGAACACCTTGGAGCCCGGTGCCATGGAATTGGCCCCCGAGATGGCTCTGGAGGACGGGCAGGTGATTCCTGTGGGGAAAATCAAACTGCAGGTTCTCCACACCCCCGGCCATACCCTGGGAAGCTCCACATTTGTGGTCCACAGCCTTGTGGCCTTCTGTGGGGACACGATTTTCCCAGGAGGTCCCGGACGCACATGGAGCCCCGAGGGCTTCCAGGCGCTAATTAGCAGTCTGGAAAAGAAGATCTTCACCTTGTCTCCTGACACACTGCTCCTGCCCGGCCATGGAGAGGGAATTACTGTGAGGGATTCCCTCTCGGAGTACAGGCGTTTTGTTTCCAAGGGGCCGCGCCGAGGGCTTTGGGGGGAGGTACGCTGGGAGGGGTCTTGAGGGGATGCTCTGAGATCTCATCGCTTGGAGCTTTCTGGGATGTCATGGAACAGGCGGAAGGTCTTGGGGTAGAGCAGAGTCATCCCAAGTGAACCCGGCTGTCAGGCCGTATCATACACTGATCGCAGATGATGCGGGCTGGATCTACAGGGAGGGAAAAGAAACATCTGGCTTTTGTACTGAACCTGGGTTGTCCCCTGTCAGGGCACATCCTTTCAGGGCCGGTTGTACATCAGAGGATTGGGGGCAAGCCTGCATTCGGGGCCAATTCTCATGTTGGTGATGCGGCCCTGGTCCCGAAGCTGGTACAGCCTGGGCACTATCTGGTCCCTCAACTGGATATAACTCATGGGATTGATATATATCTGGGTCCCACCTTCGAAGCCAGCGGGGTTGTTCACCCTCCACTTGATCATGATGTGCCAGGGAATCCTCTCCAGGCAGTCCTCTGGCATGAAGTACCACTCTTCATTGCAGGAGACACTGCTGCCAGTGGCAGCATGGCAGGCATGGAGCAGATCGCTCATTCCCCGCACCTCTTCTGGTTCGTGCTCCGAGGGTCTCAAGTTTCGGCTCTTGGAGTAAATGGCCACGGTGGGGAACCTGTGGCCTATGTCCACAAAGGCTATGGCGTGGTCGTTCTCGGCTATGACTCTGTTGGTGTAACTCGCGAAGTTCACCACCAGCTCATTGTATGCGTTGGGATTCTCCCTGGCCACCTCCACCTCGTTTTCCATATCTGTACCCCATTCGTCCAGACCCACCAGCTGCTTGTGGAGATGTTCAAAAGAGGCCCCTGCCGGGGCTAGCCAGTTCTGGAACACCACCACGTACCTGATGTATCGGTTGGTGCGGTAGAGGTCCCCAACAGCCTCTATGGTGAAGCGAATGTATTGATAGTGATCCTCTTCGCTCATCTCACCGGAAGAAAGCAGTTCATGGTCGAACTTAGCCCCTTCCTTGTAGTGGCGTCCTGCCACAATGAGCTCGTGGCCGCCCCCGAAAAAGGCATCGCACATCTTCTCCCTTTCCGGGAAGTCGGTCACAGCAGCTATCTGCTCGGGGCTCTTGCCCATCATGCGAAGTTTGGCATCCACGACCCCAAAGGCATGTTTCTGTCCTGCCGGGTGACTGAGGTATGTTTCCTTCCAGGCCTGAAGTTCCGGGCTCAAGGTGTAATCATAGTTCTTTTCCCAGTATTCCGTTGTGACTATCTCGAAGAGGTTGGCCAGGCGCCTGAAAAGGGGCGTGGTCTCGTGGAGCTGGTGCGGCATCAGCCGGTAAAGGGTTTGATACCCGTTTTCAGTCTTTACCAGTCTGGCTTTCTCGGGAGGTGTTTCCAGATAGCGCGCCGTGCAAAAGCTGCAAAAGTCCTCCCTGTCTTTGGTCTGAAGGGGCTTTTGCTGGTCCGGCTTGTGATGAGGTAATGGCCTGTTCCCGCGTCCGGGCACATACCAGGACTCCCGGCCTGTGAGAGGATTGATTTGCTTGATAGTTCCGTCCGCCATGCGGACGATCATCTCAGCATATTGTCGGGTCCTTGCCATAGGAGATCTCCCATTTGCTAGCTGGTCCCCAAAAAAAAAGAAACCCGAATCTGCCCTGCCCAAAAAAGAGTGGACGATTCGGGCTTGCGTGTCAATAGAGTTGATCCGACCCAAGGCCGGAAAAATCCCGAGCTTTGCCCGCCCCAAGCCCCGCAACTGCGGCCGTGCACCGGGCAGAGTTCCAACACTTCACTTTTCTCATCCGACCCAGGAAAACCAGCAGCATCCATCCCCGCCGACGGATGGCCAATGGCCGGGCAAGAGCTCCAAACCTGAGCCTCCGGCCTCATTTCAAAAAATGGACCCAAGGCCTTTCCAGGCCAAAGGGCTTTTCCTTAGAAACCCCGGACAGACCTTCTACTCAGCTCAGACCGAGACCACCGAGGTGACCTCCGGGACTTTTTCCTTGAGCCTTCTCTCAATGCCCATCTTCAAGGTCATCTGGGACATGGGGCACCCCCCACAGGCCCCCGTGAGCCTGACCTTTACCACTCCGTCCTCTCCCACATCCACCAATGACACATCCCCTCCATCGGCCTGAAGGGCCGGGCGGATTTCCTCTATTACCTTTTGAACCCTATCTTTCATGGCTCCCCCTTTCAGTTGCAGCCCCTTGGGCTCAGAAATGAAACCTTCCATTTCAGTATGAATCCATATGCCTTCCCGGGCAACCCATTTCAGAGGCTTCCTGCAAAAGCCTTCCTACCCGGGAAGCCGGCAGTGGCGCCCAGTTCCTCCTCTATTCTGAGCAACCTGTTGTACTTGGCCGTCCTCTCCGATCGGCTCAAAGAGCCTGTCTTGATCATTCCGGTGCGTGCGGCAACCGAGAGATCGGCTATGCTGGTGTCTTCAGTTTCTCCGGAGCGGTGTGAAATCACAGCCGTGTAACCGGCCCTGTGAGCCATTTCTATGGCCTGCAGTGTTTCCGTAACCGTGCCGATTTGGTTCAGCTTTATGAGAACCGAGTTGCCCACTTTCCGACGTATACCCTCTGCGATCCTCTTGGTGTTGGTCACAAATATGTCGTCACCCACTATCTGGATCTTCTCACCGAGTCTTTTGGTCAGCAGCACCCAGCCTTCCCAGTCTTCCTCCGACAAACCGTCCTCCAGGGAGATTATGGGATACCGGGAGACCATCTCCTCATACATCTCCACCATCTCTTGGCTGCTGAGGCTTCGGCCTGCCTCGCTCCTCAAGACGTATCTTCCTTCCCGGAACAAGCCACTGGCTGCAGTATCCAAGGCCAGGGCTACCCCATCCCCGGGGCTGTAACCAGTTTTCTGGATGGCCTCCACAATGGCATCCAATGCCTCCCAATGGCTGGAAATCTGGGGGGCAAACCCCCCCTCGTCCCCAACGGCTGTGCTCAAGCCCTTGGCTTTAAGCACACCCTTGAGCTTATGGAAAACCTCTGCCCCCATGCGCAGGGCTTCCCTGAAACAGTCAGCCCCCAGAGGCACTATCATGAATTCCTGTATGTCCAGGGAGTTGTCAGCGTGGGCCCCTCCGTTTAGCACGTTCATCATGGGAACAGGGAGCAAAGTGGCGGAGACCCCACCCAGGTACCTGTAAAGGGGCAGCCCGCAGTAGTCTGCCGCTGCCCTGGCACAGGCCAGGGAAGCCCCCAATATGGCATTGGCTCCCAGGGAGGACTTGTTTTCTGTCCCGTCCAGGTCCAGGAGGGCCTGGTCAATGCCTGTCTGGTCAAGGACATCCCTTCCCACGAGCTCCTCGGCTATGGCACCGTTGACGTTTTCCACTGCCTTGAGTACTCCTTTGCCCGAATATCGCAGTGGATCTCCGTCTCTCAGTTCCAGGGCCTCGTGCTGTCCTGTGGAGGCCCCGGAGGGAACCGCGGCCCGACCTATCTCACCAGTCTCCAGGGCCACCTCCACCTCCAGGGTGGGATTTCCCCTGGAATCTAGGATCTCCCTGCCTCTGATCTCCACGATGGTGCTCATGGCGCCTCCTTTCTCCGGTCCCATCGGATTTTCCAAAGTCTGGCAGCGGTTTCTCCCAAAATCCCCCTCAAGGCCTTCCTGGGCATCGCAAGTCCCTCCAGCTCCCTGATGTACCGAGCTGGGTCAATGAGAGGGAAATCGCTCCCAAACATCACTTTCCCAGGCCCGAGTATCTCAAGGGCCACCTTGTAGATGCTTGGGTTGTAAAGGAAGGGGGATGCGGCAGTGTCGTAACGTACCCTTTGAAAGGCCCTTTTCACCTCAGGCATCAGTTCGTAGAACAGGATCCCCCCTCCCCAGTGGGCCAGCACCAGGTCCAACTCCTGGTGGGCCACCACCCAGCGGTAGAGCTCCCCCAGGTCTGTTCCATCCTTCCCAGGGTAGCTGTGGCCCACACACTCTGTGACGTGAAGCACCAAGGGGAGGGAATGCCAAACAAGCAGCTCTGCCAAGGATGAGAAGAAGCTATTGAAAAGGGAGGCCCTGCCTCGGTAAAGCGCTATCTCCCCGATTCCTTTCAGGCCCATTTCCAGGCATCTGGCAGCTTCCCTGAGCCCTTTTCGGCCCAAGGCAGGAGAGATGCAGCCCAGCCCCAGGAGTTTTCCTTTTGAGGATCTCGAAAGCTCGGCAATGTAATCGTTGTGTGTGCTGCAAAGAGCCTGGTCGCTCCAAGGGAATCCGAAGACAACCGCCCCTGTCAGACCGAGTTGCTCCATCCGGATCAGGATTTCCTCGGCAGTCGCCATCTTGGCCTTCGGGTCCCCGTAGATGGACTGGAACCCCGGGTCTCTCCTGCTTAGGACTTCTCTCTGACGGCGAAACTCCTCAGGGAAGGCATGAACGTGGCAATCAACTATCTTCTCCCTGCTCCTGACCTTCGATTCAGGCATTTGGAAGAAACCTCACCGGGCTTTGCTGGAAGCCAAAGGCACAGTGTTGGGAAAAGACTCCCCCGGGAGTTGGGAGACCTTTACCCACCTAATCCCTTGGGCCTTGGAAAGCCTGTGCAGCTCTGGGAGCAGAGCGAGAGTCTCTGGATATGGATGGGCTATGGCCAGCGCATGTCCCCTCTTGAGGGCAAGACTGAGAAGAACTTGGAACTGCTCTTTTATTTCGTCGGGATTTCTTGAATTGTCCACGAAAACGTCTCTTCGGTACGCCCTCAATCCCTTTTGACGGGCCATAGCGTAAGCCACCGAATTAGGGCTGGTAAGGCTGTCCACGAAATACATGGATCTATTGGCCAGAGCGTCCATCAAGACCGACATGTGCCGGGGATCTTCTGTGAGCTTTGATCCCATGTGGTTGTTGGCCCCGACTGCCTGCGGGAACTGGTCCAGTTGGGATGCGATCAGCCTCATGGCCTCTTGCCCGTCCATTGCTGCCATGAGGGCATGGGGACCAGGGTTCCGGGAAGGATAGGCCTTTGGTTCCATGGGCATATGGACCATCACTTCAAGGCCCTGAGCCTGTGCTTCCAAAGCCATTTGCCGGGCTTGCTCTCCTGCTGGAAGAATGGCCAAGGTGAGGGGGATCCCCATGTGCTTCAGCAACTTGAAAACCCTTTGGTCCCCGCCCAGATCGTCCACTATAAGGGCCACTTTGGGCTCTTCTTGAAGCCGGGGGCCCTGGAAGGAAGCCTGCTCCCGCAAGAGTATTCTGTGGGTCACCAGACCATCTAGATTTATGACAGCCAGGCGCGCAGAGGTTTCTTCCTTTTCCCAGTTGATCTCCATCCTTCCCGCAGCTTCTCTTCCCAGAGCCTCCAGGGCCCTGCTGGCAGAACCCAGTGTAAGATGCTTGGGAAGTTGCACCTCCAAGGAAGCTGCAAGCCCCTGAGTCCCGGTGCCTGATGATCGAACAACATTCTCCTGGGGGATCCCCAAATCCTCCCAAAGGCTCTTTAGCCTGGCCTCCACCCACTCCGGTTTCTTGGCCCTGAACAGAGGATCCTGGCTTGGCATGGGGGCTTTCAACAGAGAAACCGGTAACCCTTCTCTCTGGGGGGAAAGCCAAATGCCTGCCAGAATGCCCACGGTGGCCAAGACTGCCATGAGCAAGATCTTGCCAAGAGGTGACTTGCCCTTGTTGACCCTACGCCCGGGCCCCTTGCGTCTTGGACTCATGAATTCTGCCCAGAGCCGGCCCAGTTCACTGAGCGCTGTTGGCCGAGGCATTCTGGAAGAAGGTCAGTCCTTTGAGGAGTTCCAGGCCGCGCAAGAACTGTATGTCCTTCAAGTGTTCCTCAGCCAGCCCCAGCTCGGTCTCTTTGCTGGATTTCTCCTCTTTTTCCTTACCTGTCTCCAGGTGACGACTCAAGTCCTTCTCCCTCACCACCTTCTTGCCTGAAGGTTTGTACTCCCACTCGTCCTCCTCGACCCGCACGTCCGGGACTATGCCCTTGGCCTGGATGTTGCGGCCCTTGGGAGTGTAGTAAAGCGCCACGGTGAGCCTGAGCCCGGAGCCGTCTTCCAAGGGTCCGTAGATGGACTGGACCGACCCCTTGCCAAAAGTTGGGCTCCCAAGCAGCAAGGCTCTTCTGTGATCTTGAAGAGCGCCCGCCACGATCTCGGATGCGCTGGCACTCCCCCCGTTTACCAGCACCACCATGGGAAACTTGGACCGAGTACCCTCTGCATGGGCCCTGTACTCCTTGCGTTCCTGGCGCCCCTCGGTATACACGATCAGCCCCTCGCCTATGAACTTGTCCGCCACCTCAATGGCCTGGGGCAGGAGACCCCCGGGGTTGTTCCTCAGGTCCAGAAGCAAGCCCTTCAGCCCCCCCGACACCCCTTCCAGATCCCGCAAGGCCTTCTCCAGATCTTGAGCCGTGCTTTCCTGGAAGCTCTTGATGCGAATGTAACCCAGATTATCAGGGAGCTTCTCGTGCTTGATGCTGGCTATAGGAATCACGTCCCTGGTGATTTGAAACTCTTTGGGCTCGCTCCAGCCCTTGCGCATTATGGTCAGAGTCACCTTTGTGCCTTTGGGGCCTCTCAAACGTTTTATGGCTTCCATGAGGGGCATGTCTTTGGTGGGTTCTCCCTCTATCTTGAGTATCTGGTCTGCTGCCTTGAGACCTGCCCGAAAAGCAGGGGTATCGTCTATGGGGGACACGACTGTCAGGATGCCCTCGCGCACGGTTATCTCAATGCCCAACCCCTCGAAGCTGCCTTTGGTCTCAACCTGCAGTTCCTTGAACACATCCGAGCTCATGAAAGAAGAATGGGGATCCAAGGACTGCAACATCCCTTGAATGGCACCGTAGATCAGCTTGTCCGTGGGGACCTTCTCCACGTAGTTGCGTTCCACGTAGGCCAACACATCGGTAAATATCTTGAGCTTTTCGTATTTCTCAGGGGCTTCCTTGGGTAGAGCCAACACCCGTCGAAGCCCGTCCCCGCCAGCCAAGAGCCCTGCTGCAAAGGCAAGGCCCACCAAAAGCACTACTTTTGCAGCCAAAAACCTTTTCCCTCTCACTCCAGCCCCTCCTCACCGCTCATGAATCCCTCCCTCCCGGCAAGCTGGTCCTCACAAGAGCTTCCCTGCCTCTATGGACCGAACCAGGTATTCCAGCAGGTCGGATTCGGTTATTATCCCCACCAACTTACCCTCATCAACCACAGGGCAACCCCCCACCTTTTTTTCCTTCATTAGGAGTGCAGCCTTGGCCAAGGAATCCTTTGGGCTCAATGTGTAAAGTTCAGTGCTCATGCACATCCCTACCTTCACGTTGTCCAGGATATACTCGTCCTGCTTCCTTTCGTGCAGTAGGACCGGGGCATTCATGGCCTGCCTAAGATCCCTATCACTCAGAATGCCTATGAGCTCTCCGTTTCTCACCACAGGAACTCGACGAAACCCCCCCTCCTTCATGAGCCGCAAGGCTTGCCGTATGGGAGCCTCTGGGCCAATCACCTTAGGATCCCTGGTCATCACATCGGCCACCTTCATGCTGTACCCCTCTTCAGCAAAGGCTTCGTTTAAGGGATCTTATCCCACACATGAGTCCATATCAAGCAGCTTCGGGATACTCGGCCCGAGCATGGATTGTTCCTCAAGACTCAGGGAATTGGAGGGCCCAGGCCCTCAGGTTCCAAGAGGCCCCGAAGTTGTCATACTGGAGCCCTCTTGCAGACAAGCAGAAGCTTTTCTTGGGGGGGCCCTCGTGGGATGCCTTTGGCAACATTCCCTGGCCCGGGCATTCAGCCAGGCTGCCACGGATGGAGTTTTCCATCAGGGTCGCGTAAGTGAAATCAAAGCCAGAAGTTAACCTAACATAATTTGTTTTCCGTCAAGAAGCCGGGTAAATGTGGGGTCATGGCTTCCCCCGACAGTTCAGTCCGGCCAACAAAGTGCCCGTGTCTTGCTGTGGGGATTCTTGGAATTGCATGGGTTGACAGCCCTTGCGTCCCCCGGAGGCATGAGCTGGTGGGGATTGGTTCTCTGGCAGCCGGTGGACAACTTCTTTCATCTGAACGTCATGAGGCGGGAAATTGTATGGTTGCATTTTTCTTTTTTTGAAGAGACAAGAGAGAAATTGAGCCCTGGCGCTTGCCTCTTTTGGGAAGCTGAACTAGAATAGCTATACTTTTCCAGAATCCTAGAACAAGCATGTCGTGAGGTTAACACAGAAAAGGAGGGAGTAAGACATGGTAGAAAGGAACCTCTTGGAGATGACAGTGGAAATACTCAGGGCTCAAGCTTCCCATGCCAAGATGAGTGCTGAGGAGATGACGGATGCTATACGAAAGATCTACAAATCCCTCAGGTGGATGGAGGCTCAGGAAGAAAAGACGGCCAAGACCGAAGAAGAGCCCGTCATGTCGGGAGTGGAATCCATAAAGCGCAGCAAGGTGATTTGTTTGGAGTGCGGGAAGGAATTCCGCCAACTCTCGGCAAAACACCTTCAGGCCCATGGTCTCACTCCAAAGGAATACAAGCAAAAGCATTCCATTCCCATGCGTCAGAGCCTGAGCTCTAGGACTCTTTCAGCAAAAAGACGCAAGATAGCGAAAGAAAAGGGCCTGGGAGAAAAGCTCGCCCAAGCCAAGAAAGGGAAGAAGTAGTGGTGGCAATGGCCCTCATTGTTCAAGAGGAGGTCATGATGCGGGCCAAGACTTCCTGAAAGGACCAAGGAGGAATGTCCAAGGCCCTAGCGGGTTCTTCCAATAGGGCACTTGTCCTGCATCATCCACTGCCTCTTGACAGGGTGGGCTAGCTCTTTGTGTCCCTCTGAGGGGTTTTGGGTGAAGTGGGCATGGGCGGGAGCTGGGGCTGTCCCGGCCTCAGAGAACCCACCTTGACCGGGACTCCGTTTGCATGCTGCAGGGCCGTCTCCACGTCCCCTAGGGAAACACTGCCCAGCAGCCCCATTTTTTGGAGGAGATTTCTGGCATATTCCCGCATGTTCTTTATCTTCTTGTAAGGGTCGGGGTGCACCTCCAAGTATATCTCGCCCCCCTTGAAGCCGACCTTCACGGGCTGGTAGAGGATCTCAACCGGTGTCTTGACCTGCACCTGGGCAAAAAGCTGCTCCATGTGTTCTGGATAAAGCCTTATGCAGCCGTGGGTGACCAGCCTTCCCACTGACCAGGGGAAATCGGTTCCATGGATGCCGTAACCTTTCCTGGAAAGCCCAAGCCATCGGTTCCCCAAAGGATTCTCAGGCCCTGGCGGCATGAAGGACACCCCGTACTTCTGCCTTAGGGACTTGGGCACGGTCCAGGAGGGATTGACCTCTCTGGACACAACATGATAAGTGCCCAGGGGAGTCTCAAAGTCAACATCCCCAATTCCTATGGGGTAGGTCCTAGCCAGCTTGGTCTTAGGGTAGAAAAGATAAAGTCTCATCTCGGGCACGTTGATCACTATTCCTTGCTTTTCCGTGGGAGGTAGAATCCACAGAGTGGGAATAAGAAGTCTGGTCCCCACCCTTGGGATCCAGGGATCTATTGAAGGATAGAGGATTTCCAGCTCGTTGAACCCCAACCCATAATTCCTGGCTATGTCAAGGAACGTTTCCCCTTCTTGGACAGTGTGGCCTTGAATCACACCGATCACGGTCTCCCAGTTTTGGGGTGGCACGGAAGGGACGGGGAATTGGTAGCGATAGGCTCCTGTGGCCCAGGCCTCGGTGCTCCCGAAAAAGAGCAAGAACCCCAGGCACCAAAGTCTTGTCTTCAAGGATCGGCCTCCAAGATCTCAAAAAAATACCGGGCTCACAGGCCAGGCAAGAAATAGGTTATTCCCCAGTTGCCCCCCAGGTCAAGGCGCCCCGTGTCTTGGAATCCTGTAATGGATCTCCCAGGAGTCCCCCAGGCTTCGTACTGATTGAAAAATATGCCTTTCAACATTGTGCCCGATTTGCCTTGAGACGGTTTTCGGGCATCTTGACACATTTCAGGGAGGATTCTTAAAGTGACAAGGAGAGTTCTTTCTTAGGGAGGTTTGGTATGCGTGGGGGCGCTCCTTACCATAGGAGGGGTCAGAGACTGATCCAGGGGCCTCTCGGACAGAAACCGCCTGTGTCTCCCCGGGCAGAGTCGGGGCTTTCTGCCTCGGAATTGTATTGCCCCAGTTGCAAGGCAGCCATGCCGGTGAGGGAGCGGCTTCTCTTGGTGCTCCCTGACGGAGAGCTGCACGAGTACCTGTGCGTGCAGTGCGGGAGTTCTCTAGGCCAGAGAACCACTCGGGAAGAACCCAAGGCAAGGATCCTCCTGACGTCCTGACCCGGTTCTTCCCGTAGGCGTAGAACCTCCTTGGGCTGCGAGACTGGATCCCAACTGCATTGTTAAATGGCTTGGATGGGGGGGATTTTTGGAAGGTGCGGTTCAGCCCAAACCAAACGGGCAGTGCAGGCTGGGAGGTTTCCCGCGAAACTGCATACCCCGCACCCCAAGGCCTAGGGAGGAAGGGCTTCACCCCTCATGAAATTCAGCAGTTTGCTCTTGTGTCCGGAGGCCATTTCCTGGAACTCTATCCCCAAGTAACCCAAATCCCCCCCTTCTTTGCCGTCAACTATGTTCCTGAGGACCCCCAAGGCCTTTATGACACCCCAACCCTGGGAAAGGCCGATTTCCAAGCGGAGCTGACATCCTGCTGGAAGGCTCATCAGGATTCTGTCCTGCACCTTGACCCTGATCCCTGTTTGTGAAATGTCCTGAGAAGTGGATCTGAAAATTCGACCCCTTAGGTGAGAGGGAACAGTCCCCACTATGGAAAAGCTCACAGGAAGCCTTTCGTTCAGTCGGGGCTGTCTCCTCCTTTCTACCAGGCCTGAGGCTCTTTTCTTGGCCTCTGTGTCCTGAAGCCTTTCCTTGTAGTAACTTTCGAGCACATTTCGGACTTGGGGGGCTCTGTGCACCACCTCGCGCATTACCTGAAAGCTGACCTCGCACAACAGGGATTCCTCCAGGACCTGCACTGTGGCACTTCTCGGCCTGCCTGAAAAGAAAGCCATTTCCCCGAAAAACTGGTTTTCCCCCAATACAGCCAGCTGCAGCTCTCTGCCCTCGTGGTCATATGTTACCACCCTGACTTTTCCGTCCAGCAGAACATAAAGGGAATTGCCCCGGTCACCTTGACGGAACACTGTTCTTCCTCTATCGAAGACCAGTAGCCTGGCTGCCTGGGCCACAATGGAGAGAGTCTCCCCATCCAGGGGGGCAAATATCGGGATCCGGGAAAGGGTCTCAGAAAGCCTCCTGGATCGGTGAGACAATCCGGCGCCTTCCTTATCCCCCATGGAAATCCTCACATGGGCTATGTCGTCACTGCCTTGGAGCAGCTCCTGCGTGGTCCTGAGGATTTCCTGGGTGGGCTCTGCGGGCTCCTCTTGGGGGGAATACTCCTCCCGATATTGAAAGACCACATTCCCCACACGGAGAGTATCTCCATTGCTGAGCACTGCTTTGAAAACACGCTCTCCGTTGACATAGGTGCCATTGTGGCTGCCCAGGTCTTCCACTATGGCCTTTCCCCCAAGGCTGTACACCGAAGCGTGCCTCCTGGATACGCTTGGATCGGCCAGGTGAATCACGTTGAGAGGGCTTCGGCCGATGGTGAGACGTTCCTCCAGTGGATACACCCTTTCTTCAAGCAAACCGCATTCCATTACTAAGAAGCCCCTGATCATCTCCCCATCCTGGCCCCTTGACAGGGAATCCTGTGTGAGCCCTTACACCATGCCGCTTGCAGAAGCCCGGGGGACTCTTCTTGCCTTCTCAGGCAAAAAAAAGGTTGCTACCAGCCCCGATCACTCACCCGGCTTGGGAATGATCGAGGGGGTTCCACCCGAGGTCTCGGGGTTCTTCCAGGATATTCCATCCTGTGTTTTTCCTTTAGCCCGACAACGCCGGCCAAGTGCGAGAGGCTGTTGACTGCCTCATAAGCCTTTTTCCAGTAAGCAAGTCTCTCTCAGCCCCATGGCCCCGCCATCCATACCGGCAGTTCAGCCCCCAGGGCATACCCCAAGGACTCAAGAGACCTTAGCTGGGATCTCCAGAAGCGTGCGTCGATGTATGTAAGCCGCCTTTGCGCAACCGGCAAGGCTGGCAACCAAACACACACCGAATGCCCAATGTCCCAAATCATAATGCCAGGTTTTTGTCCCCAAGGCCATAAGAGTCAAGCCAACAACGCCTGCTCCGTTCAATATGGCCATCCGCATTGCCCCTGGTGCATAGGGCATGGGGAGGTTCGACACAACAGAGAGGTTGTTGAGTCCCCCAACCAGCATCTCCGAGGCCAGCACCGCCAATACCAGCCATATTGAGACCTGAGACAGACCCGCAGCAGCAAGGAAGACAGAAGGGAAGATCAAGCTGGCTCCCAAGAATGCAGCACGATCTGCCCACTTCAAAGACCTGGAGAGCTCCGAGCCCATCAGTTTCCAGGTATGGTATCCGTAATGGAGCCCGCTTGCCACAGTCACGGAGGTGACCAAGGCCATTATGGCCCAGTTGGCCTGTTCAAAAGAGAATTGCCACCTCATGGCCAAGGCCCAGCCCACAAGTACCATGAAAGTCAACCCCCTCCACCGGGCCCTGCTGCCTTTGTTGCGCACCTGCCAGGCCACCCAAACTGTGAAAAGCAAAAGGCCTCCCATTGGAGCGAAGACCCAGGGGCTGGGACCGAAGATGTCATTGAGGATTATTACCCCGCCCCCTATCATCTGGATGGTAGTCTTATACTTGGCCAGCTCTGAAGTGCGAAAGGTTGCCTTTTGGGCTCCATGGAGGCTCCTGAGCTCCGTGACAGCATACTCCCTTAGAAAAACCAGCCAGACCATCCACAACGGTATAGAACCCTGGTGAGCCAAAGGCACGAACATGGCGGCAACAAAAATCTTGTCCGCCAGGGGGTCCATCAAAGCTCCCAAAACCGTAGGACCTTGTTTCCTGGCCAGGTACCCGTCCAGAAAATCAGTGAGGCCAACCAATACAAAAAACACCAAGGCCAAGGACTTGGAAAAAGACCCGCCAAGCAACAGGGCGCAAGGGATGGGGATCAGCGCCAAGCGCAAGAGTGTGAGATGGTTGGCTGTCAGTCGCATGGCTCCTCTGCAGACTTGGCCCGCTCAAGCAAAGAGTCTATTCACCCCAGGCTTCCGAGTCAATGAGAAGCTTCTGCGCCAACGCCAAGCAACAGAAGGGGTGCCTCCAGATTTCCGAGACACCCCTGTCCACGGTGAGACCTTGTTACAGCTTCCTGACGTTCTTGGCCTGTGGCCCCCGGTCGGTTTCCTCCACCTCGAATACCACCCGGTCTCCCTCTGTCAGGGTTTTAAAACCCGGCATGTCAATGGAGGAAAAATGCACGAACAGATCCCGGCCATCCTTCTGCTGGATGAAACCATACCCCTTCTTCTCGTTGAACCATTTAACCGTACCCTCTGCCAAAGCACCAACCTCCTTCTTTTTCTTGACCGTTCCTCTTTGCCCAACCTCAGGTCACCGCTCTGGCAAAGGACCCATCCTTCCAAAGCGCGCGGCGCGGGAACGTCTAGCATGGACGCCGCCAGACCCGATCCCACAATGCGAATCCTCATACAATAACCAGGTATCCTAGTCAAGGGAAAAATTCTGCTTGGGGCTCCTTTTTCTTTTGAGCTGCCTCATGGAAAAGGGCAGCATGGTCGGAACCGAAGGCTGGAGGATCCCTCTTGAGGATTTCTGCAATCCTGGGCTCCCTGCTGAACTCCCTTTGCAGGAAGCGTCTTGCTGTTTTTCTATCCATGCCCTCTGCTGTCCAAAAGCCAGTATAAAAACCGAGGTCTTGGTTGGCTTGGGCCCCTAATTCCCTCAGCTCCAACTCTGCCGGAAATCTCACCCCCCTAGGCAGATTCAGAATGGAGCAATGCAGGTAATCTATCCAGGATGAGTTTTCCACCACGAACTCCAAAGTCTTCCTTGCATCCTCTTGGGTCTCGCCGGGAATTCCGAAAAGCACGTACACGTAGGTGGCTATCCCTGCCCTGTGCAAATTGGCAAGAACGCTGGAGATAGTGTCCAAATCGGTGCCTTTGCCCAACCTTTCCAAGATCCTCTGGGAGCCGCTTTCAAGACCCAGTTGCAGCATTCGGCATCCTGAGCCATAGAGGTCTGTGGCCAATTCTTCCTGGGAAAGCTCCTTTTCGAACCTAGCAAAACCGAACCAACGCACCCCTGTTTGGGTCTTGGCCAAGCCCGCCAAAGTCCTAGGCGGGATGGCGTTATCGGTCATATGGATCCAGTGGGCTCCGGTTTTTCTTGCCAATTGCTGCATCCGGGCCGAAGTCAATCCCACAGCCAAAGACCTGAAGCCTTTTTTCCCATCCGCTTCCAGGCAGAAGCTGCACTTGCTCCAATAGCATCCCAGGGTTGTGAACATGGGGGCTACCTTTTGAGGCGATAGATAGTACTCCCAGGGGAATCCCTCAAACTCCGGGGCAGGTGGATCCCCTTCCAGGCTTTCATGCCCCAATCCCAGGAGTTCCCCAAGAGGGCTCAGGTCTCTCCCAGGTATGAGGGAGTCCACCCACGGACTGAGTCTTGGTAGCCTACCCAGTCTGGCCCAGCCGCTCACCAGCGCTCCCCCCATCACAACCATCACCCCGGGAGCCAGCTGCTTGACAGCTCCGGCCAGGGCCATGGCCGGCAAGGCTTGGCTCAGGTACTGGAGCGAAATCCCCACGCAACGGGCCTTTCTGGACAGAACAGATTGGATCAATCTCTCCTCCAGCCATTTGCCCACAGGACCCATGGATCTCTCCTTGGCCATGCGGCACAGGTCCTGAGTAGAAAGGGGGGAGAGCTGCGGGTGCTTGAAGTCGGTCAAAGTGAATCTGGGACCTCCTGAGGCGGCGGTGCGAAGCCACAGGGCCCTTTGGATGTGGCTTATTGCCGAAGCATACTCCCCGGGCTCATCCAGAATGGGCTCAGACCGAAGTCTCTGAACATACTCTTTCAGCCTGGCAAGAGACCTCTTGGAGAACCTGTCCGGGGGGGTTGCCCCTGGAAAATCCTGGGACAGTAGCGCGTGGAACGCCTCGGCATTCAGATCCAATATCTCGTAAGTCACCCCTGCTCTCAGAAGAGCGCCCGCCATCGTGGCAAGTCCCACAGGCGGTTCAGAGGGCCTGACAACAGGTGGATAAACAAGTATTACATCAAGAGCCTTGCCCATTGTTTCCCACTCCCCAGAAGAAAAATCCCCTTTTAACCCTTGGCCGGGTTTGTCGGTCATGGCCCATGACACAGAAGGCTCACACCTCCAGAGCCCGGAATGCTTTCCAGGTGGGGAGAACCTCAAATCTCATCCAGGCTAGTATCGCACACACAGGGTGTTTTCAAACACAGCTGTGAAGGTATGCCGGGGGCTTGGGGGGGAGTGAGCCCCCAGTGGGGTCGAGCCAGGTGAGGAATGAGAAAGAGGCCAATTGGCTGGCTCCTGAATCAAGGGGAGAGCCACAGCTTGAAGGGCAAGGCTGATCGTACCTTGCATCTCCCACCAAGCCTCTTGCGCAGAGGTGCTGCCATGCCCTATTTTCTTGAGTCCGTATTGCATGCCATGAAACCTTCGAGGGGGACGGGGAACAGCAAATGGTGCAAAAGAGAATCCGGCAGTTGGAAGAAGAAGAGGGGACAGGAAGCCTTCAAGAGTTGGAACGGATATTCAGGCCCGAGTCGGTGGCGGTAGTGGGAGTTTCTCCCAAGGAGCTGAACACCAACTGGTTTTTCCTCCAATCCCTGAGGGAGATGGGCTTTCAGGGGCAACTGTACGCCTTGAACCTCAAGGGAGAGCCTGTGGGGGGGGTTCCAACCTACAGGCGCCTGGTGGACATCCCGGAGCCTGTGGATCATGTCATCGTGGCTGTCCCGGCTGCCTCTGTCTGGGAGGTGTTACAGGATGCTGCTGCCAAGCAGGTAAGATCCGTGGCAGTGTTCACCTCCGGGTTTTCGGAGTCGGGGAATCCTGCTGGAAGGGACTTGGAGGAGCGGATTCGCACCTGGGTTAAAGAAAAACCCTTTCGGCTCATTGGCCCAAACTGCATGGGCATATACTGTCCCGAGAGCCGACTCAGCTTCAGACCGGGTTTCCCCAAAGAGCCCGGCAGCATTGGCTATGTTTCCCAAAGCGGGGGGATGAGCATTTCGGGTGTACTCCTGGCAGGTGCAAGGGGGCTCAGATTCTCCAAGGTAGTGTCTTATGGAAACGAGGCTGACCTGAGTAGCGTGGAGCTTCTTGAGTTCTTGGCAGGGGACAGGGCTACCGCAGTGGTGTGGTTATACATAGAAGGGACGCGTCTGGGCCGGGAGCTGTTCAGGGCAATGTCCAAAGTGGCTTCCCAAAAACCTCTTCTTGTGCTCAAGGGAGGAAACACCTCCACGGGGACAAGGGCGGTTCGTTCCCATACAGGCTCCATGGCAGGTTCAGGGGACACATGGAAAGGCATGCTGAGACAGGTGGGGGCCTTGGAGGTGGAGGACCTTGAGGACATGGTGGGGGTAACCCAGTGCCTGCAATGGCTTAGCAGGCCCACGGGGAGGCGCCTGGCCCTTATCTGCGTAAGCGGGGGGCTCAGCGTGAACTACACAGACCAGGCAGTAACCCGGGGTTTCCAGGTTCCGGCTTTTAGCCAGGGGCTCTCGGAAAGGCTCCGGGAAATAGTTGACCTGCCAGGCACCAGTTTGGAAAATCCCTTGGACCTGGCAGCAGGTTTTTTCAGATGGCACCTTTTCCCTCAGATCTTTGAGGCCTTGGACGACTCTGGAGAGGTGGATGTGCTGCTTCTGGTACTGGCCCTGGAGTACTTTCATATACCTGAGGTGCGCTTCCCCGGGATTACGCTCCAGACGGTTCGCACCTGTGTGGAGGGGGCAAAGAATCTGAAGCACCCCCTGGTGATGGTCATGCCTCACGCCCGAGGTGAGGGCCACCGCAAGGCCCTGGAAGACATGATAACCCAGGCCAGGATTCCTTTGTTCCAGGACATGATGCGGAGCCTAAGGGCTGTGGATCTCTGGGTTCGGTCCCACGAAAAAGAAGGGCGCGCTTTGCAGGCTACTTCCCCTGGGCCAGCCCCAAGAGGAATTTCCTGAGCCTCTGGCCCTGGGTCTCGTTGATCTGGAGGAAGTTTATGCCCACCAGGTACGCCTTTTTCCCCCTGATCCTCACAACCCTGCCCTGGGCCGCGTATCCTAGGGCCACCAGGGGACCCTCCTCTCCGGGCAGGGATATTTGCATGATTATTTGATTGCGCACCGTGGGGATAGAGTTGTAGAAAAGGTGTATGCCGTCAAGTCTTAAGACCGGGGTCACGATGGAGACACCTCCCAAACCCAGATCCCTCAAGGTGGTGCGATAGAAACGCGACACCTGACGCCGGTCCTCACCGCTGATGAGACTGAAGCGCATGGGCAGCGCGACTCGGTAACGAGGGTACTTGCGAGTGTCCGGTGTGAATCCAATCATGGAGCCTCATCGTCCGTGCGAATGGCCTCCACCAAGGAATCCATTTTTTGGCCCATGCGCGTCCAGCTCACCTGTCCAAGGCCGGCTGATTCCAGGTCTTCCCTGAGCTCTTGGAAGGTATAGGTAGTTCCACCGCGTGTGGATACAAGCATGTTTACAGCAAAGAGGGCTCCTGCTGGGGGCTGGGTCCTGGAAGGATCCATGACGTGATCCCTTATCACAAGCCTGCCCCCTGGGTTAAGGGCCTGCCTCACCTTGGAAAACAGGTTTCTGTTCTGGATCCTGTCGTTTTGGTGCACGATGGCCGAGAGAAACACCATGTCATAGCCACAGGGAAGGGGATCCCGCTCGAAGTCAGCTGCCACCAACTCCACCTTGTCCAGCAGGCCTCTTTGCTCCAGTCGCTTCCTGGCCAAGGGAATCACCGAAGGCAGATCCAGAAGCGTGACCCTAAGATCCTTCTTGGCATCCAGAAATGCCATGGCATAGGTGCCAGAGGCCCCTCCAACATCCAAAAGGCTCTTGATCCCCTCCAGAGGTATGGAGGCCACGATATCGTGAGCCATCTGTTGGCCTATCACATGCATGGCTCCGATAAAAGCCTCCCTTTCTTCACAGGATCTCTCCTCCCAGGAACCAGTCTCAGGGGGGAAGCCTGTCCTGAGAACCTGGTTGAGAGCTCCCCACCTTCTCCAAAGAGTGCCCATGTGCCTGAGAAGCGGCAATACGGTTTTCTCGCAACGGCCAGAAAGGCCGCAACTGAGGCCTTCTGAAAGGGAGTAACCCGAGCCCTTCTTTTCCAAGAAACCAAGACCTGCCAGGGCATCCAGGAAGATCCCTGTGGCACGCAGATCCAAGCCCAAAGCCTCGGCCACCTCCTGGCAGGACTTGAGATCCCTGTCCAGGAATGTGAAAAGATCCAGCTCTGCTGCGGTAAGAATCAATCGGCTCACCTGAAATGCCCGAGCCGCTTCCAGGATTTGCTCCGAAGACCATTTCTCTGACAATTCTTTCCCTCCTTGGGGGATTTCACCACTACCCCCCCGACATCAAAGAGGTCTCCTCATCTGGGCTGGGATTGGGACCCCAAGGGGTTGCTCCTGGAGCTTTCTGAAAAGAGCCTCTGGGCACTGGCATATCCCGCCAAGATCCCATCACTTAAGTGATTGTACTGCCCTAGGGGGCCTCGGGCAACGCCATCTGGAACCGCTCCAATTGGCGACGGTAGTGTTCCGAGGCGGCCCCGGCCAAAGAAAAGGCCCTTTTTTCTGTTTCCACGGCCTCTTTGAGGAGTCCGTTCAAAAAGTATGCCTCGGCCAGGGTGTCCAAAATATGGGGCTCCTCGGGCCTCAACCTGGCTGCCTCCAGGGCCAAGCTGAGGGCTTTTTGGGGATCCCTGAAGCTGGGGTCTTTTGCAGTGGCGTGCAGCCAGGCCAGGTTGTTTAGGGCTTCTGGGTTATCAGGCCGCAGTTCCAGGGACTTCTGCAGGAACTCCTGTGCTCGCCCAAGATTCCCTGTTTCCAGGGCGAGGGAGCCGGCAAGGAAGAACAAGACCGGGTTTCCCGGCTCCTGCTCCAGCATTCTGTTCACTATGACGCTTTGGAGTCTCAAGTTCAGGTACCTGTCCCACTGCAGGTATCTCCAGCCTATCACCAAAGCCAGAAGCACAAGAAGCAGTAGCAGATATCCCCCCACGAGCCTCTTTACTTTCCTGTGGTGACGAAGCACCTCTTTAGGAACATTTTGACACCTCAACAGGAAAGAGATCCTTTCCTGGATGCTGTAATGGTGCCAACTGGGCAGTGAGCGCACCAAAGGGTGGAAACCTCCTATTTTTTCCAAAGATCCTATGAGGGGTAGAGCGTTTCCTTGGATTTCCAGGGCGTGGAGGTCAGCCTGTCTTTCGAAATTTCTGGAGAACAGGCCAAAGCCGAACCGCAGGTAAGCCACTGCCAATCCCACAAAAAACAAAGAGGCTGCCAGTCCTGCTGTGGAGGAATCCAACCAGCCCTCCTTCCACCATGCCTCCAGGGGGATCCCCAAAGCCTGAAGCATCAGAAGCCCTCCCCCCAAGCCCCATGGAGCCGCCCTAAGGCAAAGATCCAAGAGCAGGGTGAGCCCCAGCATAAAAGCCAGATAAAACACCATATGCAGGTGGCGCACATGGCCCATCTCATGAGCCATCACAGCCTTGAGTTCCTCGGGTCTCAGAAGTCTTAACAAAGAGGGGGTCAGGAGTATGTACCTGGAGCCAGGAAAAATCCCCATTATTCCTGCTGTTGCCATGGAGCCTTGCAGCAAGTTCCAAAGGAACAGCCCCTTGTAGCGGAACCCCTGCTCGCGAAAGAAATCTTCCAAGGAGCTCTTCTCCTCTCCGGGGGGCATTTGGGAGCATTTCCAAAGCCTGATCACCATGGACGGAAAGGCCCAGGATAGAACCAACAGAAGGGCCGCGAAGACTCCCAGACCCCACAGGGCGTCCTCCTGTAATTTTCGTTCCAGGGCAGGGGCTAAGAGTCCCAGAAGGTCCAGGATGGCCAAGATGGCTGACCATGGGACCAGCACTGGCAGGAACAGACGGGCTTGGGCCCAAAGATAGGAACCCACTTTCAATCCACTCTGCCTCTGCCCTGGGAAACAGGCCGTCCAAACCCCAATCCAGATGAGGAGAAAAGGTGAAATTCCCAAAAGGCCGCGCAGAAAATCGCTGTTCCATAAGGGGAGCTTTTCTAAGAAGCCTCTCCAACCCAACCAGTGAAGGATCAAAGCGTAAAGAATCGCCCCTCCTATCACAAAGCGCTGTGCAAGGGAGGCATGCAGGAGGGAAAATATCTCGGAATTCTCTGTGGGGCCTCGGTTCTTTTTCCACCAGAGGAAACCGGCTCTCACCGCCAGAACATAAATCCCTATCACCCCTGCCATGAGGCCGACCGTGCCCAAGGCTTCCAACCCGCCTCTGGGGCTGGAGCTGGGCAGGAGCTCCAGCATCAGAATCACGGCCAAGGCCACTATCACGTTGCTATACATGGATGCCTAGCCCGGATATCTCAGCCGTCTGAATCAAGGGGATGGCTTGAGCCCTTAGCCTCCTGGAATGCTTCAACAGATGACCTCTCAACCCGGGTTCCCCACCGAGCTCTATCAGATCCGGAGGGTGCGGACCTGCAATGTCTTGGAGCTTGGCCAATGTTCTGCTCTGGTGCAAGCATAAGAAACAGCCAGCCAGGACACGGCACTGGTTGAGAGCAAACCTTGAACGGGTCTCCCGAGGGGAGGAAGGGCACATTCCTCTAAGGGCGCCTCGTCTCAGAGCTTGTCTTGGAGAGATCCTTCCATCGGACCTCCATGTTGGAGAGTATCTCCAAGTATCGGTCTTTGAATACCAGCTCCTGACTTTTTATCAATTCGCGGAAGAAGGCTATGTGCGGCCCCAGATCCAGGCCATGGGGATTCCTCCCAGCCAAGGCCGCCCCTTCCAGAACTACCAGGGAATAAAATCCGGTAAGTGCGGCAAGCTTTGGGGGGCGCCTCCTCAGGTATCCCTGCCCCCCAAGGGTGTTCAAGAAGAAGGCAGCATACTCCTCCAGGGAGGAGCTTGATGCCACGGAATTTTCTCTCCAGCATTTCTCCTGGGCTGCAAGCCATCTGTAAATGACTATGGCTGCGGGTTCAGAAAGGGCTTGCTCCTGGAGCAGGATGCGCTTGAGAACTTCCAGTCGATCTCTTCCCACCACTCGGAAGAGATGAAAAACATTTGCCACAACAGCTCCTGGAAGCCTCATTTCGCCTGAGGCCACTGGAAGGTTGGCAGAGAGCTGCCGGGCTATGCCCGAAAACAACTCCATGCTCCCCCCGGCAGGCAGTCTGCCTTGAAGATACGGTTTCCTGTCCAACTCTTCACAAAGAGCCCTGAAGTCCTGCTCCACTTCGGTGCAGCTTCCCGGCTCCAGCAGGTCCTGGGGCCACTGAGGGGGTGCGCCCGTGAGTTCAGTCCAACGTCTCATGGTTTCGGAAGGTTGTTCCAGTGCCGAAGGATGGGGGGGAGGTTCAGGGATCTTGTGAGACAAGGCAGAGAGCCTGGCTTGGCACTTGGCCCTTTCCTCATCCAGCAAGGGTTGGCTTATACGCAGGCTTATGTCCTCCCAGTGGTAAAGGATAAGGCCCAAAGCGGCCAGGATGAGCAGGAGAAGAAGAGCAAAGGCCACCCAACCTCCACCTTTCCCCCGGATCCTTGCCCTTTGGGGGGCTTCTGCCGGTGAGTTCTTCTCCAGTCTCGCCTGGGTGTTCATTTCTTGGGAAGCTCCTTCTGGTCCCTTTCTCTCAACAACTCCCGCAGCTGCTTCTTGAGTACCTTGCCAGCAGCGCTCACAGGGATCTGCTCGATAAGGATGATCTCCCGGAGTCTCTTGTACTTGGCCACCTGCTGGTTCACGTGCTCCATGAGTTCCTCAGGGGTGGCATGAGCCGCTTTTTTCAGCTTCACAAATCCCACAGGGGCCTCTCCCACATCCACATCCTCCCTACCAACCACCGCACACTGCTCCACTGCCGGGTGTGAAAAGAGGATTTCCTCCAATTCCCTGGGATAAACGTTGTAGCCCTTGTAGATAATCATATCTTTTTTTCTGTCCGTGATATAAAGGAATCCGTCCTGGTCCAGATAACCAATATCCCCTGTGAACAGCCACCCTTCCACCAGGGTTTTTTCCGTCTCCTGAGGTCTCATCCAGTAACCTTTCATCACCTGTGGGCCCTGTATGCAGATCTCACCCTCTCGCCCTGGAGGGAGCTCCTGCCCACTTACCAAGTCCACTATCTTCACCTCTGTGTCGAAAAGGGGCAATCCCACACTTCCTGGCCTGACAGCTTCGCGGAAAGGGGGGTTGAAGGTGGCACACATGGTGCATTCGCTCAAACCATAGCCCTCAGCCACCACTCCTGAAAAAGTCTCCATCATTCGATCCAGCACCGATCGGGCCAAGGGTGCCGCACCCGAGGCTGCCACTTTGACCGAGGAAAGATCATACTTGGAGAAGTCCGGATGATTCACCAAGGGGATATAGAGTTGGGGCGCCCCGCCCAGCATGGTAGCCTTGTATTTCCAGGCGGCTTTCAGATACTCGGTGGCCTCGAACCTGGGGAACACCACCATGGTGTTTCCGCTATACACTTGGTTGTTAAGATAGCCCACCACCCCCATGGCGTGAAACCAGGGAACCACCACGAGTGCTATTTCCTGATCTGCCTGGGTTATCCTCTTGATCGACTGCTCTGCTCCTGGGGGGGTTCGGCTGGTTATGATGTCTCCCTCCAGCACTGGCTCGGACCCGCTGAACCAGTGTGAGACCTGCAGCACATTTGAGACCACGTTGAAGTGTGTCAGCATCACGGCCTTGGGCAGTCCTGTGGTGCCTCCGGTGTAGGCCAGATGGGCCAGATCCTCCCTGGGATTTATGCTTACCCGGGGGGGATTTCCTGGATGCTCCCTGAGCAGCTCGGCCATGTCCAGGGTCGCGGGCACCTGTATCTTCCCCAGGGGTTTGAGAGGCGCATTCAGGGCCGAGAAACAGTCTGCCAGGCTCGTGGTGATTATTCTTCTTACCCCGGTTTCCCCCAAAACAGGGCTTATTCCCGGGAAGAGCAGATCCAGGGAGATGAGAGTCTCGGCCCCTGAGTCCTGAAGCTGCCACTGGACCTCCCCTGGTGAAAGCAAGGGGCTCAAAGGGGTGAACACCGCTCCAACTCCAAGCAGGCCATAATAAGCCACAGCGAACTGCGGGCAGTTGGGCAGATGGACGGCCACCCTGTCTCCCTTTTTCACCCCCAGGTGCACAAGGGCAGAAGAGAATCTCCTGGAGAGCTCCAGGAGTTCCCCAAAGGTCAGCTCCAGGCCTGAAAAAACCATTCCTATTCGATCTGGAACCCTTCTCGCAGTGTTCTCCAGCAAGGCATTCACAGGGAGATCTGGATAGTTCAGGCTCTTGGGCCAACCTTGGGGCCAGAATGAGAAGTTCTTGGGCATGGATTGCCTCCTTTGACTTGCCCTTGGTACCCCTCCATGACCAGGACGGGAGGACACCTCCTCCCCGGATTCAGGACAGAAGATCTTTCAGGAGTTTGAGAATCTGCCCAAAAGAAGTTCCCACGGCTGAGTCTCTGGCCTCGGACAGTTCCCTGGCCGTGGCCCTTTTCTTGAGAATCTCGGCCTGCATTTGGGCCAGGAGAACCCGATCCTGAGCCACTGGCCTGCTCACAAATACCCTGAGCCTGGCCAGTTCCCCCCTGTCCAACCAAACACCCCCGCAGCTCTGACATCGGTCTATTGTCACACCGCTGGAATAAGCGTAGCGTCCTTTGCTCATAGGGAGTCCGCAGTCAGGGCATGGGAGCCTGCTTTCTTCCCACAGGGCGGTTTCCAATACCCCTGTTTCCGTGTCCTGAGAGCCATGGGGAGGAGGCTTTTTCAGAGCTTCCCGGAACTCCTGGGAGCCTATCCAGAGACCTCCACACAAGGTGCACACACGCACTGCCATCCCTTCCAGAGTGTGAGGGGAGAGTTTTTCTTTGCACCTGGGACACTCCAAATTCCCCGGGGGGGATTTCGAGAGGGAGTCTGAATCTGACAAATGGCTTACCTCCCTTGAGGCCAACTCCATGAAACCTCTCTTGGAGGGGCGAGCCTAAGCCTCCAGCCAATCTCCGGAAAGAGGATTTATCCGAATGGTGCCAGAAGCACCTTGAATGTGCAAGGGAAAATCTTTAGAGTAAATCCGTCCGAGTCCCTGAGTGTCTTCCCCGGGGCTGTGCCTTGGGCCTGGAGAATCCTGCGGCTCCATATCTCCACATGCTCGGGCTCCCCGAAGGCTTGAGGCCGGGGTCTCTTGCCAGGCCCGGGAGTCCAGCTTGGAGGGAAAAACTGTGGTCTTCCCAGACATGAATTGACCCGAGTGGGGCCGCGCCTGGTGTTCAGGGAAAACAAGAACTTTTAGGTGGCACTCAGCAAGAAAGGGTCTTGAGACCCTTGGCGGGAAGAAGGTAGCCCCCTTCCCCCAATGTGGCGGGCCTGTACGAATGATCGAGGCCCTGCGAGTGGACAATTAATTTCAGCTGAAACTCCAAGCTGGAGCCCTGGAGGAGGCAGATGGCAGTTAGAATCAAGCCTCATGATCAGAAACCCTCGGGACTTCCTCTTTTCATAGGAAGCCTTCCTTTTCGGGACCACCAGGAGGCCCTCTCAAGGGTGTTGGAGCGGACTCCCCAGAGCCCCCACTGGGTACAGCTCCCGGCTCATCCCCGAGAGGGTTTCTTGCTTCAGTTCTCAGAGGGTCTGCCTGGATTGAGGCTGGGCTCCCAAATCTGGGTGGAGAATCAGGGGGATAGTTTCGAAAAGGAGCTCTTGGTTTTCTACGAAGAGTATCTGGATGTCACTGAGGGGAGAAAAGAACTGGATTCTTCCCTTTTTGCCATGAGCCAGGAGGCTGCCCCCGGGCTTCACAGGTTGATTGAGGCGCTCGGTCAGGCCAAGCCTGTTGCATTTGTGAAAGGGCAGCTGAGCGGGCCCCTTAGTGTGCTTACGGGGATTCGGGATTCTGAGGCACGATGGGCATACCATGATCCCAGAGTGCGGGAGGCCATGGTAAAGCTTCTGTGCATGAGGGCTCGATGGCAGACAAGGAAAATTCTGAAGCTGGGTCGTGCAACGCTTCTGTTTGTGGATGAACCCACCTTGGGGAATTTAGGCAGCTCTTCCCTGATCAGCATATCTCCGAGGCAGGCCCTTGAAGACCTGCGCGAGATCCTTGCAGCCATCCAGTCGGAAGGTGGCTGGCCTGGTGTGCATGTCTGCGCCAATGCAGATTGGGGGGCCTTGCTGGAGCTCAATGAACTTAGGATCCTGAGCTTCGATGCCTTCTCCTACTTTGAGCGGGTGGCCCTGTTCAAGCAGGAGTTGATGCACTTCTTGGAAAGGGGGGGGATCTTGGCATGGGGCATAGTCCCTACCAGGGGGGAGGATCTGGATAGGATTACTGTGGAAAGCCTGGCAGAGCAGTGGATGGAGAAGGCCAAGAGGGTGGCCCCTGGGGAAATGGACCCCAAAATAATCCTGGAGAACTCCTTTATCACCCCAGCCTGCGGACTGGGAAGCGTGGAGCCCTCACAGGCTCTAAGAGCCATGGATCTCACAGTGCTTGTGTCCAAGCGGCTCAGGGAGCTTCTTGGGGTAGAGTCTTGGAAACGGGCTGATTGAAATACCCGAGCCTCAAGTCTGGCAGCTCCTCGCGGATTTTTCTCCAAAGCCGACGCATGCCCAAAGAGGTTGATTCGCCCCTGGGCATGCTCTTCAGGTAGAGGTGGGGATCAATGCACAAGTTCTTCATGTGAAGGAAATGGACCCCTGTCCTAGTGACCAACCCCTTTAAGCTCTCCCACTCCTCCTCCTGGTCGGTGATGCCCGGGAAGACCAGATAATTTATCATGGTGAAGAGCCCTGCTTCCCTTGCCAATGTGAGGGATTCCTCCACTTCCTCCAGCCCGAAGCCCACGGGCCTGCAGTATGCCTCGTAAAGCTCGGGCCGGGCGCTGCTGAGGCTTACGCGTACAGAGTCCAGGCCTGCTTCCACCACCTGCTTCACGGCCTGGGGAAGGCTTCCGTTGGTATTCATATTCAGGGTACCCCTGCCGGTCCTGGCTCGGATCTTCCCAAGGGCTTCGGCTATCAGTTGGGCCTCTGTGAGCGGCTCACCCTCGCAGCCTTGACCGAAGCTAACTATGGGCTCATGCGCCAGCTCCAGGTGCTCCACGGCCAACTCCACCATATCCTCCAGCCTGGGGCGGAACCGAATACGCCTGTGGGCTGCAGGGCAGGATCCCTTGGGCTGACTGGAAAGGCAGCCCAGGCAGCGGGCATTGCACCTCCTGCTCACGGGAAGGGGCGCCTCCCATCGTCCCAAAAAGAGGTTCTTGGCGGCAAAACAGTGATTCAGCACCGCGCAGTCGGCCAAGTGGCTCCAAAGAGGGCTGTTTTTTCCCCTAAGCCTCTGCCTCAGCCTGGGTAGAAGCTCCCTGTCATCGAAATTTCTGGGATCCCAGTGGGGATTGGCCTCCACCTGAAAGGCAGCAGCAGCATACCCTTCTGAGGCGAATCCCACTGCCGTGTAAGCCCAAAGAGGAAGCACGTAGTTCTTCCCTGAGCTGCGGAAAGCAGGGAGAAGAGTGCGCACGTATCCGGGCTCCAGGAAAGCTGCCACAGCATAGCACCTGACCCTTGTACGGCCCACCCTCTCGCTTTCCAAACAAACGGGTTGGCCGCTTGTAGGATCCGCACCCAATGGGGGGCACCCCGGCATGTAGAAGAGCCTGCTCATCTCAGGAAGGGGGATCCATTCCCCGGGCTCTGGAAGAATTGGCTCATCCCCGGACATGCCCATGGCCAGTAGCTCAGGATGTTCGTAGATGACCCCCCCTTCATCTGCGAAAAGCAACCTTGGCCTCTCGGCAATGCGACACCCGGTGCCTCTCGGGGAAATAGGTAACTTTGGAGGAGTTCTTTTCATGCAACCATTATAGACCTTTCCTACCCAAGCTCACCAATGCTTGAAGCTCGGGGGGCTGAATCTTTCATCCAAGCCAATCACATGAGGGGCTGGAGACGCGAGCTTAGAGATGATTCGGCCCGAATCATTCTCCATGACCCAGGACGCAGGGGCCTTTGCCCTCAAGCCACCGGGGGTGGTGTGGGTAAAATCCTCTTTGGGTAGCCCTTGACGCAGTTTCCCCAGCCCGGCTAGTATGAAGTGCTGGCGCCCGCTGCAGGCGGGCTTTGATATTGGATTGGCGAGGGGTGAGCCGTGCCGAGCGAAAAGATGCTGATGCGTGGGGCGCATGTGGTGGGAGAGGCTGCAGTGAGGGCCGGTTGCCGATATTACTTCGGTTATCCCATTACACCGCAGAACGAGTTGCCTGAGTATCTCTCTTCAAGACTTCTGGAGGTGGGCGGCACCTTTATCCAGGCCGAGAGCGAGATCGCTTCCATAAACATGGTCATAGGAGCCTCGGTGGCAGGAGGGAGGGTCATGACTTCCTCATCCTCCCCTGGGATAAGCCTGAAACAGGAGGGGATCTCCTATCTGTGCGGGCAGGAGCTCCCTGCGGTCATAGTGAACATGATGAGGGGCGGCCCGGGTCTGGGGAACATAGCCCCTTCCCAGGCCGATTACTTCCAGGCCACCAGGGGAGGGGGGCACGGGGATTACAGATTGCTGGTCCTGGCTCCCGCCTCCAATCAGGAGCTGGCTGAGCTCACTTTCGATGCTTTTGAGCTGGCCGACAAGTATCGAAACCCGGTAATGATCCTGGGCGACGGCCTCATGGGCCAGATGATGGAGCCGGTAATCTTCAGGGACCCCATAGATCCAAGGGAGCTACCCCCCAAGGATTACATCCTGGAGGGTTGCAAAGGGAGGGAACCCAGGGCAGTTTTCTCCATGCTTCTGGATCCCCCTACACTCTATCAGCACAACATGAAGCTCCTTAGGAAGTACGAGGAGATCTCGGCCAAGGAAATCCGGTATGAGACCTATCAGGTGGATGACGCAGAGCTTATTCTGGTGGCCTATGGAACAGCCTCCCGTATTGCCAAGGGTGCTGTGAACAGGCTTAGGCGGGAGGGCTTCAAGGTGGGTCTTTTCAGGCCGGTCACCCTCTGGCCGTATCCCAAGGAGGTGCTTCGCTCTTTGGCCGGGGGGGGAGTCAAGATAGGGGTCTTTGAACTGAGCGTGGGGCAGATGGTGGAGGATGTCATTATGTCGGTGGGGAGCCGTTCAGAGATATATTTGCAAGGAGTCCCGGGCGGACCGGTACCAACTCCGGCCCATGTGGCCGATTTCGCGGTCTCGGTCCTCAAGGGGGACGGACGCTTGGGAAGGAAGGTGGAGATATGAGCCAGCCAGCGGTGAAGAAGCTGTTTTCCAGGCCCGAGTCACTCAAGCCCAGCATGACCCATTACTGCCCTGGTTGCGGGCATTCGGTGGCCCACAGACTCGTGGCAGAGCTTCTGGATGAGTTGGGACTCAGGGAAAAAACCATAGGTGTTGCACCGGTGGGTTGCGCGGTGCTGGCCTACAACTACTTCAACTTCGACATGGTGGAAGCCCCCCACGGGAGAGCTTTGGCAGTGGCCACTGGCATCAAGAGAGTCCACCCGGACAAGTTCGTGCTCACGTATCAGGGAGACGGGGACCTGGCTGCCATCGGAACGGCAGAGACGATCCACGCGGCCAACAGGGGCGAGAAGATAAGCACCATTTTTATAAACAACGCCATTTATGGCATGACCGGAGGCCAAATGGCCCCTACCACGACTGTGGGCCTCGTGGCCACCACCACTCCGGGAGGAAGGGATCCGGATCGGGATGGAGCTCCCATAGACATCTCCCAGATGCTGGCCGTCTGCCAGAGAACCGTGTACATCGAAAGGTGTGCCCTGACTTCGGTGAAGCATATCCAAAAGGCCAAGAGGGCCATAAAGAAAAGCTTTCTAGTTCAACTGAACAACCTTGGCTTCAGCCTGGTTGAGCTACTTTCCCCCTGCCCCACCAACTGGAAGATGAACCCCTCTGATGCCTGGCGGTGGACTGAGTCCATCCTTACCAAGACATATCCTCTGGGAGTGATCAAAGACACAAGCGGGCTGGGAGATGTGAGATGATGGTGCGGACTACCTTTGCCGGATTCGGTGGACAGGGCATTTTGCTGATGGGATACGTGCTGTCCCACGGGGCCATGCTAAAGGGCCTTAACGTGACCTATCTCCCGGCCTATGGGGCCGAGATGAGAGGAGGCACGGCCAACTGCACGGTGACTGTTTCAGACAAGGAGATTGCCTCCCCAGTGGCCTCTGAGTCGGATGTTCTGGTGGCCATGAACGCGCCCTCCCTGGACAAGTTCGAGCCTTCTGTGCAAAAAGGCGGCACCATCTTCATCAATTCTTCCCTCATCTCTCGCTCCACCAAACGGCAGGATGTCTCAGAGATCAGAGTGGACACGGTGGGGCTGGCTCGGGAGGTGGGTTCAGAAAGGGCCGCCAACATGGTCATGCTGGGAGCCTTGGTGCAGGCCACGGGGCTTCTGACAGTCGAAGACGCGGTGCAGGGCATGGCCAAGGCCACCCCAGGGAAGGAGAAGTTCTTTCAACTCAACAGGGCCGCCATCGAAAGAGGAGCAGCCTTCATAAGAGATGGAAAATAAAAGGGGCCGGAATTATTCTCGAGCAGGTGAAAATGGTGGGGACCATCTTTCCGGGCTTGGAAGGCCAAGGTCGGAAATGCCCTTTCTCTTGGATCTCCTTTGATGGTGGGGGTCCAGGTTGATATCTGAGAACTTCTCCCAGGCCTGGAAAGTAGCCCACAGGTACCAGGCATGTGTCGGGTTACCCAGATCAAGACCATGGCCATATGTGCGAGAGCAAATTCAGAGTGCTTTTCCAGGTTGGCCGGTGTTGGTGAAAGAATGTGAAAGACTTTATTTTCATCAATCGCTGCCCGTGAACAGTTCAGACTAAATCAGGGGACTCTCCATGAAGCTCACAGAGGGCCTGTATGCCTATCCCTGGAATCACCCTTCTGCCAACAATGCCAACTCTTACGTCATAAAGGTGGACCAGGTGGTCTTGGTGGACCCTGGTCACCTGGAATTCCTGAGTCATCTGTTCCAGAGTATCCGACTGGATGGGATCCACGAGGACAGCCTTCAAGGCGTGATTGCCACCCATGCCCATCCGGACCACCTGGAAGGGCTCCAGGCCTTTTCCCAAAAGCCTGTCTGGACAGCCTTGGGGGCACTGGATGAAGTTTTCATGAGAGGGTCGGGAACTGATTTCTACCGTATGATGGGGATGAGTCCACCCAAAATCAGATTGGACGTGCTGCTCAAGGAGGGTGAACTTTTCTTGGGGAAGGAGCGGTTCCAAGTCTTGGAGACCCCCGGGCATTCCCCTGGATCAATTTGTATATACTGGCCTGCAAGAAGAGCACTCTTCACCGGGGATGTGGTCTTTGAGATGGGGGTAGGCCGCACCGACTTCCCAGGTGGGGACAGCAAGGCTCTTGTGGGCAGCATAGAAAAACTGGCCAGCCTGGATGTAGAGATACTGCTTCCGGGTCATGGGAATCCCCTGGTGGGGAAACGCCGCGTGGAAAGAAACTTCGACATGATCCGCCAGATGTATTACCCTTACCTGTAGGCTTTGGATTACTTGGTCAAGCCACAGAAATCGGGTGGTGGGCCCCACAGGCTTCCGAGGCATCTCGGCCTGGGCTGTGTTTGCCCGGCCTGGGCTGGCTGGAGTCAAACTGCGTGGGTTTCGAGGGCCTTCTCCAGGAGTTCTTGGACTTCCGATAGCCTGCCCTGGAATTGGACCTGAAGCTCCCGAAGGGCTTTTCCCCAGAGAAAAGAGTCCTCCACATGGGGCTCCACAGCCGAGCCCTTCACCCCACGGCGGGCCAGTTCCTCGCGCAACTCGGCTCTTATCTTGCGCTTTCGCTTCTGGAGGAGCTGGCCCCACTCTATGGAAAGATCCCTTAGCCTCTGCAAGATCTTTCGGTTTTCTGTGCCTAAGAACTTCTCCAAGGCTTCTGCGGCCAAAGGGAAGGTCTCTGTTCCCAAGTTCAGCCCCAACACCAGGGCCTTGTCCAGGGCCCTACGGGCTGAGAGGCTAGCCTGCAGTCTCTTTTGCTGCAGCTCTGCCAGGCTCATCTCCCCCCGCAGATATTGAGAGATCAGGGCCTGGGCCAGCCTTTGTTCTTTTTCCTCTTCCAGTTGCCGGCGTTCCTCCTCGCTGAAGGTGAGCCCCTTTGTTCTTTCCATGGCCAACTCAATGCTGCTCTTTATCTCGGCCATCTTCCCTCCTCACTTGCATCCAGGCCATGCAGGCTCGGCCTCCCCAGAGCAAACCCGCCTGGCTTCCCGCACCCACAGGCGAACCTGAATCTCTCTGGGGGCCTGTCTGGCCCATGAGGTAGCCTTCTGGATCTCGTCCAGTTTCTTGGCAAGAGTGTGAGGCTCCTGGCCGACAAGATCCCCCAGCCTGGAGACCCCCGCTTCCATCATTAGCCTCAGGTTGCCAGTGCCCATTCCCTTCAAGGTGGCCATGGCAGCCCAAGTCCGCCACTTGGCCACCACCTCCGGAGTGGCCCCCAGTAGCTCAAGGGCCAGTGACTCCCTGGCCCTGCTCCCGGGTCTTAACAGCCAAAGATCCAGACGTTTGACTCCTGCCTGTTCCAAAACCCTGGCTTCCTGGGGTGCCAGATCCTTCAAGTCCTCCAGAAGAGGCTGCAGGGAGTTCACCGTATGCAGATCCAGGAGTCGGAACATTCCCATGGAGGCCACACAGACAAGCCCAGCCAAAGCCCATTTAAGGGCCGAAACCCTGACCCTTTTGAGCGCCCCTTTCACGAACTGCACTATCACATAGCATTCCAGAGCAAAAGGGGGAAAGCCCAGGAAGCCGGCCAGGGGCATTTCGAAGAGCTTGAACTCCTCGAAGTAAGGCACCGTATAAATCCACTTGCAAAGGGCCTGAAAATTAAAAAGCTCCCAGGCCAGGCCACAAAGAAGTCCCCCTGCCAGGAGCCTTACCCCCTTGGTGATGGATCCACTTTGGAGTTCTCCAAGCAGGCTGGGTTGGCCCCATCTTTGGTTTATTGGGTCCAGAAAAAAGACCAATCCCAGCCATATCAAAGGGAAAGCATAACCCGGAGTAAGAAGGGGTAAGACCAGGAACAAGAGGCCCAGGGCCATGAGGCAGGGAGCCAGGAGCCTTCCTTGTTGCAAGGCCCGTACCCTCAGCTCGGGCACTATTCCCAATGCGCCCACCAGCTCCTCGGCTTCCAACACGGCTGGCAGAACAGTGGCGAAGCAGACAGTGTATCCCACCCAGCGGGCCACCCAGGAGGGACTGGAGCCCACGTAGTACCAGTTCTGCATTGCCAGGTTGTACATCTCAAAAAAAAGCCAGACAGGAACTGAAAGACCTGCCAAGAAGAAGAACTCCCTAGGACTTCTCCTCAGGAGGGAGTCTCCTTTTCTCCGCAAGACAAGGGCGTCCATGAGGAGTATGAAAGGCCACCAGGCCATGGCGTAATACCAGGTGGCAAAGGGCTCCAGGCGAAGAAGCATGCCCGCAGAGCAGATCAGTAGAACTGCCAGGGCCGAAAACCCCTGGACACGCGCCCGGTGGCTTACACCTGGAAGCATTTCCATGAGTTGGGGTCCACTCCTTGTGGCCTGCAAGGGCCTCTTGGAGGAATTACCAAGGGTTTACCAATGGGTCTGTTCACGGCCAAAGCCTCAACCCGGGACTCTGCTTCTCTGCCCGGCCCTGGACTTTTCGCTGATCAGGATGCCTTTAGTTGTTCTATTCTTCTTTGCACTTCCTCTGCCTTGGGGCTTTTCTCCCCGTAGGCCTTTATGGCCAGGCGGAAATGTTTCAAGGCCTCCACACTACGATCCATCTTTTCGTGAAAACCGGCCATGTCCTCATGGAAGCCGCCTTCGTCCCCCAGATCTTTCCGGGCCCTGGCCCGCATCTCCTGAGCCCTTATAAGAAGGGGGTCTGCGCTCAGCGCCCTGTCCAAGAGTTCCAGGGCCTCCTTCTGGCTTCCCTTCTGGAGCATCGCCTCTCCCATCATTGCCAGAAAAGCCCCATGCTCGGGCCTCAACTCCAAAGCCTTCTGGAACATTCCCTGAGCCTGCTCCCAGTGGCCCATCCTGGCTTGGAGCATTGCCAGATCAGCCCAGGCCGAAGCCAGGTTGGGATCCAGCTCCAAGCACCTGGTAAGGGCTCCCAGAGACTCCCGGGCCCAGCCGTAACGCAGGTAGACCAGTCCCAACTGGTGCCAGGCCCTGGCCTCCCCGGGAGCCTCCTCAGCGTGTTGCCTGAAAAGCGGTATCACCTGAGTTGGTCCTTCCACCTCTGCTTGAAGCAAGGCCTGGAATCTGTGGAAATCCTCCATCTGCCTGGGCTGGGCTACCTCCAGCCTGTGGATTTGGATCAGGCTTTCTATCTGGGCCATTCGTTCTGTGCTGAGTGGATGGGTCAAGAGATAAGGTGGAACGCGGCTCATGGAGAAGCGCTGCTCCCTCATCATCATCTCGAAGAAATCAAGAATCCCTCTGGGATCATAGCCTGCCTGATGCATGTACAGGAGACCGTAACGGTCTGCCTCCTGCTCGAACTCCCTAGTAAAGCTCAACTGCATGGCCAATCCTGCCCCGGCTGCTCCTGCCGTGACAGCCGGCTCCCCACGGGAAATGAGGATGGCTGCCAAAGTGGCCAGGTTCACCAATGTGCCCTTCCCGATCATCT
Organism: Desulfarculaceae bacterium; assembly: GCA_037443445.1. Lineage (GTDB taxonomy): Bacteria > Desulfobacterota > Desulfocorpusculales > Desulfocorpusculum > Desulfocorpusculum > Desulfocorpusculum. Next base: position 124,124 of record JBBIOJ010000004.1, on the reverse strand, counting down.
GGGCTGTGTGACGGTGTTTTACATGTGCCAGTTCGTGGGCTATGACACCGGCTATCTCCCCTGGGTGTCGGGCTTTTAGGAGAAGCCCGCTGTAGAGATAGATGTGGCCCCCCGGCACTGCAAAAGCGTTGAGGGTGGGACTCTTGACCACGTGGAAGCGGAATCGGTAAGTCATGGGCTGGGCCGCCTCCACTATGGGGGCGCCCACGTGGGCAATGTATTCCAGGATGTCAGGATCCTCCACAAGGGAAAGTTTCTTGGCGGCTTCCTGAGCGAATTCCCTTCCCATTTCCTTCTCGCTCTTGACCGAAGGTGTGAGCCACTCCTCGGCCTTCTTCACCGTGGGAGCACATCCACCGTATATCATCCCCACAAACAGAAGAAACAAGCATTGCAAAAGAACCAGTCCTGGATCTTTGGGCTTTGCTCTCATCCCTTTGGCCTTTCCAAGGGAAACTTCATGTATCATACTTGAGGGTAAGCCTTACACACAAGGACTGGGAGGGCACGCCCTGGGTTTACATTTCGGGGTTCAAAGCTTTGGGATGCTTCTGCCCAGCCGGACTACAGCAAGGGGGATGGACTAAGCATGACTGAAGTATCATGGGCCCTGGCGCTGGGGGCCGGGGTCTTGACGTTTTTCACGCCCTGTATCCTTCCGTTGCTGCCCGCTTACGTCTCCTTTATCACCGGTAAGGCGGTGGAGGAGATCCTTGAGGACAGGCCAGTGAGAGCAGAGATCCTTCCTCCTGTCTTGCTTTTCTGCCTGGGCTTTTCTCTGATCTTCGTGATCCTGGGGGCCACTGCCACAACACTGGGCAGGCTCCTGGCAAACTACCAAAGGGTGCTGGAGATTGTTGGAGGTTCGGTGGTGGTCATCTTCGGGCTGCAGCAGTTGGGCCTAATCAGAGTCGGATTCTTGCAAAAAGAGAGAAGGCTTCATCTGAGAGGCCGCCCAGCCCACGGGTTGGGAGCCTTTCTGGTAGGGGTGGCCTTTGCAGCAGGCTGGACACCTTGCCTCGGGCCGGTGCTGGGTTCAATCCTGGCTTACGCCAGCACCAGGGAGACGGTGACACAGGGAGTCTTGCTCCTTTGTTTCTTCTCCCTGGGTATGAGCCTTCCTTTTGTGGCCCTGGGGCTTGCCACAGGGGCCATTCTGCCCCGGCTGAGGGCGGCCAGCCGATTCATGTTCTGGATAAGGCTGGGAAGCGGGGTGGTTCTGATCGCGCTGGGGATCCTGTTGGTGGTTGACCAGTTTCCCTACCTGGTGAGGTATGTCTCCTAGTGCAGGGGCGGTGGACAATGATGGGGGCTAAATGAATTTGCCTTCACTGGAGCCACCACAGTTTGAAAACTGTTTTCTTCGGAGATGCCACGTGGGAGATGGTTCTGGTTTGGGAGATCTTCTGGCATGCCGAGGGCTTTGGGGGCGGAGAACCCCAGATGTCCCCGGTCTCAGGGAACAATGAGAGTCAAGGAAGGGGTGAAGCCGCCGGCTCGTGATTCAGGGCTCAGAAGGCAACGGCCCCATGTGGAGTGCTGGGTGAATCTTGGGGCTGCCCGGGCTCTCCCGTGAAAAAATGGATTCGAAACCGTCTCTTAGGGATTCGGGGAAAGAAGCCGGCCGGGTTTTCACATGAGTGGTCCGTACCAAGAGCTTCATATCTACGAAGTGGAAGGGATTCTGGAGGGAATACCTCCTGGTTGGAAGAAAAAGGGATTTTTGGGTTGCTGGTATGAAGCGGGGTATTCCTTTCTTTTTTTCTCCGGCCCCAGCCGCCGAGAGGTACAAAAGGCACTCCAGCTTAGCGGCAACATGACATTGCGTTCTGAGACTGTAATTCCCTATCAGGATTGGGAGGCCGGCACTGCCTTGAGTCCCTTTCGCGTAGGACCGCTTTGCGTAGCCCCCCCATGGACCATTTCTGACAGTGCGCAGGCCTTGCTCCTGGACCCGGGGGTGAGCTTCGGATCCGGGTTCCACGGCTCCACAAGGGCCTGTTTGGAACTCCTGGTTTCCCTCTATGCACGTGCCACTCCTCGTTTGGTGCTGGATTTGGGAACAGGATCCGGGATCCTGGCACTGGCTGCAGCCCGGCTGGGGGCCAGGAGGGTTCTGGCCGTGGACTCTCAGCCAGTGGCAGTGGAGACTGCAAAGTCCAATGCGGCCAGGAATTTGATGGAAGATCGTGTGGAGGTGAGGCTGGGGGATGCACTGGAGTGTTTGGAGAAGCCAGCTGAGCTGGTCCTGGCCAATCTGCATCTGGAGGTCCTTTTGGAAATGGTAGTGAGGCCGAGCCTGTGGAGCAAACCTTGGTGCATACTGGCCGGAGTGGTGGGGAATCAGTCTCGGAAATTGTTGAGCGTTTTGGATGAGACGCCCATGAGAGTGATTGAAAGCCGGGAGAAGGGAGCCTGGAGCGCTTTCCTGCTGGAGGGTGGCAAGGCTTGCATTGAAAAAGGAAGGTGTCCCGCAGACAGCGCGAAGTAGGCTTGTGACTTGACAATTTGCCCGCATGAGTGTATAAAATGTCATAGTGCGGGCATAGCTCAGTTGGTAGAGTACGAGCTTCCCAAGCTCGGTGTCGCGGGTTCGAGGCCCGTTGCCCGCTCCAAATCCGAAAACCGGGTTATGCTGCGCCGCTCCCGTACAGGACGGCGCGGCCTGCATTGACCCCATTCTTTCGGAAAAGATTGGGGTTTTTTGTTCTGGAGGAGATGGATCAGAGGGAACTCAGAGAGCGGCTGTGGAAGATGGTGGAGCCTGTTGTGGCCTCCCAGGGACTGGAACTGGTGGAGTTGGAGTTCCAGAGAGAGCCGAGGGGTTGGGTTCTGCGTTTGTACATTGATAGGGAAGAGGGCGGAGTGAGCCTGGATGACTGTGCTTCGGTGAGCCGTGAGGTGAGCGACCTGCTGGATGTCAAAGACCCCATAGCCCATCCGTATCGTCTGGAGGTCTCATCACCAGGTCCTGAGAGACCATTGCGCAGGCCCCAGGATTTCCAGAGATGGTGCGGACACAAGGTAAGAGTCAAGACCTGGAGCACAAGTACCAAGACCCTTCAGGGCATTCTCCTGGGCCTCAAGGATGAAGTATTGGAGATAGAGACCTCTGGAGGGATCAGCAGAATTCCCATCTCAGAGATAGCCAGGGCTCGGCTTCTGGACTCGTGGAGCAGTCCTCATATCCCGAGCGCAGCAAGGAGTGATAGAGAATGCAATTGAATTTAAACCAGATAATAGAGCAGGTGGGAAGGGAAAAGGGGGTGGACAAGGAGGTCCTGGTGGCCGCTTTGGAAGAGGCAATGGTTTCTGCGGCCAGGAAAAAGCTCGGAGTCAAGGATGGAGTCGAGGCACATTTCAATCCTGAAAACGGTGAGATCGAGGTGTTTCTGTACAAGCAGGTGGTGGAGACCCCACAGGATCCTGATCTGGAGATGACCCTGGAACAGGCCAGGGAGATGGACCCTTCAGCCCAGATAGGGGATTTCCTGGGTGTGAAGGTGGATACCAGCGATTTCGGAAGAATAGCTGCCCAGGCAGCCAAACAAGTGATAATTCAAAGAGTGAAGGATGCAGAGCGGGAAAATGTTTACATGGATTACAAAGACCGAAAGGGTGAGGTGGTCAACGGTATAGTGCAGCGCTTTGAGCGGGGAGACATGATAGTCAATCTTGGGAGGGTGGAAGCTCTTCTTCCCAGGGAGGAGCAGGTGCCTAGGGAGTCATACAGGCCTGGGGATAGAATCAGGGCCTACATCCTGGATGTGCGCAGGGCTCCCAAGGGCCCCCAGATTGTGCTTTCCCGCACCAACCCCAATTTCCTGGTGCGTTTGTTCGAGCTGGAGGTGCCTGAGGTGGCCGAACGTATAGTGGAAATAAGAGCTGCGGCCAGGGAGCCTGGGGAGCGGGCCAAGATAGCGGTGGCCACCAATGACCTGGACGTGGATCCTGTGGGCGCGTGTGTGGGTATGAGGGGCTCCAGGGTGCAGAGCGTGGTCCAGGAGTTGCGTGGAGAGCGTATAGACATTATTCCATGGTCTCCCGATCCAGCCAAGTTTGTGTGCAATGCCCTCTCTCCGGCCGAGATCTCCCGCGTGGTAATGGATGAGGAGAACAAGAGCATGGAAGTTGTGGTGCCGGACGAAAGGTTGTCCTTGGCAATAGGGAAGAAGGGGCAAAACGTGCGTCTGGCCTCCAAACTTACCGGGTGGAGAATAGACGTGGTGAGCGAGACCCGAATGCAGGAGCGAAATGAGGCCGCCAGGAAATCCTTGAGGGAAATCCCTGGGATCGGGGACATGACCGTGGAGATCCTTTTCATGGAGGGTTATCGCTCTTTTGAAGAGATAGCCCAGGCCTCCGAGGAGGATCTGGCCAGCATAGAGGGCATAGGAGCAGAGAAGGCCCGGAATCTCTTGGAGTCTGCCAGGGCCTTGACCAGACAGAGGGCAAGGGCCCTGTTGCAGGAAGAGGCCCAAAGATTGAGTTCCTTGGAAGGGATCGGGGAGAAGACCTTGGAGCTCCTCATGCAGCATGGAATACAAAGCGTGGAGGAACTGAGCCAGGCCACTTTGGAAAGGCTGACTCAGATCCCAGGGATCGGCTCCAAGAAGGCAGAAAGCCTCCTGGAGGCTGCTCGCCGCTATCTGGAGTCGGGTTCAGAGGAGCCTGGCAAGCAGGAAGAGAACTCTTAGTGCATTTTTCTCGGGTAAGGAGCTGTGAACTTGGTCAGGGCTCCAAGCCTGTACACGGCTGTCTATTGGGGAATCCCGGGCGGGCACATGGTTGAGAAAGAGCAGGGCTTGGAGAGAGCAAGGCTGACCAAGTCACGCAGGTCCAAGAGGGAGCCCATAGCAAGGAAAAGAGGTACGCGGAGCCAAGACCCTTTCTAAGGGGAAATGGCACATGAGGGCCAATTTCAAGAGGAGTCGAGTTAGTGCAACCAGAGTCAGTTCTGGCCTGTCTCATCCAGCGGTGCCAATAAGGCAGGCCAGAGGCTGTAAGAAATCTTAGGGCCGGGGAGTCTCAATGGCTCTTTGAAGCCGCGACGGGGGAAACGATCGCATGCCCATGAAGGTCTTTGAGTTGGCAGAGGAGTACCAGATAGACCCCAAGTCCCTTTTGAACCACTTGAGGGAACTGGGTGTCTTCGTATCGAGTCACATCAGTATCCTGGACGACGATGAGGTGGCCAAAGTCAGAGCAACCATATCGCACGTGCAGAAGAAGCAAAAAGTGAGTGAGCAGCGGGTCAAGTCCACCGTGATACGCAGGCGCCCGGTGAGATCGGCTCCAGAGCCCGCCCCAGAGCCTGTGAGCGAGCCTCCTGCCTCTGAAACAGCCGAGAAACCCCAGGCAGCTGAAGTGGTTGCCGCACCCCCCGAGCCCCGGCCTGCAGAATCCATGCCTTCGGAGGAGCCCCAGCTTGAAGCTGAGGCGGCCCCTCGTGAGGAAAAACCCACTGCTGTGGAGCAGCCGGGAGAGAAACCTCGCAAGAAAAGGAAGGATCGCCAGGATCAGGCTGCCATAGTGATCAGGAGGCCTACCCTGAAGGAGCAGGAGCCTGCCACAGTTTCGGCCCAGCCGGAAAAGAAAGAGGTGATGCTGGAAGGGCCCGAGGAGGAAAAGCCTCAGGAAGCCCCCAAGCCAGCCGAGGCCCGGGAGAGAAAAGAGCCAGAACCAGAGCCTCCTACTATTTCCCAGGAGACCGGAGTGCAAAGTGCACAGGTGATTCCTGAGAAGCCGCCACGACCGCACCTGGTGCGCAGGGAGGCTGGTTTAGAGCCGGCCAAGGTATTGCATCGTCCAAAGCCCGAGCCTACCAGAAGGCCTACCCCTGTGGCTCCTGCTCCCACGGTTCCCTTACAGCCGGAGAGGCCTGCTGCGCTCTCGGAGAGGGAAACATGGGGTAAAGCCAAGAAAAAATCCCTCAAGGCCTTCGAGGTGGTTACACAGGAGAAGCCCGGGAGAGGGAAAAGCAAGAAGAAAGAGGTAATACAACTCAGGGCCGAGCTGGAGGAAAGGGAAAGAGGGCTGCCCTTCAGGCCCGGAAAGCGCAAGGAAAAGGAACAAAAGAGACCAGAGCTGACTGTTCCCAAGGCCATCAAGCGCAAGATCCGGATCATGGAGTCCATCACGGTGGGCGAACTTGCCAAGCGGATGGGGGTCAAGAGCAGCGAGGTGATAAAGAACCTTTTGGGCATGGGAGTCATTGCAACGGTTAACCAAATGTTGGATCCGGATGAGGCCTCCTTGGTGGCCAGCGAGTTCGGCTACGAGGTGGAGAGGGTGCTCAGCCGTGCTGAGGAGCTTTTGGAGGAGGCCACCACTCCGGAGGCAGAAGGGAATCTCAAACCCAGACCACCCGTGGTAACCGTCATGGGGCACGTGGACCACGGGAAGACCTCTTTGCTGGATGCCATCAGACAAACCCACGTGACAGAACAGGAAGTGGGAGGCATCACCCAGCACATAGGAGCCTATCAGGTGGAGGTAAACGGCCAACTCATAACTTTCCTGGACACCCCCGGTCACGAAGCCTTCACTTCCCTGAGGGCCAGAGGAGCCCAGGTGACTGACGTGGTGGTGCTGGTGGTGGCTGCCGACGATGGGGTGATGAACCAGACCAGGGAGGCCATAGATCACGCCAAGGCTGCGGGAGTGCCCATCATAGTGGCGGTGAACAAGATAGACAAGCCCAATGCGGACCCCGAGAGGGTGCGTCATGAACTGGCCTCTTTGGGACTTGTGCCAGAGGCGTGGGGCGGGGACACGATTTTCTGCGATGTTTCGGCAAAACAGAGAATAAACATAGATGCTCTCTTGGAAAACATACTCATACAATCAGAGGTGCTGGAGCTCAAGGCCAATCCCGAAAGGCCGGCAAGGGGTACGGTGATAGAGGCCAGGTTGGACAAGAGGCGTGGACCCCTGGCCACCGTATTGGTCCAGGAAGGCACCCTAAGGCTCAATGACGCCTTTGTGGCAGGCATGTACTCGGGCAAGGTTCGAATGATGCTGGACCATCTGGGAAGGAGATTGGAGGAGGCGGGGCCTTCCACGCCAGTAGAGGTGGTGGGCGCCTCGGGGGTGCCTGCCGCAGGAGAGCGGTTCTGGGTAGTGGCCTATGAGAAAGAGGCCAGGGACATTGAGCTCTTCAGACGAGAAAAAATGCGCAGGGAGGGAATGGCCCAAACAGGAAGGGTCGCCCTGGACCGGCTCAAGGAGCAGATGGACACAGGAGAGGTCAAAGAGCTGGCCGTGGTTGTAAAGGGAGATGTGCAGGGCTCCATAGAAACCCTCAGGGACACTCTCTCCAGGATGGGGAGCGAGAAGATCAAGATAAGTGTTCTTCACTCCTCTGTGGGTGGGATCACCGAGAACGACGTGAACCTGGCTGCAGCATCCAATGCGGTGATAGTGGGATTCAACGTGAGGCCCGAGCCCAGGGCCCAAGCACTGGCCGAGGAACAAGGCGTGGATATCCGCGTGTACAACATAATTTACGAACTCATAGAAGACGTGGAGAGGGCCCTGCGGGGAATGTTGGAACCTACCCGCAAGGAAATCCTTTTGGGCAGGGGAGAGGTGGTCCAAACCTTCAAGATTTCCAAGGTAGGCATGGTGGCAGGTACGGTGGTCAAGAAGGGCAGGGTGGTCAGGGGTGCCAAGGCCAGGCTCCTGAGGGACAATGTGGTGGTTTATGACGGTCGGGTTGCAACCTTGCGCCGCTACCAGGAAGATGCCAAAGAGGTGCTGGAGGGGCAGGACTGTGGGATCCACCTGGAGAACTTCAACGACGTGAAAGTAGGGGACGTGATAGAGGTCTATGAGGTGGAGGAGGTGGCTGCGGAGCTCTAAACCGCCTCCCATGGCAGGCTCGGGCTGTGAAAAAGCCTTTTCCTGGAGGATTTGGAACAGAAGCAAGATGTGTGGGTAAAAGGCTCATTTGGTTGAGCCTGCTCAAGCGTTCTGTAGAATGTTGCCGCCTTTTCTTGCTCCACAAGGCGACTCCTGGGGCTTGGACCTCAGGTATCGTGAACCTGAGGGGGGGAAGGCTCCGGGCCCGGGCAGTGGAGGACGCTGGTTCAGAACTGGCTTTGGTTGCAGGAGCGCGACCGTGCTTGAGAACAGCCTGGGTGTGTCAGGGCACCTCAGAAGGGTTTGGGACCGCTGCCCTCTAAGAGGATCCTGGGGCAGGAGCTCCCGATTGTGCAGCTGGGCGAAGAATCCGGGTTGGGCAGTGTAAGCTGATGGGAGTCTGTCATGGTGGTGGGGGTTGGAAGGATCCAGTTGCTTCTTCACGAGAACCACTCCCTGAAGGGCAAGCGGCAGGTTGTGAGAAAGACTCTGGACAGGGTGAGGAGCAGATTCAGGGTGGCCGTAGCAGAGGTAGGGGACCAGGATCTTTGGCAGAGCATACTCCTGGGGCTGGCAGTGGTTGGATCCGACAGCCGGCTGGTGCAGTCGGTGATGGACAAGGTGATTGATTTTATAGAGGAATTACATCTGAGCGAAGTGGTGGATGTGCACACCGAGATTCTGCACTTTGGGGACCATGGCCGGTGAGAGAAGAAAGCGGGTGGGTGTGCGTATTCGTGAGGAGATCTCGGAGCTTCTTCTCAGGAAGGTCCGGGACCCCAGAATAGGTTTTGTGAGCATCACCGGGGTGGACCTAAGTCCTGATCTCAGAGTGGCAAGGGTCTTTTACAGTGTACTGGGATCAGAGCTGGATCGCTCCCAAGCAGCCAAAGGGCTTCGAAGCGCCCATGGCTTCATCAAGCGGGAACTGGCCTCCAGGCTTCAGCTGAAGTTCATGCCGGAAATCCTATTCATTTTGGACAACTCCATGGAGCAAGGGGAACGCATGGAGAGGATCTTTCGCGAGTTGGAACAGGAGTCTGGGAATGAGTGAGGTTATCTCTGAAATAGAGCACCTGATCCGCACGCAGGACAGCTTCCTGGTTACCTCTCATATGAATCCGGATGGGGACGCTATTGGCTCCTCCCTGGGTCTGGCTTTGCTGCTGGAGGCCATGGGTAAGAGAGTAACGGTCTATAACCAAGGCCCCATCCCCAAACTTTACAGCTTTCTGCCGGCTGTAGATCGGATTCGAACCGAGTTGCCAGAGAACTCCTTTTTCCAGGCCTCCTTCATACTGGATTGTGCCAGCTTCGAGAGGGTGGGAGAAAGTTTTGCCAGATTCAAGGAGAAAGGTCTCATAGTGGTGGTGGATCACCATCCACCCAGACAGGTTCAGGAAGGTCTCCAGCTCATCGAGACTCAGGCCTCTGCAACAGCCGAGCTGGTTTATGAGATAGCCCTCCGGCTTGGGGTCAGGCTGCCTGCTGAGGCTGCCACCGCCCTTTACGCCGGCCTCATGACAGATACGGGTTCCTTCCGATTTTCCAACACCACCCCCAGAGCCCTGGAAGTGGCAGGCCGTCTCTTGGCAGCAGGTGCTGACCATCGACTGCTTGTGGAACAGCTGTATGAGAGTTTTCCCCCCGAACGTTTCAGGTTGCTGGGGCGCGCCCTGAACACCCTTCGCCTTCTCAAAGGCAACAAGGTGGCCTTGGTGTGGGTAACCCGAGCCATGTTCCAGGAGGTGGGGGCCGAGGACGAGATGACCGATGGATTCGTGGATATCCCCAGATCCATCAAGGGAGTTGAGGTGGCGGTCCTCATAAGGGAGAAGGAAGATTCCGAGTATCGGGTCAACCTTCGCTCAAGAGGAAGGGTGGATGTGGGAGAGCTGGCATCAAGGTTTGGTGGGGGAGGCCATCCCAACGCGGCTGGCTTTACCCTGAGGGGGCCTGCCGCGGAGCTGGAAACGAGCCTTCTTTCGGCTCTGGAGGGGGCTATTTGTTGAGGGATCACTCAGGCGGGGTGCTCTTGTTGGACAAGCCGGCCGGGCTTACCTCTTTCGGGATGGTGGATCGGGTTCGGCGTTGGTCCAGGGTGAAAAAGGTGGGTCACACAGGCACCCTGGACCCTTTTGCCACAGGGCTCTTGGTTCTCTGTCTCGGTAAGGCCACCAGACTGGCTTACTACATAACAGCCTGGGACAAGGAATACGAGGGGGCGATTCTTCTTGGGGAAGACACCGACACGGACGACGCCACAGGGCAGGTCATTCTAAAGGGGGATGTGAGAGGGCTTTCTCGGGAAGATGTTGAAAGGGGCTTGATGGGATTCCTCGGGGAGATCCAACAGCTTCCCCCACGCTTTTCGGCTAAGAAATTCGGTGGGGTGCCCTCCTACAAAAGGGCCAGGAGAGGAGAGGATGTGGAGCTACAGCCTGTGACGGTGCAGATCCACGAGCTGGAGTTGAAAGAGGTGGAGATTCCCATGGTCCGTTTCCGTGCCAGATGCTCCAAGGGAACATACATGAGATCCTTGGCCAGGGACCTGGGGAAGGTCTTGGGGTGTGGGGGGCATCTTGCTGAATTGAGGCGGGTGGCTGTGGGCCCCCTGAGGGTGGAAGAGGCCCTGCAATGGGAGGAAGTGCGATCCTTGAGAGGGGAGACCTTGATGGAACACGTGCGGCCCTTGGAGAAGGTCCTGACGGGTTGGAGGAAGGTGGTGCTGACCCCTCAATGGGCGCGCAGGGCAAGACATGGTCAGGATCTGCCCAGGGAAGCCTTTTCCGGTCAACTGGATTGTACTGATCAAGAAGATCTCAGGGTGGTGCTTGCTGATGAGCTGGGAGTGCTCTTGGGGATCGGAAGAGTGATGGGAGAGGGTCCTGGCACGCACATTCACCCGGAACAGGTCTGGAGCGGGGCTTGAGACCAACATACTGGCAGGCCCTTCGGCAATGAGGGGCCATACATCCGAACAGGGAGGTTAAGGAAGTGTCACTGGCCATTGAGAAGAAGACGGAGATCATAGGGAAGTTTCGGAGGCATGAATCGGACACGGGTTCCCCTGAGGTGCAGATCGCTTTGTTGACAGAGCGCATCAACCAGCTCACAGAGCACTTTGCCACCCACAAGAAGGACCACCATTCTCGCAGAGGCCTGATGAAACTGGTAGGCCAACGTAGAAGGCTTCTGGACTATCTGAAGGCAAAAGACGTGAACCGGTACCGTAGCCTGATTCAGGAGCTGGGTCTTCGCAAGTAGAAACCCCTTGTCTTTGATGGCAGGACTCTGTGGCTGCACGCCAAGGGGCAAGAGGGAAAAAGAAAGGAAACGCTATGGCAGCAAGAGTGGAAAGAGAGATTGGAGGTCGGCTCCTGTCCTTGGAGACAGGTCGGCTTGCCCGCCAGGCACATGGAGCAGTCTGGGTCCAGTACGGTGAAACCGGGGTGCTGGTGACTGCTGTTTCAGACCGCACAAGGCAAGGGATAGACTTCTTGCCCCTCACGGTGGACTATCAGGAGATGGCCTATGCCGCCGGGAAGATCCCGGGGGGGTTCTTCAAGAGAGAGGGACGATCCAGTGACAGGGAAGTCTTGGTTTCAAGATTGATCGACAGGCCCATAAGACCTCTTTTCCCCAAAGGTTATTTCTCAGAGGTGCAGGTGATAGCAACTGTGATGTCTGCAGACATGGATCACCTGCCGGACATCCTGGCCATAAACGGGGCTTCGGCAGCTCTTGTGATCTCGGATATACCCTTTTCAGGCCCTGTGGGAGCAGTGCGGGTCGGCCGAATCCAAGGGCAGTGGGTGGTGAACCCAGGGGAAAAGGAACTCGAGGAGAGCGATCTTAATTTCATTGTGGCCGGCACAAGGGATGCTGTGGTCATGGTGGAAGGGGGGGCCAATGTGGTCCCGGAAGAAGAGATTCTGGACGGAATATTCTTCGGACACAGGGCTTTGCAACCACTGGTGGAGATGCAGGAGGAACTCAGGAGGATGGCTGGAGCGCCCAAGAGGGAGTTCAGCCCCGTGGCCCTCCCTGAGGAACTGGCTCGCAAGATAAGGGAAATAGCCCTGGGGGAGATGGAAAAGGCTCTCAAGATCCCGCAGAAGAAGGAGCGCAGAGAGGCTGTGGCAAGTATTCAAGACAGGCTCTTGGCACAGCTTCTGGAGGATTACCCAGGTCAGGAGATGGGTATCCGGGCTGCAGTGGAGGAGCTGGAGAAGCAGGTGGCCAGGTCCATGATCCTGGAAGAAGGCAGGAGAATTGACGGGAGACCCTTTGACCAGGTGCGTCCGGTCACCTGCGAGGTTGGTCTCTTGCCCCGGGCACACGGAGCCGGGCTTTTTACCAGGGGTGAGACCCAGGTCATGGCTGTTGCCACCTTGGGAACGGCAGAGGACGAACAGCGTCTTGATACCCTTTCGGAGGAAGAGGCCCGCAAGACCTTTATTTTGCACTACCGTTTCCCCCCGTTTTGTGTGGGTGAGACAAAGCCCCTGAGGGCTCCCAGCCGCAGGGAGGTGGGCCATGGGGCCCTGGCAGAAAGGGCTCTTCAACCTGTGCTACCAGCCTGGGACAGGTTCCCGTACACCATAAGAGTTGTGGCCGAAGTCCTGGAAAGCAACGGTTCCTCTTCCATGGCCTCCACCTGCGGGACCACCCTTGCCCTGATGGATGCTGGTGTGCCCATATCAGCCCCGGTGGCGGGTGTGGCCATGGGTCTGATCAAGGAAAGGGAGAGGGTCGTGATCTTGACCGACATCTTGGGGGACGAGGATCACCTGGGTGACATGGATTTCAAGGTCACCGGGACTCAGCAAGGCGTTACCGCGGTTCAGATGGACATCAAGATACAGGGAGTGACTCGAGAGATCATGGCACAAGCTCTGGCTCAGGCCCGCAAAGCCAGGCTTTGGATTCTGGAAAAGATGTTGGAGGTGATCCCGGAGCCTCGTGCAGAGCTGTCTCCCTACGCCCCTAGGATAGTGACCATCAACATAAAACCAGACAAGATCCGCGACGTGATAGGCCCGGGAGGCAGGGTGATTCGCAAAATAGTGGAAGACACCGGCACCAAGATCGAGGTGCAAGACGACGGGACCGTGAACATAGCCTCCAGCAGCATGGAGAAAGCCCAGAAGGCCATCCAGATCATACGAGGCCTAACCGAGGAGGCGGAGGTAGGTGGTGTTTATACCGGCAAGGTGAAACGTGTGCTGGATTTCGGGGCCATAGTGGAGATCCTGCCTGGCACCGACGGGCTATTGCACATCTCTCAATTGGACCACACGCATACCAAGAAAGTCACCGACGTGATTCAGGAGGGGGACGAAGTTCAGGTCAAGGTGATCGAGATAGATGACTCGGGAAAGATAAGGCTCAGCCGAAAAGCCCTTCTGGCAGAGCCACCGGGGTACTCCCCTCAAGGAGGGGAGCGCAGGGAGGAACGTTCCCACCGAAGGGAGGGCGGTAAATCACATGGCAGAGAAGATCGTCCTCGCCAACGGCGTTAGGGTTCTCATGGAGCCCATAGGGCACCTGCGCTCCGTGTGTATGGGTATATGGGTAGCTGCAGGCTCCCGCTTGGAAAGGCCACGGGAAAGGGGCATGGCCCACTTCATTGAGCACTTGCTTTTCAAGGGCACGCGCAAACGCTCAGCCCAGCAGATTGCCTGGGAGATAGACTCTGTGGGGGGGGTGCTCAACGCCTTTACCAGCAGGGAGTATTCCAGCTTCTACGTGAAGGTGATGGACGAGCACCTGCCCCTGGCATTGGACCTGGTCACAGACCTTTACCTGGATTCGGTTTTCGACCCTGCGGAATTGGAGAGGGAACGCTCAGTGGTGCTCCAGGAAATCCGTATGGTGGAAGACACCCCAGAGGAACATGTCATGGATCTCTTCCACAAGGCCATCTGGAAGGGTTCTTCCATGGCGCACCCGGTCCAGGGAGAGTCCAGGCAGGTGGCCCGGATGCCCAGGGAGATCCTGATTGAGAAATGGGGCCAACATTATCATCATCGAGATGTCCTCTTCTCAGTGGCAGGGAACTTCAGGGAAAGGACCATTCTGGAACTCCTGGAGCCCGTGGCCGGATCCCTTTCAGGGTCTCCCAGCTGGCCCGAAAGAAAGCCTCCCAGGAATCATCCTGGCTTGAGCCTGGTGGAGAGGGAGCTGGAACAGGTACACGTGTGTATTGGGGTTCCAGCTCCTTGTGCCACCCATCCGGACAGATACGCCTACTATTTGCTGAACACCATTCTGGGAGGGGGAATGAGCAGTCGGCTCTTCCAGGAAATCAGGGAGAAAAGAGGGCTGGCCTATTCTGTATATTCCTTCTTGAGCCCCTATGCTGACACTGGGATACTGGGCGTGTACCTGGGCACTACCAGGGAGGAGCTCAAGGAGGCCCTGGAAGTGGTTATGGAACAGATGGCTGATCTGAGAGAGAGGCCAGTAAGCGAGGAGGTGCTCCGGGCTGCTCGTGAGCAAGTGAAGGGGGGACTTGTACTGGGCCTGGAAAGCTCGGACAGAAGAATGGGGAGGCAAGCCAAGAACGAGCTGTATTTTGGCCGGGATGTCTCGGTGGAGGAGATCATCCAGGCAATTGAAGAGGAGACTCCAAACTCCTTGCAAAGGGCTGCCCAGCAGGCTTTCAGGGAGGATAAAATGACAGGTGTTGTGTTAGGGCGGGCCTCTTTGGAAGAGATCCCCAGAGCCCTTCGGAACATGGTGGTGTGAGGGGAGAGGATTTGCAGCATGGCTTTACGTGGGGCAGGGGCGAAGCTGGGTGGCGAGCCGGAGGAAGTGGCGGTTTTGGTTCATACCTTGCCACATCACAAAGGTCTACCCCTTCCCGGGTACGCAAGCCAGCTGGCCTCAGGTATGGACCTGCATGCCGCGGTGGAGGCTGCGGTGAGCATCCCTCCTGGAGGCTGGGCCTTGATTCCCACTGGGCTGCGTCTGGCTCTCCCCCCAGGAATAGAAGGGCAGGTCAGGCCTAGGAGTGGGTTGGCCGTTTCCCACGGGGTCACGGTCTTGAATGCCCCCGGAACCATTGATGCTGACTACCGGGGAGAGATCAAAGTGGTGCTCATGAACTTGGGAAGCAGTCCATACTGTGTGCAACGCGGTGACCGGGTTGCACAATTGGTTTTGCAAAGGGTAGTGCGTGCCAGGCTGAGCAGGGTGGAGGAATTGGCTGAAACTCCCAGGAATGAAGGGGGATTCGGCCATACAGGACGCTGAGGCGGCTTGCTAGCCGGGCTGAGGAGCAAGTATAATATGACCCTATGTTCAATTCTGAGAACAGATTCCAGCAGGTTTCATATGGGCAGGGGGTAAGGCAAGCTCAGAGGTCTCAACACTTCCTAGGCAAGGGTTTGGATTGCGAGTTTGCGTACCAGGGGATCCTGACCAGCCCATCTTGAGGCATCCCGGGGATCTCAGTGAGCGGGGGCCTTGGGGCGGGTTGGGTCTGCTCAATACTCAGAGCCGGCAATAGGTTCTGCCCGGTCCTTTAAGAGCAGCTTTGAGACGGCTTGGGGAGAAAGAGCGCGGAGGCAGCCGCAATGGGAAGCGTCATCAAGAAACGTCGCAAGAAGATCCGAAAACACAAGTACAAGAAGCTGAGAGAGAAAATGCGTCACCAGAGAAGGAAGCGGGGGCATTGAGCCGGCCGGGATGGCTGGCCCGGGCAAAGCAATCTCTAGTCAAGAGAGATTCAGCTCGGGTAAGGGCTTCTGGTTAAACTCCCAGGCCGGTCCATTCGGCAAGCCCGGAGGCCAAAGGTCTTCGGGCTTTGCCTTCCATCCAGGACCTCCTGGAGGAAAGATGGGTGGTTTCTTCGGGCAAGGGATCTGGATATTTCTCCTCCTTTTTCTGGGGTGTTTTCTATATTGTGCCTGGCTCTTGCACAGAAAACTGGGCGACCTAAAAGACCGCGGGATTGGAGTCCAAGTTGACCTGGGTGAGGTCTTGGTGCGGCACCGCCTGGCAGTGCAGCGCATGGAGGAAGCGGCGGCTTTGGTACAGGCCGGGAAAGAAGATGAGGCCATAGCCAAGTTGGAAGAGGTCCGCCAAACAGTTCCCGGAATCCACGCCGTGGATTTTTTCCTCGGGAAGGCTTATCTGGCAAAGGGGGATTCCCTCAAAGCTTCCAAACACTTGCAAAGTTTTTTGAACAAAGCCAAGCCTTACGACAGGTTGAGTCAGGAAAGACTGGCAGAGGCACACAAGCTCCTGGAGGGTATCCTGCCGCCAGCTTGATTTTTTCATTTGTTGCTCCCTAGCCCTTGAGCCCTGATTCCAGGGCAGAGGTTGGTTGGAACCCCATGTGGAACAAGTCGCAAAAGTTGATCCAGGAAATACAAAAAGAGCCCTGGGTAAGTCAGGTTGACCTGCCCGAGGAGTTCTGGCCCAAGGTGCTTCAATGGATGGAAGACCACCTTCTGACGGGCTTCCTAAGGATCTTGACCGGGCAAGTACATGAAATCCTGGAAATAGACCCGGAACTTTCAGAGCCTAGGATCCTGGAGCTGGCCACAGCGACAATGGTGGACTTTCTGGATGCGCATCACGCTTCTGTAAGGATCTACGATCCCAGGACCGGTCAAATGCTGGCCTATGGTTCCCATCCCTCCCAGGAGAGTTTGAGAGCCGCACATATTCCTCTTCAGGGCAGCATTGCAGGCCTTGTGGTGCAGAGCAAAGAGACCTACCTGGTTCCCAATGTTGAGAAAGAGCCTCTCTATCATGACAAGGAAGGGGCCTTGAGCCGGGGGGTTCATTCCTTGATGGCTATTCCCTTGGAGATACCCAGCTTTTTCCCTGATGAGCGGGATACGGTGGGAGTGGTGCAGATTTACTTCCCGGAAAAAAACAGGGAATTTTCCCCTGTGGAGGTCTTGGTTGCAGAGCTCATGGCCAAGCGCCTGGGGTTTGTTTTTGCCAGGAAGAAGATCCTATCCCTCAGGAGGCTCAGTGAGAAAAAGGATGCCATAGTGCGCAAGATATTTCTTCGACTGGGTTCCAGGGAAGGCATAAAGATGAAGGAGGTCTTCAACAGGGTCATCCCAGAACTGGCAGACATTGTCAACATCCAAAGCTGTGCGCTTTTTTCCATCACAGAAGACCGCAGGAGCGTGATCCTGGAGGCGGGCTATCCTGAGTCAGCAGGGTACCATGGCATAGGCAAGGTGTTTCCCATGGAGAGCGAGCCGGCCTTTCAGACGCTGCTACAGCTGGGGGATTTCCATTCTGAAACTCCTTATGAAGTGATTACCCCATCCTATGTCTTGGTGAGGGACCCTCAGAAAAGCCGTCTCGTTTCGGAAAATCTTAAACGCATGGCAAGGGCTCACAACATCAACTCCATCCTGTACGTCCCTCTGACCGGGGAAGAGGAAGTAAACCATTTCATGACCTTTGACGCCCTGGAACGCAGAACTGGTTATACTGAAGAGGAAATAGAAGTCTTGCTTTTCTTGGGTAGGGAACTGGTGAAGGCTCAACAGATGGAGAGACTGGACGATATCCTCCACGATTTCAAGAACCCGGCCATAGCCACTGCCGGCTTTGCCAGAAGATTGAAAGGGCTCCTGGAGAAGAGCTGTCCTGGGGGAGGTGGACAAGAGATAAGAAGATGTGTGGAAATCCTCCTGGAGGAAACGAGCCGGTTACAAGAGCTCGCCCTGAGCGTTTACGGGGTCGGCAAAGAGGAGGTTGTGAATCTCAGCCAGAGATTGAGGCGTCGGGTGGAGATAAACGAACAGGCCATAAAAGAACAACTCAAACAGAACGTAATCATGAACTTGGGACCTCTGGATGAGAGCCTTTGGGTACGTTGTTATCCGCTTCACCTGGAAAGAGTCCTGGACAATCTTCTCAACAATGCCACCAACGCTATCCCTGCCATGGGCGGAAGCCTTTGGGTCAGGACCTTCAAGGACCAGGAGGGAAAGGCCTGCGTTCAGATTCAGAACACGGGTAGAATTCCAGAGGAAGACAGACAAAAGCTCTTGGACGGACAAGGAAGGGGAAGGGGGTTACACATCACTCACAGGATAGTGCGTTTGCTTCGTGGCCAGGTGGAAGTGGAAGTGGACGAGAATACAACCACCTTCACTGTAAGACTGCCTTGTTGTGAAGAGCCTGCCTAGTTGCATGATTCACCGGGGCTATTTTTTGGGCTGTGGCGCCCCTCCACCTCCCGGATTCTTTGAAATATGTGCCTTGGATCCAAGTAAATGCCGAATCAGGCTGCGGAGGTCGAACCACCTAAGGAAAGAAAAGGAGGACGTGAATGGATAGGGAACAGAGGATGAAGGCCCTGGAAGTGGCCATGGAGAACGAGGCCAGGGAGGCCGAGTTCTACCGCAAGCATAGCGAGAGGACAAGCAATCCCCTCGGCAAGAAGATGTTTGTATCCCTGGCCCACGACGAAAGGGAACACATGGAGAGAATCAAGGCTCTTCACGCCAGGCTGCAACAGCAGGGCCGCTGGCCAGATGAGGTTCCTTTGGAGGTCAAAGGAACCCAGGTGAAGGAGGTTCTGCGATCCTTTGCGGAGTCGCCGCAGCGGCTCTCTGTGGCCGATAGGGACGATCTGGAGGCGGTGCGCATTGCCATAGAGTTCGAGCAGAAGGGGGAAGCCTTTTACAAGGATCTGGCCGGGAAAGTGGAGGGTCGGGCAGAGAAAGAGTTCTTCAGCTTTCTGGCCTCCATGGAACATGACCACCTTGTTTCCCTTAAGGACACCCTGGAATATTTCCAGAATCCGGAGGGATGGTTTACTGCCAAAGAGAGGCACACCATAGACGGAGCCTGAAGAGCTTAAAAGGGCGGGGGGAGTCTAACCCCCGCCCTGGGCCAAGCTCCTGCTGCAACTTGCTCAAAGGATCGGCGCCCTGCTCCAGCCAGGAGCTGAGGAGCCGGATCATGCTCCTGAGGTCCCCGCCCAACTTGGCCAGAAGGCGGCTCAACTCCCCCACGTCATAGCGGTAACGCCACAGAGCCAAGAAAGAGGCATTGTTCCATTTCATATGGGCAAGGGCTGCAAGCCTTTTCCCCCTTCCGGCAGCTCCGAGATGGCCCAGGCTTGCCTTGGCTTTTTCGAAAATCACCTCTTTTCCCCGAAGCTTTTCTTCCAAAGGCAGGCTCGAGGCATAGAGAGTATCCAGGTCACGTCTGATTTCCTCCAGGACTCGGGCCAAAGCCTGCTCTTCCTCCAGTAAATCCATGATTTTTTCCATTTGGTGGGATCCGTTGTGCCTTGCCGAGAAGAACAGAAAAGTGGCCTGCCAGCCCACCAGGGTTGCCAACTGTTCGTTGAACTCCACCTGGTCTGGGAAAAAGAAGGTGGCATGAACCAACTCGTGAAAGATGGTGTAACAGAGTTCTATTTCCTCCAATTTAAGCATGGGGGAGTAAATGGGATCTGCGAACCAACCAAGGGCGCTGAAAGCTGTGGCTCCGGCCAGGTGCGTGTCGAACCCCTCGCCTTCCAGGCGCTCTTTTTCTTCCTTTGCCTCCTTCAGGTTGAAGAAGCCCTTGTAAGGAAAAGACCCCAGCAAGGGGAAGCTCCACAAGTAAGGTTCAAGTCTATCCTTGGGGCTGGCCGAGACAACGTAAGCCACCACCTCTCCTGGCATTTCTACGAAAGAGCGGTAGGACTTGCCTGCTTTCAAGCCAAGCTCTTTTTCCGCGAACTTACAGACCTCCTGCACCAGCCGCAGGCGCCCTTTGATGGACTCTGATACAGTGGGATCTGCCAGAACGCTCTCCAGGGGTCTGCGTGCTGCCAACAGTTTGACCTGCCCATACCCATGGCTGAGGATGTAGCTCATCTCACAACCACAAAGAAGCATCCCCAAACTAGAGAAAAGAAATGCAGCTCCTGCCAAGCGCCTCAAGTTTGCCCCTCAATGAAGCTTTCGCCTCACATGTTACCCCGAATCCTTCACCCAGGGGGACCACAATGGAGGCCAAAGCCCCGAAGACCCCTGCATGCTTCATGATTGCAAGATTTCGAGCCCCTTCCCAGCCGCTCTCCCACACGCACAGGGGGCTTGAGGAAAGTCCCTTCAGTGAGGGGAGGGTTGACTACTTAGCCTGCATCAGCCTAAGGCCCCTGAACAATGAAGACCGGGCCTGCTCCTCTTACGGGGGGTGATCAGCCCCCCAGACCTTTCCCCTCAGGCCAGAGTGGTTTGGTCGCCAAAACCGAAAATGGCAGAACAACTGGGAGCTGCTCCCAAAAGGGAAAAAGGCGCTTGCAGGCCGCTAGAGTCCCACACCACGTGGAGACCATGCTCGTCCCCATAGACAACCTTGCATCCCCGAGCGTCATACAGAATCCCCCTTACTATGCTCAACAAGCCTTTTTGAAACTCCAAGACCTGAGCCGAGAGAATGGCTTCAAGGCTCGTGGATATGATTGCCCAGCCACCCTTCATTTCCAAGAGGCTAAAACCATGAGGATTCCGGCTCAAGACATTCCTGTGCACTTCCAAAAGGAATTCTCCGTCAGGACCGAAGAACCTGCCAGAAACCAAGGGAAGCCTCTCCCCTGGACCCAGCCTGTGGGCCTGGAAGAAGAAATCCCCTCCTCCCCCCACGCAAAGCTCTGCCTCGAGTTTTCCATCCACCAGATAATTGTGGTAAGCGCTTACTATCCTAGACCTTTCCATGGGCCATCACCTCCTCTTCAGTGCTGGTCTTTTCCAGGGCACGAACCAGCCTTGGCAAAATCTCTTCCAGATCGCCCACCACGCCCAGGTCAGCCTGCCTCAGGATCGGGGCGTGGGGGTTCTTGTCCAGGGCAATAATGAACCCAGAATTCTGAATTCCGGACGTGTACTGCAAGGCTCCGGAAGCTCCCAGGCTCAGCAGGAGCTTTGGACTGATGGAGTGTCCTGTCTGCCCTATCATCCTTTCCTCCGGAATCATCCCCTTGCTAACCATGGGTCTTGTTCCACCCAGTTGCCCTCCCAATAAGCGACTCAGCTGACAGACCATCCTGAATCTTTCAGGGGTTCCAACCCCCAATCCTGCGCTCACCACCAAAGGGGCTTCCTCCAATCCAATGTCTTTTTCCTGAGCCGCCTCCTCATGGAGGAGTTCCACGTCTTCACCCAGGCTGAATTCTGCTGCTTCCAGGTATATCACTTGGGCAGTGGCGTTCTCATCGTGGGACCTCTCTTTGAAAACTCCAGGTCTTACAGTGGCCATCTGTGGACGTGAATGAGGGGTTATGACTTGGGCCAGCAGGCTTCCCCCAAAGGCAGGGGTTGTCTGCAGCATCAGGCCGGTCTTCTCATCTATTTCAAGCCCCACGCAATCCGAGCTGAGCCCAGTGTTGAGCCTCTTGGCGACCCTGGGGGCAAACTCTCGGCCGAAATCGGTTCCTCCCACCAAGAGAATTTCAGGGCTGTAACGTCGCACAAGGCTGCAAAGAGCCTCTGTGAAGACCCGGCTTCGGAACAGGCTCAACTGGGGTGCCTCCATCACATACACGGCTTGAGCCCCGTGGGCTATGTACTCCATGACATAGGGGGCTGTCCCCCAACCCAGCACAACCACCGCGCACCTGCTGGAAAGTTTCTCGGCCAGGTCTCTGGCTTTTGCTACAAGCTCCAGAGTAACCCTGTTGCGGCAATAATCCCGGTAATCCCCAAAAACCCAGACCTCTCCATGCTTGGGCTCCATCAGACCCCCCCAATGTTTTCCAAGAACTCTCTTTCCATCCCACCCACCAAAGAGGCCAACCCGAACAAATCACCAGGTTGGCAGGCTTTGGAGCCTCAGGCCCCAGGCCTGGGCTTTTTTCAAACTGAGCCCTTGAACCCCCTGAGTGTGAGCAGGGATGAGAGCCAAGTGTCTTCCCAGTCCACCCTCATTCGCCCCATGATCTCGAAGTGTTAGCCTTTTTCATCCAACCGGGTTGAAGTAATCCGGGCTAGACAATGGCATAATGTTCACGCAAGGCCTCCAGAATCGCCTCCACGGCCTGGTGTGGAGGCAGGGCAATTACCCTTCCCTGCCTGCCATGCTCTGGCTTTCGGAGGCCCACAACTACCGTAGCTGAGCCTTGGGAACCCACCTCGCCTGGTTCTAACCCCAAGTCCCTAAGGTTCCACACCAGGCACTCCTTTCTCTCAAAAGCCTCTTCTATGGCTCCCAGGGGAATATGTCTGGGCCTTCTCGGGGCCTTCAGCACTCCCACTACGGCAGGGAATCTCATTCTCAACCTTTGAATACGCCTGTCCAACCTCCTGAGCAGATAAACATGCTCCTGTCGGATCTCGACTTCCAGGGCGTACCCTCCATACAAGAGCCCCAACTCCTCAGCCACTTGGGGACCCACCTGGCCTGTGTCACTGTCCGAAGAGCGGCTTCCGCACAGAATGATTGCGGGTGTTGGATCAAGTTTCCTCAAGGCTGCTGCCAGGACTCTGGATGTGGCCAGGGTGTCGCTTCCGGCCAAAGCCGGGTCAGAGATGAGTACGGCTCGCTCAGCACCCATGGCCAGGGCTTCCATCAGGGATTCTTCTGCCTGAAGAGGCCCCATGGACAACACTGTTATGCGGCCTCCGTGAGCCTCCTTGAGTTGGAGGGCCACCTCCAAGGCTTCCAAGTCCTGAGGGTTTATGCGTCCAGGCACACTGCGCCTATCAAGGCTCCAACGACCCTCCTCCCATCTTATTTCAGCTTCTTGGGGGACCTGTTTCATGCACACTGTTATTTCCATAGAACAATACCTCCGGGTCAGCTCTCATGATCTGGAACTCAAGGCCTGAGAGGCCAAAGACGAGGCAAGTTCCCTGTATATCACCAGGCGTTGTATCTCGGATGTGCCTTCGTAGATTTCGGTTGCCTTGGCATCTCTCAGATAGCGTTCTACAGGATAGGCCCGGCTATACCCATATCCCCCGTGGATCTGCACCGCGTCCAAGGCTGCCCTGACAGCCACCTCGCTGCTGAAAAGCTTTGCCATTGCAGAGCCTTTGGAGGCCCGCCCCCCCGAATCTAGCAAGCAGGCTGCCTTGTAAGTCAAAAGCCTGGCTGCTTCTATCTCAACGGCCATTTTTGCCACTTTGGCCTGAATTGCCTGAAAAGCAGCTATGGGTTTCCCAAACTGAGTCCTCTCTCTGGCATAGGAAACTGACGCATCCATAGAAGCCTGGGCTATTCCCAAGGCTTGAGCTGCTATGCCCACCCGTCCCCCATCCAGGGTGGCCAGTGCAATTCTGAGCCCTTCTCCGGCTTGGCCCAAGAGGTTTTGCATGGGCAGGCGACACTCCTCGAAGGAAAGGGAGCAAACAGGGTTTCCCCTCATGCCGCAAAGCTCCTCCACTGGACCCCTCAGGAAACCCTTTCTGTTGGCCTCCACGATCAGGACGCTGGTTTCCTTTGGTGCACCGGTCATGGAGGTTCTTGCAAACACCAAGGCGAGGGATGCCACAGCACCGTTGGTGACAAAGACCTTGTTCCCATTGAGAAGCAGATCCTCTCCATCCGGTATTGCGGTGGTTTGTATGGCGCTTGCATCGGAGCCGGCATTGGCCTCGGTCAGGCAGAAAGCTCCAATGGCATCTCCTGTGGCCAAAGCACGCAGGAATCTCTCCTTTTGCCCAAGACTTCCAAAGCGCATAAGAGGGTTGAGCACCACCCCGTTGTGCACAGCCAGGAGCAGACCCAAGGCCCCAGAGCATCGTGAGATTTCCTCTACCACAATGGCTGCCCCAAGCCAGTCCAGGCCGGCTCCCCCTAACTCGCGGCTCACTTGAAGCCCTAGATACCCCAGGGCACCCATTTCCCTTACCACCTCCCAAGGGAACCGACCTGTGGAATCCATGCGGGCTGCGAGCTCGCAGGAGATGTTTCTGGCCCCAAATTCCCTCACGGCTCTGCGGATCAATCTGTGTTTCATGTCCAGTTCAAAATGCATGTATTACCTGGTTCCTCCCTTTCTTGCCCAATTCCAGGCTGCCGGAATCTTTTTTCTCACAGGCGAAAAAAAAGGCCGTGGATTTTTCCCCACGGCCTTGGGCGAGAAAATCTTCAGGCCATGGGGTTCACCCATGGCCTTTGTCTGTGGAATTCAGAGTCTCAGGCGCATGGGCGTATGTAGCCGCGAATGATGATGTTCTCTATTCGTATCGGGCCACACACGCCTGTTACCATCTGTCCTTCCCCACCATTCATCACATGCACGTATAGAAACCTAGCAGGGCTCTGGCCTCTTGTCAAGCCATTGCCCCCCAAAGGGGGGCAGAGGGTCTGCCTGCCTTCGGCCCTTGTTCCATGGAACCTTTGGGTAAACACTGTGCCGAGCCCCGAGCCGGGTCTATTCTCTGGGGAAGAGGGCAATCACAGTTGGCAATGCTCTGGAATAAGAGAATCCCTGTGTCCCCGCCTCCACAGGAGAAGGATAAGAGAAACCACCTGCCCGTACACACAATTGAGCTTCCTCTCCTCCATCCATGCTCATGGCCTTCAATATGGGAAACGGGCCATCTCTTACCTCCTGTGCCAGCTCCCACAGGGTGTAAGGCCCCTGGGTAAGCAAGACCAGCAAATTCCCTTCTGTCTCCTCTGCCAGGACTGTTCTCACAGCCATGTTGGGCGTGCGCCGAACCCTTATGTTTCTCCATCGGTCCACAAGCATGAAGGATTGGGCTACCTCCAAATACCCGGGTCGCTCAGGATCGAATTCTTCTTCGGCCAGATCCAGTATGCGGGCCAACTGGGCACCCTCTTGCAGGGGTTCTGCAAGAAAAAGGGCCTGAAAAAGCCCGTGCAGCTTGCCCTGAATTTTCCTTCCCCCGCTTACCAGAAGACCCATATAAGAGAAGTCAGGATAGTACTGACCAGCATTGAAAACAGCCAGGGCTCTAGTCCTTTGCATCCAATCCCAAAGGCTCAGGGGCGCGGAGGCACCCTCATTGCGAAAGTTCATCACCATGAAACGGTACCGACGGGGATCGATTCTGAGGCCATGGATATCGGGATTGTTCATTCCAGTCCATTCAATCCACTGAAGCCCAGGCAAGAGAACTTGGAGCTTGAGTTCAGCTGCTTGGGGGGTCCCCACTGCTGGATTCCCTGCGAGCATCAACAAGCTGCCCATCAAGAGCCAAGCCCGCGGCATTCCTCTGAGGTGAACCGGGAAAAATGACGTGATCCTGTCCAAAGCACGCATGCAGCCTCCCCTGGAGCTTCCCACGCATACAATGGCACGCTAATGCAGCCCCGGTCACAGGTCAAGGCCAAGCTTAAGGGCCGGCATGGGGTTTGCCGGTCATGAGGCCTCAGAACTCGAGAAGAGTGCCGCTTTTCTCTAAGCGTCTCTGGGGCAAGACCCGTTCCCCTGCCTTGATGAGTCAAGGGGAGGTATGATACAAAAAGAGACCCTGGCAGAATCCTTACGTCATTGAGGGGGGATATCATGTGGGAGTATACCGAGAAAGTAATGGACCATTTCCGCAATCCCAGGAATGTGGGTGTGATAGAAGATGCGGATGGGGTTGGAGAAGTGGGTTCTATGGCCTGCGGCGACGCGCTTACCTTATACATAAAAGTGGATCCCCAAGGCAGGATAAGAGATGCCAAGTTTCAGACCTTCGGTTGTGCCAGCGCGATAGCCTCTTCATCGGCCTTGACCGAGCTTATCATAGGCAAGACAGTGGATGAGGCCCTAACTATAACCAATCGGGACATAGCCGACTACCTGGGCGGGCTGCCGGAGCAGAAGATGCACTGTTCGGTCATGGGGCGTGAAGCTCTTCTTGCAGCCATTGCCAATTACAAGGGACAAAGCCGTGAGAGTCTGGCCTCCCCCCTTGTGTGCGAGTGTTTCGGAGTGACAGAAGAGGAAATAGAACGGGCTGTTCGGGAAAACCGCCTTACCACAAGGGAGCAGGTTACCCATTACACCAAGGCAGGGGGTGGCTGCGGCACCTGCCACGAGCGGATCGAAAGCATCCTGGCCAGAATGAGAATGGAGGTGGCTGCCACAGCGCAGCCTGTCCCGAAAAAGCTCACCAACCTGCAAAAGATGCGCTTGGTGGAAGAAACCATAGAGAGGCAAATACGTCCTGAGCTGCAAAAGGATGGTGGTGACATCCAGCTGGTGGATGTGGAGGGGAATAGGGTAATGGTTTCCCTGAGAGGGGTCTGCATTGGTTGCCCCAGCGCCAACATAACGATCAAATCCATAGAACAAAAACTCAAGGACATGGTCTCGCAGGATCTGGTGGTGGAGGAGGTGGCCTCATGAAGCTGGTTTATATGGACAACAATGCCACCACCAGGGTGGACCCGTTGGTAGCCGAGGAGATGCTTCCCTTCTTCACAGAGGTGTACGGAAATCCATCCAGCATGCATCTGATGGGCGGAATGGCCCAGAGAGCTGTAAGCGAAGCCAGGGAAAAGGTGGCCCAGCTCTTGAATGCACATCCGGACGAGATAGTGTTCACCAGTTGCGGCACCGAAAGTGACAATGCGGCCATAAGAGGAGTCTTGGAGGCATGGCCCGAAAAGCGTCATCTGGTAACAACTCGTGTGGAGCATCCGGCAGTTTGGAATCAGATTCCTTATCTGCGTCAGAAGGGCTACAGAGTGACTGAGCTTAGGGTGGACAGGGAGGGCAGGTTGGATTTGGAGCATCTGAGAGCTTCTCTCACCGAGGACACGGCCTTGGTGAGCATCATGTTCGCCAACAACGAGACCGGGGTCGTATTCCCTCTGGAGGAGATAGCTCAGATCGTGAAGGCAAAGGGCATAACCCTTCACACGGATGCAGTGCAGGCTGTGGGCAAGATCGGTGTTGATCTAGCCAAGCTTCCTGTGGATCTCCTGAGCATGTCAGGTCACAAGATACATGCTCCCAAGGGTATCGGAGTTCTTTTTATAAGACGCGGCACCAGGATAGCCCCATTCATGATAGGGGGCCACCAGGAGAAAGGCCGAAGGGGGGGCACCGAGAACGTGCCTTACATCGTGGGGCTTGGCAAAGCGGCGGAACTGAGCCGAGAGGAAATTTCGAGGGAGTCGGCCAGGCTCAAGGGCCTTAGGGACAAGTTGGAGCAGGGTATCCTGGAGAGGATCCCTCGAGTGATAGTGAACGGCAAGGGGACCCGTCGGCTTCCCAACACGCTGAGCTGTTGTTTTGAATATGTTGAAGGAGAGAGCCTGCTGCTATTGCTGAGCGACCTGGGTATCTGCGCCTCATCGGGATCGGCCTGCACCTCAGGCTCTCTGGAGCCCTCCCATGTGTTGAGGGCAATGGGGGTGCCCTATACGGCTGCCCATGGGTCTGTTAGATTCAGCCTGGGGCGTTTCAACACTGAGGAGGAGGTGGACTACGTCTTGGAGAATTTGCCGGGGATCGTGGAAAAGTTGAGGGACATCTCACCTTTTTGGAAGAACAGGGCAGAAGGCTGAGGAAGGATGCATTGGAAGCAATACCCTGCCTAGCTCCTGGCAAGGATATGAGTGGGTGGGTTCCATGCCCTGGATGAGCAGCAGTTCATTTCCCTTTTTCTCCTGCCAGCCTCCTCCCCGCTTGTTTGCCCACAGGGGGGCTTCAGGCCACAGACCAGAGAACACCATGGAGGCCTTCTCGTTGGCCTTGGATATGGGTGTCAGGTACCTGGAGCTGGACGTGCACATGAGTCGGGATGGACATGTGGTGGTCATCCATGACGAGACCCTGGAGAGAACCACAGACGGCCGAGGCTATGTCAAGGATCAACCGGTTTCAGAACTCAAGAAGCTGGATGCCGGCTACCGCTTCCTGCCTGCAGGCTCACGGGAGCCGGTTTTTAGAGGCAAAGGATTGCGAATTCCACTCCTGGAAGAGGTGCTCCAGGAGTTTCCCAAAGCCATGCTCAATATCGAGGTGAAACAGAGGACCCCGCCCATGGAGGATTCCCTCTGGAAAGTCTTACATAGAAATGGGGCCCTGGATAGGGTTCTGCTGGCCTCTGAGGAGGCGGAAATACTCAGGCGGGTCAGGCGCAGATTCGGACCCGAGGTGGCCACAGGCATTTCCAGGCAGGAGGGATTTCAATTTGCCAAGTGGTATCTTGTGGGCAAGAGAGGGTGTTACCGACCGCAAGGTCAAGCCCTCCAAATTCCTGAGCGAATAAAGGGGTTCAATTACATAGGAGCAGGCCTCATAGAGGCTGCCCACCAACTGGGTCTGGAGGTGCATGTCTGGACCGTTAACCACCCTGGAAGGATGAGGCACCTGCTTGGGCTTGGGGCCGACGGGATCATTACGGATTTCCCGGAGAGGTTTCCCGTTGGGAGGTATGTGAGCTGCGCAGAGGTCGTGTTGTCCAACTAAATTGCGAAGGAGATGACCATGTATTATGAAGTCATAATGGATGAGGATGCCAGAGAGATCCGCGGTGAGGTCAGGAGGTTTGTGAAAGAGCAGGTAAGTTCGGACTATGTCAGGGCCATGGACCGGGAGGAAATTCTTTATCCTCGTGAGTTCGTGCAGAAACTTGCAGCCAACCGCTTGCTGGGGCTCAGGTTCCAGCCGCGGTGGGGAGGAAGGGGGCTACCCTGGACTGCAGAGGTGGCTGCCGAGGAGGAAGTGGGGGTTCTGGGAACAGCTTTGGGATGTGCTTTTGTAATGCCATCTATTGTGGGGGAAGCACTTCACGTGTTCGGCACGGAAGAACAAAAGGAACGATTCCTGAGGCCCATCCTTAAGGCAGAGAAAATAAGCGCAGAGGCGCTCACAGAGCCCAGAGGCGGTTCCGACTTTTTCGGTGCTACCACAAGGGCTGTCCTAAATGGTGACCACTTCGTGGTGAACGGGCAGAAGCGTTTTGTGGTGGGGGCGGCCGAGGCAGACCTTTTCCTGGTTTACTGCCGCACCAATTTTGATCCCCAGGCGGACAAGAACAGCCGCATAAGCGCCCTGATCATTGAGAGAGGGCCAGGGGTGGAAGCAGAATACATCTATGGCCTCATGGGAACGCGCGGGGGTGGCACCGGAAGGCTTGTTTTCAGGGACGTGAAGGTGCCTAAAGAAAACCTGATCGGAGGGCTTCACGGGGGAGCCATGGTGTTCAACCAGATGATGATCCCGGAGCGCATGACCTCGGCCGCGGCCAGTCTGGGCGGGGCAAGGGCTGCCCTGGAGGTCGCCACTAGATACAGCCACAGAAGGCACGCCTTTGGTCAGCCGATTCGCCGTTTCCAGGGTGTGAGTTTCAAGGTGGCAGACGCCATCACGCAATTGGATGCAGCCAGAGGGCTGGTTTACATGGCAGCCCGGGCTGTGGACCAGAATGCTCCTTATGCAAGGAGGCTCGTGAGCGAGGCAAAGAAATTCGCCACAGATGTGGCCTGGAATGTGGCCAACCAGGCCATGCAGATAATGGGCGGCATAGGCTATACGGATGTGTACCCAGTGGAGAAGATAGTGAGGGACACAAGACTCACCCAGATATGGACTGGCACCAACGAAGTCATGAACCTTCTTATACAACACGAGTACTACAGGGAGGTTCTGGAATGGCCTGGGGATGCAAGGGATGTTGAAAAAGATGCCCTGAGGCAGGATGATGCAGAGAAGTGCTTTACAGACGAAGACATGTGGAGGGTTCATGAGGGGGGTGCAAGGGTTCGGTCATGAGGCCGGCTCATCCAGCATGAGCCCTTGTTGGGGCGGGATAAGCTCGGTGGGACCGGCCCGGGAGGGCTTGGCCGAGAAATACTGTACGCTTTATTAGGAAGGCAAGTAGCTTCATTAGAGGTGTTGCAAGGCATGGAAATTTTGCGCCAAAACATGGGTAGGATTCTGATTGCCTCAATATGTCTTTCCCTGGCTGGAATCCTCGTATTCAGCTTGAACCTGGCTGAAACGCTTCGGACAAAAACCTCAGTGCCAGCCCCTGCCCCCAAGTCCGAGAGGAGTGGAACAGTTCTGGAATTGCCGTCTTTGAAACCCAAGGAGCAGTATGACCTGATTGCAAGGCGAAACATCTTTTCCATGGGGGAGCCTCCTAAGAAGGCTGCTTTTCCTGATGCTCCCAAGGCTCCTGTGGAGACTCCCTTGAATCTGAAGCTGAAGGGTACGGCCGTTTCCCCAGGCGGACTGGCCTTGGCCATGATCGAGGATTCCTCTCAACGCAGAGAAGATCTTTATATAGTGGGTGACAAGATCCAGGATGCCCAAATCCTTAGAATCCTGCCTAATCAAGTGATTCTCCAAAGATCTGGGAGGGAGGAAACCCTGAGCCTTTTCTCTGAAAAGCATTCGAAAGCTGGGGAAAAGCCTTCCCCTGCGGCTTTCCCCAAGCCGGGCTCGGTTTCCCAAGGCCCACTCCCTAGGGGGGGGGGGCCCCAGTCTGAGCCTTCCTCTGCACGGGGAGGGCAGCAGGCAGTACAGACCCTCATGGCTAAGCTTCGTCTGAGGCCTCATTTTGCCGAGGGAAAACCATCGGGTTTTGTGGTGGGGGAGGTTCCCCAGGGAAGCGTTTTCCAAGCCGCGGGTCTCAAAGTTGGGGACATAGTTGTAGGCATCAATGACGAGGAGGTGCGCACTCCCAACCAACTGCTCAAAGCTTACAAGGAGGTTTCCCAGGCAGGCGAGCTCTGGTTGGAGGTTTTGAGGGATGGCCAGGAGGAGACCATAGAGGTTGAGGTGGAGGCCATTCTCTCGCAAAAGTGAGGGGGATGGATGTATCTGTCCTTTTTTGGACTCAAGGAGCAACCCTTCAACCTTACGCCAGATCCTAGATTTCTCTTCATGAGCGAAAGCCACAGGAACGCGTTCAATAACCTCCTTTTCGGCATCCATGAGAGAAAAGGGTTCATGGAGGTGGTGGGCGGAGTTGGGACAGGCAAGACCACCTTGTGCAGAGCCCTGCTGGCAGAGCTGGGCAAAGGCGTGGCCACAGCGCTCATCTTGAACCCCTTTGTTTCGGAAACAGAGCTTCTCAGGTGCGTTAATCTGGAGTTCGGCCTGGATGGGTCGGCCCAAAGCCGCAACCACTTGTTGCAAGAGCTGAACCGCTTTCTTCTGGACAGGGCGGCAAGAGGCGCAAATGCCTGCGTGATACTGGATGAATGCCAGGACCTCGAGGCCTCACTGCTGGAACAGATCCGCATGCTTTCAAATCTGGAGACCAGCAAAGAGAAACTCCTTCAGATAGTGCTTGTGGGACAGCCTGAGTTTCACCAAAGGCTGGGATCTGAGGAACTCAGGGCCCTCAATGAGAGAATTCAGGTGAGATGTTTCCTGGAGCCCTTGAGCCAAAAAGATGCAAGAGCTTACATAACACATAGGCTCAAGATGGCCGGGGCTGGAGAAGATGAGATTTTCACGGATTCGGCCCTGGAGGCCATGTACCAGTACACCAGAGGGAACCCCCGAAGGATCAACGCCGTGTGCGACCGTGCCATGTTGTTGGCCTATGCCAGGGGCAGCAAGAGGATCAGCAAAGAGCATGTGAAAATAGCCATCCGGGAGATCTCTTGGAAGCCAGGGATGCCTTCCAGGGCTGCCATTTCCTCTGGGGCTCGCATTGGAGTGGCAGCCTTTTATGTTTTTCTCACCATGGCCGGCGTCTTGGGGGGGTGGCTGGGAGGCAATATGCTATTGGATCGTAGCGTGTCTCAAGCCCCTCAGCTGCAATTGGACAACTCCACCGAGACCCAGGAAATGGAACCCTTGGGGGAAATAAAGTCCATTCAAGGGGTGGCCACGGACTTGGTTGCGGTATACCGCCGCCTTGGCGGTATGGCAGGGCTGGCTTTGCCAGAGTCTGGGAACAGCATGCAGGAAGAGGCCAGGAGGGCCGGTTGGGAGCCGGTGAGACTGCTGTTAGGTTATGAGGACTTGCTAAGGTTCAAGAGGGCATGTGTGCTGGAGATCCAGAGCAAGGGTCCGGGAGCCACCGTGGGTATTCAATGGGCCATCCTGAGGGGGATTTCGGAAGCAGGGGTTTGGCTGCAGCACGGTGAGTCTGCCCTCAGGTTCTTGTCAAGGGGGGAACTGGAAGGCCAGTGGTCGGGTTGGGTTTGGGCATGGATTCCTCCAAGCAAGCTTTCAGAAAAACTTCGACCCGGGGTCACAGGGGAGCAGGTAATCAGGCTTCAGGCTGCTCTGGAAAGGCTGGGCTATTGGGAAGGAAAGCCCACAGGGTTGTACGATGGTGTCACCCGCAGGGCTGTGGTTGAATTCCAGAAGGCCAACGGGTTGGCAGCAGACGGAAGAGCTGGGCCCCGCACCATTGCCATGCTTTTGCAGCTTCTGGGCGAGGAGGAGGGACCTTGAGCGCCATACAGGAAGCCCTGGAGAGAGTCAGGAAGGAGAGGGAGGCGTCCAGACAGGAGGACCTCTCTTGGGTGGAATCTGTGGCCAGGCCCCTTCCGTGTGAGGTGAACCGTAGGCTTCGGCCAGGGTTGCGATTGAGCATGCTGGTTCTGGCCGGAGCCGCCATAGGGGTAACAATGTCTCAAGTCTCCTGGAACGGTCTCCACTCAGCGGGAACTCTTCTGAATATCTTGGGGAAAGAAACGCACCTGAGCTTATCCAAGAAACTCCATGGGGCGTTGCAGGAGGGAGAGCTCCCCAAGCCAACAGAACAGCAGGCTCTGGCATCCCGAGAAGACCAGCAAGTTCTCCCGGAGAAAAGATCCCGCACTACATTGGCAGAGCTCAGGGAGACATTAGCCCGGGCAAGAACCCTGCGGCAAGATGGAGACCTCCTGGGGGCCGAGAGAGAGTTAATCGGGTTTCTTCACAAAGAGCCCAACTCAGTGGAAGCCCTTGTGGCGTTGGCCGACCTCTATGTGAAGGATATTTCCAGTGCCTCAAGAGCCATAGAGCTGTACCACAGGGCCATCCAGGTGAGCCCCCAACGCGCATCCCTCTGGGTAAACCTGGGTGTAGCCTATATGAGAGTCGGGGATTTGGCCGTGGCTGAGGAAAAGCTCCGTACAGCCCTGGAGCTTGATCCATCCGTGGCAGAGGCGCACTATAACATGGCCTGTGCCTTGGCTCTCCAGGGCAACAAGCAGGAGGCGCTCGGTTTTCTGGAGAGGGCTGCATCCCTGGATTCCCGTGTGTTCGAGTGGGCCAAACAGGACCAGGACCTTGTGTCTCTCAGGGATGCTTTCCCGGGGAAACTTCAGCTTCCCTGAGCAGCTCCCCTGTCTCCAGGATCCTGCCGTCTCTAATTTGCACAAGCCTATCCACAAAGGGTGAGTCGCAAACGATGGGATCGTGGCTTGCAATGATGATGGTCTTGCCCTCTTTCTTGAGTTCGGACATGCTGTTCATGAACTCATGAGAGAGACGAGAGTCCAGGTGGGCTGTGGGTTCGTCGGCTATGACTATGGGCGGATCGTTGATAAGTGCTCTTGCTATGGCCACCCTCTGGGCCTCCCCACCGGAGAGCCACTCCACTTTCTGCCCTGCCTTTCCCTGAATGCCAAAGCGGTTGAGCAGTTCCTTGGCCTTTCTTCTAGTCTCGGACCATTTAAGGCCCAAGGGTTGTGCAGGCAAAATAACATTTTCCAATACCGTAAGCCCCTGTATGAGGAAAAATTGCTGGAACATGAAGCCGAAGGTCTTTCTTCTCAGCTCCGTAAGGAACCGTTCCGGGAGGCTTGTTATTTCCTTTCCCCCCAGCCATATGCGACCTGAGCTGGGCCGAGCCATGCAGCCGATCAGACTTAGCAAAGTGGTCTTTCCCGAGCCGCTGGGTCCCCTGAAAACGGTTATGAAGCCCTCTTGCACAGAAATGCTTATTCTGTCGAGAGCCACGGTCTCGTTGGGCCTGCCTTGATGAAAGACTTTTCTTACTTCCAGGAGTTGGATCAAGCCTGTCCCCTCATCACCCCGTCCGGGTCCAGAGTGGCCGCCCTCCAACAAGGCACCATTGTTGCTATGGTGTAAGGTGCCACGGTGAGAAAGAAAAGCACTGCAAGATCTCCAGGTCTAAGGGTCGGATCCAAGGAAAAATGTGGGTAAAGAACTGCCCAACCCTTGAGGGCGGGGGCCAGCAGAACCTGTGAGAAATGGAATACGTGGAGGTATGCCAATGTGCTCCCCAAGAGAAAAGCCGTCAAAGAGATCACAAGTCCCTCCCAAGCCTTCAAGCGCATCACATCGCCGGTTTCCCATCCCGTGGCCTTGAGGATGCCTATCTCCCTCTTCTCCTCTGCACTCAAACCTGTGGCTTTGTCCCAAGCCAGGATTAGGAAAGCCAGCAATGCAGAGACGAGGAGCATGAGTGCCATACCACCGCGCCAATCGAAAAGGGCCTGGTAAGTCCTAAGTATTTCATCTCTCAGGATTGGTCTTGTATCTGGCAACAATTGCGCAATTTTTTCTGCCACTGTGGGCCTTTCCCTGGGATTCCTCACTCGGACTGCCAGATCAGTTGCAAAGCCCTCCGGGAAGCCGAACAGCTTCTTGAAATCATCCTTTTCCACGAGGATCAGATCCGATGTCAAGAGCTCTGAATCCAAGGAGAAAACCTCTCTCACCCGAAGCCTCAGGAAATCGCCGGAGTAGGATCTGAAGGTCAAGCTCTCTTGGTCCTGGGCAGCAAAGCTCCTGAGAACACCCCTGCCCACCATTATCCAGCCCGGTTGAAGCTCTGAACCTTGAGATGTCGGGACCATCAGGGTGTAATTGGCCCCGCTTCCCGGATCGTAGTAGTAGCCCCAAAGCCGCCCTTGAACCTGCTGGACTCCCGGGATTCCCCTTAATCGATCCATGTATTCCAGTGGGATGAGCTCGTGGCGCCCTGCACAGAGTCTTTGAACCAAGATCTCCGGGCTCTCCTCCAGCAATCTGGCTGCCTGAGTTTGCATGGCCCTTGAGAAAAGAAGCACTGAGCCCAGCCAGAAAATCACCGTGGTGTACACGAAAACAAGAGCCAGGTTTCTGGCTTTTCTCCTCCTGAGGGAGAAAAGAGCAAAGTCCAGGATGTTCATCTGTCGGCGCAACCAGCGCACCATGGGTTTTTCTCACCTCTTAATTGCCCTGTAGAGCCGGGCAAGACCACCCCGAGCCATCCGTGGAAATGAATTCATGATCTCCAAGGCTGCCGGGTTTAAGGAAGCGTTCAGCTCAGTCCCCATGATTCACAAAAAGTGGGTAATGCAGGCCAGGTACTTGATTTAATTTTACTGAGGCGACTTTGCCCAAGAACTGTTTGTGCGTGCCGGGCTGAGCTAGAGGGGGTTTCAGGTCAGGGAGTCTGGAACCATCCCAGGAGGTTGGCGAATGCTCAGGATCTGGCCCCTCATGGGACTTGCCTGGTGTACTGGGAAGCGACGGGCTGGGCGCAACAGGTCGCAGGTGGGCTGGGGGGGGGATGAGGGAGCCTGTTGGAAAATGGTCCAAGGCTCCTGGATGCTCCTGAAACGCCGAGTGCATATCGGCTACGGATGGGTGCCTGGTATAACGGGCTTCTGTAAAAAGACAAAGATCCGTAAGTCCGTAGACAATGACCAATTCCCTCATCTGTTGCAAGGCAGCCGATGGGGCAGGCGAAAAACAGGATGACTTCAAGCACATGCCAGCAAGCCCCATCGCTCCTGCGTTCAGCAAGAGAAGAAAGATCAAGCATGGTCTTCCCATTTTCTCAATCCAATTCCCTTAGCAACTGCGGGGTAACCTCCTGGAACCGAAGAATACTTTTTCCATGATGATCCCTAAGAAAAGCCCTGGCCTCCTCTTCCTTGAGAAAAGGTATCAGTTCCCTTCCCATGGGGCCGTACACATCGCTTCCCAAGACATAGAAGGCCTTTGTTCCATCGATGGGATTGAGGCTGTAATAGTCGGTCACGTAGATTTCCGTTACGTCCTTTTTTTCGATTCCCGGAACATATTTTTGGGGCTGAGCCAGGAACTTAAACATGTCCTTTGCCCCGTCAAAGAAGAAAACGGCGTTTTTCTTAGTCTTGACCTGGGCTGTCCATTCAGGGTACTTGCTCACAAACATTCCACAGACCGGGCACTTCTCCTTGGGCCCAGGCTTGACGGGGGAATCTGCCAAGCAGGTAGAGCTCATCAAGAGGAGCCCCAAGAGCATGTAGAACAAGTTACCCAACACTCCTCCAGGGACAAACCAATCCCTACTTACCAAACATTCCTGGACCAATCCTGCCCCTATTTCCCAGGGGCTCGTGAGCCTAGTACTCAGAATCAGAGACCCCCTGAGATTTCTTGGAATGTCCCCACCTAGCCTCTTCGAAGCAAGCTCCAAGCCTCAAGCAGCCTTCATTTGCAAACTTTTTCCTGGTAATCAAGCATCCCATGGCCATATAAGGGTTTGTATCAAGACCGAAGCCCCTGAACGAACTGCCCCTCCGCCTCGGCTTTTCTGATCATAACCTTCAGGGCTCCGTGAGGCAAGCTCCAGGGGAAGCCCCTAAGCGCCTCACGAAGCTGATACAGTCTCACGGCCTTGGCCTGGGTGATTCAGAAAAAAAAGGAGACTCAAGGCTAAGTCATAATGTGGGTGCACTTGCTGGGATCTGCTTGAAAACCGTGTGGTTGCCTCCTTCCAGGCAAGGGAGAGATTTCTTGGCTCAGCAGACCACATGGCATTCAGGGGCCAGGGGGGGATGAGCCCCAAAATTCGCTCGAGCCAAGTGACTGGTACGGCTTAGGGCTTGAGAATTTTTTGCTGACAAGTCCGCTAAAGCTAAACTTGGAAAGCATGAGGAACCCTGCTATTATTCCAAAAAGCCAGATTTGAGAGAAAAAATCGGCCTTGGGGTTGGGTGGAGCAATTTCAGAGTCACTTGAGAAGAGAAACCCGAGGGGGGAAGGACTGGCCCATTCGGGCCGGAGGACTCCTATGGCGGGGCAGGGGGTTCGGTGGGATTCAGTTTCCGACGGGGTGGGTCTCGGTGAGTAGTCCCAGGTGGAGTTTTCTTTGGGGTGAGTTTCGGCCCGGGGCATGAAAAACCCGGGGGTATTTGTGCAGGGGTTGAATCTGGTCGTAATCGGAGGCCTAGGTGCGGCGTAACTTGCTGTTTCTTGGTGTGTGTGTGGGCTCGGTGCTTTTCTGGGGCTTTACCTTGATCGCGCCTTGTGCCAGCAGCCTGGCGGCCAGGCTGGTGGAAGAGGGGCAGGCAGCTCCAGCAGAAGCTGCCCCGCAGGGGAACGCTCCAGCCCGTTCTTTGCCACCCAAACGCACAACCCCCAAGACCCAGGGCCTTGGAGCCCAGCCAGCCTCCAAGGGCTCTGCCACCCAGGCACAGGCGGAAATCCCAAAGACAGAGCAGAACAAGCGACCCAACAGCTCAGATCGCATCACGATCAACTTCGACAACGCTGAGCTACGGACTGTTATCAAGTTCATAAGCGAACTCACGGGCAAGAACTTCGTGGTGGACGACAAAGTCAAAGGCACGGTCACGATCATATCCCCGACCGACATAACAGTGGATGAGGCATACCACGTTTTTCTATCGGTTTTGGAAATGAAAGGCTTCACAGTGGTAGAGGCAGGGAAGGTCTTCAAAGTTGTGCCCTCCGCAGAGGCCAGGTACAGAGACATAGAGACTCTCAAGGCCGAGGACTCCCTCAGAGTGGGCAGGGAAGATCGTATGATCACCCAGCTCATCCCGCTACAGCATGCCAATGCAAATGACCTGAGGGGAATACTGACCCCTTTGGTGTCCAAGGAGAGTCAGATTGTCTCATACCCACCTACCAACACCTTGATAATAACGGACTATGCTTCCAACATCCGGAGGCTCCAGGCCCTCATCAGGGAAATGGATGTGGAATCCAAGGATGAAAAGATAACAGTCCATCCACTCAAGTATGCTTCCGCGCAAACACTGGCCACGGAACTGCTCTCCCTCATGGACAGAGGCGGTGCAAGGGCTGGGGGGGGGGCTACTGTGCGCTCTGTCTCTCCTAAGCCTGTCACGCAACCAACTCCTCCCACCCCCAGGGCGCCTACCCCGTCCCAACCCGTTCAGAGCGCTGCATCAGAAGAACCCGCGGCCCTAAGCGCTTCAAAGCTTGTACCTGACGAGCGCACCAATTCCCTCATAATCATCGCAAGCGAAGCCGAGACCCGAAAGATCCTGGAACTGGTGGAGAAGCTGGATGTGCCACTTCCGCCCGGTAGGAAGAAGATCCATGTTTACTATCTGGAGAATGCCAAGGCTGAGGAGGTGCTTCAGGTACTCTCTCAGCTTTCGGGCAGAGGTGCCGCGGGTGTCGGATATGGGACCTCTGGCTTGGGGACTACCAGGTCAGCACTGGGAGGTACAAGCGGGCTGGGTTCTTCTGGTTTGGGCGGGTTGGGCTCCACAAGCTCTTTGTCACAGGCCACAGGGCTGAGCAGCGGAGGGTTGGGAGCAACCCGCTCCACAGGCCTTGGATCGGCAGGGGCGGGGCTTTTTTCCTCAGGCATAGAAAGGGCTCCGCGGGCTGCCATTCTGGGGGAGGACGTGGTGGTGGTGGCAGACAAGGCCACCAATGCCATAATAGTCATGGCCCCTCCTGAGGATTATGAAACAGTAAAAGAGCTTATAAGCAAGCTGGATGTCTGGAGACCCCAGGTGCTGGTGGAGGCTCTCATCGCAGAGGTCTCTCTCACCAAGACCAAGAGCCTTGGTGTGGAATGGCAGTTTGCGGAAAGAGTGGACAGTTCCGGCAGGGAGACCGGAATCCAAACCGGCACCGGGCCCGCCAATCTGGATTTTTCCACAGCCGCCCAGTTCCTTTTTGGAGTTTTCAAAGGACCGATAACCATTGCCGGTCAACAGTTCACGAATCTAAAGGCCGTGCTGAGGGCTTTTCAAAGGGCGGAGGATGTGAACATTCTTTCCACCCCCCACATACTGACCTTGAATAACGAGGAAGCCGAGATAGTGGTGGCACAGAACATCCCGTTCCTGAAATCTCAAACAGGAACAGCCGAGAGCACCACTCCGGGGACTACAACCCCGACCACAGCTGTGCTACAGACCTTTGAGTTCAAGGATGTGGGAATCATCCTCAGAATCACTCCCCAAATCAGCAAGGGCAAGTTCGTGCGACTAAACATATTCCAGGAGGTGTCTGACGTTGGCGCTCAGCAGGTGCTTACCACCACGCCTACCACTTTCAAGCGCCAGGCCAAGACAGTAGTGGTGGTGGAAAATGGCCAAACAGTGGTCATAGGAGGCTTGATCCAGGACAGTCAGAGGCAGTCCACCTCGGGTGTGCCCTGTTTGGGAAGTGTGCCCCTTCTGGGGAATCTCTTCAGGACCCAGTCTACAGGCCCCCAGGAGAAGAGGAATCTGCTGATTTTCATCACTCCCCACATCGTCAACACTCCTGAGGACATGGCCGATATCACCGAGCAAAAGAAAAAGGAAAGGGAAAGAGACGCCCAGAAATTCCAGGAATGGAGGGGTGAGGACTTCGAGGAAACTTTGGACATGATCCTTAGATAACCTCTTAATTCCATAGGGGCCAGGAGCCCCATCCAATGATCTGAGAGAAGGTTCAAGGTAACAAAATGGAAGCCAAGCATAATCTGGAGGGAGGGCTAGGGAAGCCGGGTTTGGCTCCAGAAGAGGGGAGGTTCATTACAAAACGGCCCTCCCTCCTGGGAGTGTTGCAGGAGCAAGGAAAGCTGTCCCACCAGGTCCTGGACCAGGAACTGGAGTCCCTGCCGGGCAGGGATGAGTGGGCCTTGGCTGAGGCCCTGGTGGCCAGGGGTTTGCTCTTGAGGGAAGACCTGAACATGGCCTGGGCCCAATTGATGGGCATTCCTTTCTTGCCCTCCTTGGAAGTGGAGGGGATAGACGGACAAGTCCTCTCACAGATCCCGATTCACTTCGCCCGCAAGCACATGATCGTGCCAGTCAAGCTGAAGGATAGGGAGCTTTGGGTAGCCATGGCTGACCCCTTGGTCTTGGAAATCCTGGATGACCTCAGAATAAGAACTGGCTGGAGTGTCAAGCCGGTTCTCAGCCTGACAACAGAGATCTCCCGGACCATCAACCGGATTTACCACGAATCGGGCGACACCGCGGAGCAGGTCTTGGCGGACCTGGAGGAGCTTGGGGGCAGCGGAAGGGTTCTGGCAGAACTGGAGGAGTCAGAGGACTTGCTGGAGTCATCTGCAGATGCTCCTGTCATCAAGTTGGTCAACACGATCCTGAGCGAGGCCGTAAGGTTAAGGGCCAGCGACATCCACATAGAGCCTTACCACAAGGAGCTGAAGATCCGTTACAGGGTGGATGGGGTGCTTTACAACAGTTTGAGTCCATCCCGGAATCTGCATTCAGCCATTGTGTCCCGCATCAAAGTCATGGCCAAGATGAACATAGCCGAAAAGAGGCTTCCCCAGGATGGCAGGATACGTCTTAGGGTGGCCGAGCGGGATTTCGACATCCGGGTCTCCACACTGCCCACCTCTTTTGGAGAGAGGGTGGTTCTGAGATTGTTGGACAAGACGAGTGTCCTATTGGGTCTGGAGGAAGTGGGCCTTTTCCCAGAGCAGATGGAGTTGTTTGAAAGGCTCATTTCTGCACCCAACGGCATAATCCTTGTGACAGGCCCCACCGGAAGCGGCAAGACCACTACCCTGTACGCAGCTCTCAACAGGATCAATTCCCCGGACAAGAACATAATAACCATAGAGGACCCGGTGGAGTATCAGCTTGCCGGGATCGGCCAGATTCAGGTAAACAGCAAAATAGGTCTGAGCTTCGCCCGGGGACTTCGTTCCATTGTGCGTCAAGATCCGGATGTGATTCTGGTAGGGGAGATAAGGGATACTGAGACCGCTGAGATATCCATCCACGCCGCCCTGACAGGCCATCTGGTTTTCAGCACTCTTCACACGAACGATGCCGCAGGGGCCATCACAAGACTCATTGACATGGGGGTGGAGCCTTTCCTGGTATCCTCTTCGGTAAATGCCATCCTGGCACAGCGTTTGGTGAGGGTGATTTGCCCCAAGTGTAAGGAAGGCTACCGCCCCAATGCCAGGACCATGAGGGAGCTTGGCATTGCCCAGGAGGAGGAGGTAATCCTGTACAGGGGTAGAGGGTGTGACTCCTGTCTCCAGACGGGATTCCGAGGGAGGACCGGTATCTTCGAGTTTCTTGTGATGGACGACACTCTTAGGGGTCTCATGATGCAGACCTCGGATTCCGGTACCTTGCGAAAAGCGGCCATGGAAAGAGGCATGAAGAGCCTGAGGGAGGACGGTGTCAGAAAAATCAGGGCAGGTATCACAACGGTGGAAGAGGTATTGAGGGTCACAGGGGAGTGAGACGCGGATCAGGGGGCATGGTATAGGGGGGACAATCAAGGACAGTTTAGGCAATCGAAAAAAGGCCTTCCTGGAGACATGAGAGATTCAAAGAGGTCCTGGCGGATTTCTCAAGAGCTCTGAAGCTGTTCTTGGCTCGGCTGTGAGGGGGGCTTGGGTCCATGCTGGGCCAGGGGGGTGCAAGAAAGACATGAGAAACAGCGCGAACAAGAAGCTGAGTGCGGAACAGGGAGAAAAGAGCCTGGTTACACGGGGAAAACTGCTGGCCTTCACTTTCGGGGCCTTGCTGGTTGGTTTTGTGGCAGGGGCAATTCTAGGTGGGATCTGGGAACATCGCTTGGCTGGTCGTACGGGTGGACAGCCTAGGAGCACGGTTTCAGTCCCCCCTGCGGCGGACTCCCCACAGCAGCTTGCCGAGCTCAAAGCTCTGGAGGCCAGGGTTGCCAGGGATCCGCAAGATCTGGAAGCCTGGGTAGGGCTTGGCAATTTGAACTACGACATGGGAAGACCGGTGGAAGCCATCCGAGCTTACGAGAAAGCCCTTGCTCTGAAGCCAGGAGATCCGGATGTAATTACGGACATGGGCACCATGTACAGGCTTCTGGGGCAGCCCCAGAGGGCAGTGGAGCTCTTCAGGGAAGCCCACAGACTGGATCCGAATCATTTCAATAGCTTGTATAACGAAGGTGTAGTGCTTCTTCATGACTTGAATGACATGGCTGGAGCTGCCCGGGCTTGGGAGGAGTTCTTGAAATTGGTTCCCCAGGGTGAGCAGTCAGAGCGCATAAGGAAGATCCTTCAGAACCTCAAGTCTCAGGGCAAGATTCCCTGACCAGCCCCAGTTGCCACTGGTGGATTATTCAGGCTTATTGATGACAGTAGGCGCTGACTTGGGGATGCTCCCAAGAAGGTAGGATTCTTCTGGAACGACAGCAGGCTTAGGACAGAAACGCTTTTTCACCTGCATTACTAGCGGGCAAGTGGATAATGTAAGCAGGGCGGTTTGTTTGGAATGGAGGGCGACTGTGCCTTGGAACGCTCCGACCGTGCCGTAAGACCCGAGAAGGGATTTGAGACCGACCATTTTAAAGCCTCCCGGGGCATTGAGGAGTGATTCCCTCTGTGGTGGATCTCGGTGAAAAAATAAGGCCCAGAGACCCCTGTGTTGGATCCAATGCTGAAGAGCTTGGGTAATGATTAGGGCTTTGAAAGGAGGGTGCGAGAGGCCGTGAAGAAGACCTCCAAGAGAAGCAATGTGATCTCATTCAATGAGAGGCTTTTCCAGAAGGTGCTCAAGGAGAACGAGCTTCTCTTGGCTCGGATCAACGATATTTTCAATGTGGCTAGGGCCAACCAAAGCATACAGGACAACTTTGATGCGCTTGAGGAGAGGATTCTCAGAAGCCGTTCTGTTCGTGAAATGGCCCGAGTCTTGGTTCAA
This sequence comes from Desulfarculaceae bacterium, assembly GCA_037443445.1. Classification (GTDB taxonomy): domain Bacteria; phylum Desulfobacterota; class Desulfocorpusculales; order Desulfocorpusculum; family Desulfocorpusculum; genus Desulfocorpusculum. Next base: position 81,524 of record JBBIOJ010000004.1, on the reverse strand, counting down.
GAGATACGCAAACGTTTTGGGGTGGAATGGGTGAGCCTTTGCGTGGCTCTCGAACCATCTGACGTGTTGAGCCATCAGGGTTCTAGAGGAATCAAAGGACTGCCCAGTTTCATACGGATAGTGAAACCCGGAGAGCTGGAGGGGGCTCTTGCTGGATTGGAGAAGGGAGAGGTGATCTTGGGCCCTCCAGGGGATAATGTTGGTCTTTTTTTTGGAAGGGAAATGATCCCGGATATGAGATCACATGCAATTGTGCCCCTTTACTTTTCGGGAAGACTCATGGGCAGCTTGAACTTGGGGAGCAGGGACGCCCAGAGATATAGTCCAGATCAGGGTACTGATTTCCTCAGGAGATTGGGCTGCAGGATCTCTCTTGCCATGAACAACATTTTGGCCCACCAGAGGTTGGTGTTGATGTCGGTCACAGACCCGGTCAGCGGAATTCCCAATCGAAGAGCCTTCGAGGGTGCCTTGAGAAGGGAGCTGGAACGCTCAAGAAGGCTCAAGAGTCCCCTTGCCTGTATGATGGCCGACCTGGACGGGTTCAAGGCTATCAATGACAGATTTGGCCACTTGGCAGGGGACGAGGCTCTGAGGCATGTTGCCAGTATTTTGCGTGATCACACCAGGGGCTATGACATGGTTGCCAGGTACGGGGGGGACGAGTTTGCTGCCCTTTTCCCCCACACCAGCTTGGAGTCAGCCGTAAAAGTGGCAGAGAAATTACAAAGCGCGCTAGACAATGGTCCTTTAGAACTCGGCGGGGCCAAGGTGCCTTTAAGGCTCAGTATTGGAGTGGCGGCAGTCGTGGGCTTGGAGGAAAGCGGGGTGGAGGAGCTGATTTGTGTTGCTGACCGCCGACTGTATTTGGCAAAGAGACTTGGAGGAAACCGGGTAGTTTGGAGCGACTCGGAGTGAGAAGGTGGCCTGATGCAAGGGGCGCTCGGGGGAAAGGACTTAAGAGGGGCCAAACCAGGTGAGGGCTCCGGGATCATGTCTGGGGCAGGAGAGGTGGTTAGGGGAGACACAGAACAGAGGCGGCCTGGGGGCGATCTGCGCTGCATGGGGCAGTGGCTCCCTGTTAACCGCTCCTGCCTGGAGGGGAATTACGGTCCTTTGCTCAGGGTGGTGATGCGGCTTCTTTTTTCGCGGGTGCAGCCGGTTGGGGATCAATTGGAACGGATCAGGGAGTTGGGAAAGCTCGGGTCAATAGTATATGTTCTGCGAAGCCGTTCCGATCTTGAAAGCCTCTTGTGTCAGTATCAGTGCAAGAAGATGGGACTTCCTGTGCCGGTTTTGGCCTGCGATGGGAGGTTCACCCTTTTCCAGTCTTTGGGGTTTTGTTGGAAGAGGGCAATGGCCAGGCTTATGGGGGGGCAGGAAGCCCGACGGGCAAGGCCCGTAAAGGAACTGGTCTTGAGGGGTCTCCCCTTGGTGCTTTACCTGGAGGACATGGAAGCTTTTGAGCAAAGATTTGTGGAAAATGGCTTGGATCCTTTTGTGGAGGTGCTGGATGCCTACCAGGAGAGCGGGTGCCGGATATTTTTGGTGCCGCAGATGGTCATTTGGGATCGAGCCAGGGAAAGGGTGGGTTCCTTGTTGGATGAGGTGGTATTGGGTAGCAGGGCTAACCCTTCAAGTATAAGGGTGTTCATAAATTTCCTGAGATTCTACAGAAAGGATTCACACATCTTCTATGCGGAGCCGCTGGAACTTGGGGAGTACCTCAGGCTGCAGAAGCACGAGGACAAGGAGCTAGTTGCAGCATCTCTGAGAAGGGAGCTCCTGGACAGACTAAACCGGGAAAGGAGAGTGGTGACGGGCCCTGTTGTGAGATCTCGGCAGGAGCTGCTTGAAAAGGTACTCAGGGACGAGAGGGTTCAGCAGGCCATCCAGAGGCGGTCGCGCAGGAAGGGGAAATCAGCTGAGTCCGTCAGAAAGGAGGCTTACAAGATACTCAAGGAAATAGCCGCCGACTACGATCCAGTGTTTCTGCGGTTTTGGGACTGGGTCATGACTTGGGCAGTGAAGCACCTATTCGACGGCCTTGAGGTGGATCAAGAGGGGTTGAAAAAGGTGAGGGAGGCTGCGCGAAGGGCCAACCTGGTTATTGTACCGTGTCACAAGAGCCACATGGACTATATGATCATGGGCTATATTTTTTACCACAACTACCTTTATCCCCCTCTGACAGCAGCAGGGGTGAACCTGGCTTTTTGGCCCATGGGTTTCCTGTTTCGGAAATCAGGGGCTTTCTTTATAAGGAGGGATTTCAGGGGCTCGGTGCTGTATCCCGCCATTTTCTCGAGATATCTTCACACCATCCTCTCGGAGGGCTATCCCATAGAGTTTTTCATTGAGGGAGGCAGGAGCCGTTCGGGTAAGCTGGTCTTGCCCAAGCCGGGGTTTCTGGCAATGCTCCTGGAAGGGCAGAGAAGCGGGGCTTGTAGGGAAATAGCTTTCGTGCCTGTAGCCATCTCATATGAACGGGTGATGGAGGAGGGGGCGTACCTAAGGGAGCTGGAGGGAGGGGAAAAGAGAAAGGAGAGTCTTTGGGAGGTCCTGCGCAGCAGGGAAGTGATAAGAAAGAAATGGGGCCGTATCTGGGTGAGCTTCGATGAGCCCATTTATTTGAGCGAGTTCCTGGATAGAACCCTTCATAAGCCGGGAGGAAGTGCTAGGTATACCAGGCAGAACATTCCTGACTACCTGGGGTACGAGATTGCCCATCGCATAAACAGGGTCATGACCGTTGTGCCCACAGCCTTTGTTGCCTCAGCAGCGTTAGCCTGCGGACCAAAGGGATTCTGTCTCGGGGAGATCCTGCGAATGGGCCGCCTCATGCACTGGATCCTGCTCAGGGAAAATGCAAGATTGGCTGCAAGCATGAAGGAACCGGGCGGAGTCCATAGGCTCATCTGGGACACCCTTGAGTTTTTCCACAAGGAGGGCATCTGTAGGAGGGTGGGTGAGGCCGCCGGGGAAAGGGACTCGGACCTGGAGATCCAGTTCGAACTGGAAGAGAGAAACAGGAGGCAGCTTGATTATTACAAGAACGCCATACTGCACCACTTCCTTCCTTACAGCTTCTTGGCGGCTGCGGTTTTGGCCGGGGGAAGGTCCGTTAGGTCCAAGGAGAGCATTCTGGAGGAGGTGGGTTTCTTGAAGAACTTCTTCCGGCAGGAGTTCGTTTTCCTGCCAGAGGAGGATCTGGAGGAAAGGATAGGGAGCACCTTGGAAGGGATGGTGGAGTACGGGCTGCTATGGCGCTCAGAGGGTGGGTACAGTGCGCCCAGCGGGAAGCGTCAAGAGTTGCTTGGTTTGGCGAGATTGGTGCAGGGTTACTTCGAGTCGTACTTTGTTGTGGGGTGCTCGCTCAAGTATTTGGCGCGAAGACGACTCTCCCAAAGGTTTTTCTTGTGGCGAATAAGGCTCAAAGGGAGGGAACTTTATCGAAGTGGGAAGGTGAGGGTTCCCGAGGCGTTGTCTGAGGCAAACTATGTGAATGCGATCCAGTTCCTGGTGCAGGAAAAGATACTCGTGAGGCAAGTGGAGGGAACTGTTAGGGAAGGCACGTATTATACATTAAGCCGGGGAAGAAGGCCGATTCACTGGCGAAGGCTAAAGAGGTTCATGGCTGTTTTTGCATAGGGAGTGTAGGGTGAAGAAATTGCGCGAACGGAGCAGATAAAAAATGCGGGCGGAACTGACAAATCGACAGGGTGAAAATGGGCGGTGCGAGGAGATAAAGGGAGAACTGAAATATATGGCAAGATCACGCAACAAGTAGTAGTATCGGTGAATACCTTAGTGATAATAGTAGCTTAAGACGTAAGTGGGGAGTGTGGGCCTTGGCATGTAGTCCTTCAGTTAATGCTTTGAGAGGCCGGGGAGCATTGGTAGATTCGTTCGGGGGCCCGAGGTGGAGTATTTGAGATGTGAGAACCGCCGGGGGGGGGGCGCTAGGAGCTGGGATTGGAGAACCGGCTTGATTTGGGCAGGGAGAGGGTGTAGAAAGAGGCCATGCCTAGAGTGATTGCCATCACGAACCAAAAGGGAGGCGTGGGGAAGACCACTACGGCCATTAATTTCTCCTGCGGTCTTTCCAAGAAAGGCAAGAGGGTGCTGCTCGTGGATTTGGACCCGCAGGCCCATGCCACTATTGGGCTTGGGGTGGAGCCGGGGAGTTTTCAGCTGGCAATTCATGATGTGCTGGTGAACAAGCGTGGAATTGGGGAGGTGGTTCTTAGCACTAGGTTTGAAGGGCTTTTTCTGGCCCCGTCCCATATAAGGCTGGACAGGGCAGAGCAGCAATTGATACCCGAGATGTACAGGGAAAGCATCTTGCAGCGGGCCATGGAAGGCCTGGATTTCGACTTCATAGTTATTGATTGCAGGCCGACTCTCGGGATATTGACCGTGAATGCCCTCAAGGCTTGCGATTTCATAATTGTACCGTGTGAAATTGCCCGGTACTCTTTGGAGGGGTTCGCGGACTTGATGGATACCATCGCGACTGTGAAGAGCGCGGACGGCTTCGAGGTTGAGAGACAGGTCAGAATCCTGTTGACAAAATATGATTCGCGAAAGAGCGTGTCCATAGAGTGGGTGATGCAGCAGCTGGAGCCGTTTCGAGACATGGTTTTTGAAACCAGGATCAGGCAGAACGAGGCCCTGAACCAGGCCCACATGGCCATGGAGCCCATCTTCCAATTCAAGCCCAATAGTTTTGGCGCCGAGGACTACAGGCAGCTCACAGAGGAATTCTTGAGGCTATGCCTTCAATAAGGGACAAACTGGCCGAAAAGAGAACAAGACTGGCTGTTCCCCGGGGAAAGGTTGAGGAGCATCCTGCGGATCCTAACCATTTTCCCGAAGGCATGTTCCTACAGATACCTGTTGAGGAGATTCTGCCGAACCCTGATCAGCCCAGGCAGTATTTTGATCCGGAGTCCATGGAGGAATTGACGGAGTCCGTTCGAGAGAGGGGTGTGCTTCAGCCCGTGCTGGTTCGAAGGGGGGAGGCTGGGGAGATGATCCTGGTGGCCGGGGAGAGAAGACTTCGGGCTGCTCGCATGGCAGGCCTGGAGAGGATTCCGGCCATAGTGACCTATGGGAATGAGGCAGAGATAGCTTTGATAGAGAACCTGCAAAGGGAGGATCTCAAGCCTGTGGAGGAGGCCGAAGCTCTCTGGCGGATGATAAAGGAACACGGTTATACGCACGAACGGCTGGCCAAGGTCATTGGAAAGGCAAGGACCACGGTTACAGAGACCCTTAGTCTGGTCAGACTCCCAGAAGAGATCAAGGAGGAATGTCGGCGCGCCGACTCTTATCCCAGAAGGCTACTCGTGGAAATAGCCAAACTCTCCAGCCCTGAGGAAATGCTCAGGTTGTTTCGGAGGGTGAAAGAGAAAAGCCTGAAAAGCGAAAAAGTACGAGACATAACCAGGGGCAGGGAAAAATCAGGTGGAGGGGCAGCGAGGTTGGCAGGACAGATAAGAATGCTCGCTCAACGCCTGGAAAGGCTCCGATTGAATCGTATGGGAGAAGAGGATAAGGCCGAGATACTCACTGCCCTGAGGAAACTGAAGGGAGTAGTGGAAGATCTTCTTGGATAGTCAGTTGGGTCCCACAAGTAAACAGTCCCTGAGCTTCCCCGAGAAATTAAGTCCAACCAAGGAATCCCCAACAAGAAAACCCTATACCAAAGCTGGCATTGGGGAGCGCCAGTCTCCGTGACTCGGGGCCCTGGCCAGAAGCCTGTCAGACTCCCAAATGGACCTTGTCTCTTGGTGCTCAAGGCCAGGCTGAAGGCCCAAAGCTCCGGGTCTTCCCGCATCCAAGGCAATGCGGAGAGATAGGAGCAATCCCCTTGTAGGTGAGACACAAGGAAGGGGGAGTAGGGAGAGAGAAGGGCCCTGCCAAGCAAGCATGAAAACAGTCTGCCGGTGCAAGGGCACTTGGAGGGATTATTGGATAAGGGTTCCTTGGGGGGTGTTTGGGGAGGAGGCCATCCAGGCCTCCAATGGATTCCAGTGACCCTTGCCTTGTGCAGAAAGAGCACGAAGATGGGGCTCGCCTGGAACAACCTGGTTTGGCAGCAGGAGGGTCAAGGCAGGGCCTGGCCTCAGGAGTCAGGCTTGGGGGGGACCCGAAGCCCCGGGAGCAGCTGGTTGGCTCGGGCTTGGGAAACCAAGGGGGCTAGTGGGTCTCCCAGGGGAAGGAGCCTAGAGCGTGAAACAGAAAGGTCCCTACCTGGGTAGGTTTGAAGAACAAAGCTAGAGAATGTGGGAGCAATACAGGATATTAAATTGTTACCACCAATGCTAGAAAATTGCGTGAAATAGCAAGCCAAAAGGGGCGGATGCGGCTTGAGGCCAAATAGTCAAGCAGGGGAAAAAATGGGATAGTGCATCAGGGCTGAGCTCATAACCAGCCAATATCAGAGACTAAGTCAACTCGGAGTGCGCGGAGATCCGATCTGGGGAAATCCTGTACGCGGGCTAAAGAGGGTTGCAGGTTTCAGATGGCGGATTCTGGCAGTTTTGTTGCGTAACAAAACGTGCGAGAAGATAGAAAAAGGAGAGTCAAGAGAAGCGCAACCAATCTTGGCGAGATATTGCGATATTTTGGTTCCGAGAGAAACGGTGGGTGGGAAGAACCGGGAATTCGTTGAATGTACGCGCGTGTATCTCTGCCAGGGAGTCCCTTTCCCATGGGGGCTCGAGAAGATGCTTTGGGTGACATGGCTCAAGGAGTTGGTAGGCTTGGGAGGAGAGGCATCTGGAGGTCCGTCCGGTTGGCCCCGGAATTGGCCAGGGCCGGGGATCCTGGTCAGAGGGAGGAGGTAGCTGTCGGCATGCCGACAGCCACCCAAAGCGGGACAAGCTCAGGATTGCGTGTAATCATACCAGCCTCTAGCTGTTTTCTGGCCGTAATGACCTTTCAAGAACCTCTCCACCACGCTTGGCGGGGGTAAGTCGGCCGGGTTGCCGGTTGACCTGAAGCGCTCCATTGCCATGGTATAGTGAAGATCAATTCCTGTCAGATCCATTAGCTTGAAAGGGCCCATGGGGTGCCCGGCCCCGTAAACACAGGCCTTGTCTATGTCCTCGAAGGAAGCCACCCCCATCTCCAGGAGCCAAAGTGCCTCTTGCCTAATGGCCCGGATTATCCGGTTAAGCAGAAAACCCTCCACCTCCTTGCGGATCCAAACGGGCACTTTGTCGAGTCTCTCTGACAGCTGAACCGAAAGACTGGCTGTCTCCTCTGACACGTGGGGCCCCTGGACCACTTCCACCAGTTTCATCACCAGGGCCGGGTTAAAAAAATGCAGGTTCAGAACCTTGTCCTGCCGGGCTGTCACATCGGCTATCTTGGAGCTTACTATGTAAGAGCTGTTGGTGGCCAGAATGCAATGAGGCGGTGCCAGCCGGTCGAGTTCTGCAAACAGCTTTCTTTTCACCTCCAGCACCTCCACCACTGCCTCAATGACGTAGTCTGCCTCGCCTACGGCCGTGTGAATATCCGGGGTGAAATTTAGATTTTCCCTGGCCAGCTGGGCTTGTTCCTCGCTGATCCTTCCCTTTTTCACCTGGGCCGGCAGGTAAGACTCGGCAAAGGACTGGGCCTTGCCAAGAACCTCAGCACTTATGTCTGTACAAAACGTCCTGAAGCCCTTCAGGGCGCAAAGCACAGATATCTGGTGCCCCATGTTCCCGGCTCCAACCACTGCTATTGTCCTGACCTGGTCGATAAGCATTGCTCTTGTCCCCCTTTCTCGTGAATTGCGGGCAGCCGCACCGGGTGGTTCAAAATCCAAGTCGCCCTGCTGGGTCTCCTCGGGTGTTTTTCTAGTCTGGAAAGAGGTGCTGCAATCGGGTCTCCGGCCTGAAGCCGCACAAAGAGCCTTCCGGAGTGGTCCCCTGATACAGGAATTCCCCCAGGCCTGCCCAGCCTGGGAAAAGCTGGCCTTGAGGTTCCCGGGAAAGGGCCTTTTCTTTGTAAAGTCAGGAAGAAAAGGGGTCTCGCGGTCTGAGTTGGAAGCCCCGTCCAGGGGCTGGTAGAGAATGTTTCGAAAACCGAGCCCTAGGGCCAGATCCAGCACTTCCTGGAATTCCTCGGCTGAAATCATCCTTTGTAGTTCCCGCGGCAAGTGATTTCCTACCGGGGCATACTGGCTCATGAGGCTCAAGGGCAGACCCGGGCCAAACTCAATAAAGAGCATTTTCAAGGCATCAAGGGAATTGTTCAGCTGGCCCGGCAGGACCAAGTGGCGCACCATGACACCCCTCTTGGCAAGGGGAAAGGAGGGTCCATGGGGGGCTACCTGGGCTTGTTCCCACGTCTCCAGGAAACCCTTTTGCCTGAGCATCTCTTCAATGGCTTCCAAAGCCTTGCCGGGGTAATCCTCTGCTTTGGAAAGCCAAGCCGCAAGCCCTGGATCCCCGTACTTGAAATCGGGCAAGTAAATATCCACATAGGGTTCCACAAGCCTCAGGGCTTCCACCTGCTGGTAACCCGAGACATTGTAAATTACCGGGAGCCCAGCTCCTCTTTGGCGGAGTTCCTCCACAAGGGCTATGACATGGGGGAGGAAATGATCCGGGGTGACCAGGTTCAGATTGTGCACCCTCTCGAGCTGCCATAGCTGAAAGATGCATCTTGCAGCTTCAAGAACCGAGGAGCTCTCCCCTATCCCCATCCTGGAGATCTGGTAATTCTGGCAGTACATGCAACGCAAAGAGCAGCCTGAGAAAAAAACCGTGCCAGACCCATTCAAACCACTAAAAGGAGGTTCTTCCCCAAAATGGGCTTCTATGGTGGCAATGCGAAGGTGGGCCCTCTCTCGGCAGAATCCCCTTTGTCCGGAAAGCCTGTCCACGCCGCAAGCCCGCGGACACAACCTGCAATTCCTGTAAAGAGACAATAGCGAGCCGTTCTTGAGGAACTCCAAAGCTGCCGGCCTCCCTTTCAAAAAAAAGACTCTCTGCGGCAGGGAGCAATGAAGCGCAAAACGCTAGATAGGATAACTTCTTTGCGCTTGGTAGGCTAGGCACTTCCTGCCCTGCCCGGCTTGTGCACCGAGGCCGAGGACTTTGGGGACCCATACCCCGAATCCGGAGATATGCCCGGAGATTTCCCTAGCCGGTATCCTGTGCACTCTGGCCTTGCACCCAGAGACTGCTTTCAAACAAGGCCCCGCCGCTGTAGACAGGCGCGTCTCTTACCCTGCCTGGAGAACAACTGGTGAGGGACTCACTCTGAACCGAAGACCATAGAGAATTTGGTGCCCTGAAGGCACCTTCCCTTATCCCCAAGCCTTCACTCGAAGGCCCTGCTCTTTCTCCCATTTCCAGAGTTGGATGAGGGTGCAGCTCACTTAGACGTTCCTGGATGCTGTGCTGGCCGGGTACCTTGCAGGAGATTCACAGAGGTATTAGCATCCTGTCTTGAAGGTTTCTTGGGGGACAAGAGATAAGGGTACAGGGCAGGGGTATCAGGATGGCGGATTTAGGGAATCTGGCCTTGTTGACCGATCTTTACCAGCTCACCATGGTCGGCGGGTACGTGCAGGAAGGCAAGAGAGAGCAGTGGGCCAACTTCGATTACTTCTTCAGAAAAGTGCCCGATGACGGAGGGTACTGCGTCCTTGCTGGGCTTGCTGACCTCGTAGATTATTTGCAGAACCTGAGGTTCAGCGCCCAGGAAATAGCCTACCTGGAGACTCTCGGGCTGTTCCCAAAGGCGGTGCTGGACTACCTGGAAGCATTTGAGTTCACGGGGGATCTTTGGGCAATTCCTGAGGGGACGGTTGTATTTCCACACGAGCCCCTCATAAGGGTGAGAGCCCCCTTGCCCCAGGCGCAGCTCATCGAGACAGCCCTGCTCAACATCATGAACTTCCAGACCCTCATAGCCACCAAGGCTGCCAGGGTCTGCTGGGCGGCAAACGGTGCCCCGGTGGTGGACTTTGGCCTCAGAAGGGCACATGGCCCCAACGGCGGGCTCATGGCCTCCAGAGCCGCGTATATAGGGGGCGTAGAAGGCACATCCAATGTGCTTGCCGGCAAATTGCATAACATACCCGTAAGGGGAACCCACGCCCATTCCTGGGTGGAGAGTTTTCCTTCGGAGTTGGAAGCCTTTCGTGCGTACGCCAGGGTGTACCCCCACGCTTGTCTGCTCCTGGTGGACACATACGACACCCTTAGAAGCGGGATTCCCAATGCCATCAAGGTGGCTCGCGAACTCTCCGAGAGGGGCCACAGGTTGAAGGGCGTGAGACTGGATAGCGGGGACCTGGCCTACTTGAGCAAAGAGGCTCGCCGAATGTTGGATGAGGCAGGTTTTCCTGATGCAGCCATAGTGGCCTCCAGTGACCTTGACGAGTGGTTGGTAGAGAGCTTGAGACGCCAGGGAGCCAAAATAGACATCTGGGGAGTGGGCACCAGGCTCGTGACCTCTTACACCAGCCCTGCCCTGGGAGGAGTTTACAAACTCACCGCCCTGGACGAGGATGGCAAGCGCATGGTCCCAAAGATCAAACGATCTGACAACCCGGACAAGATAACCAATCCGGGGGTAAAGAAAGTGGTCAGGATGTACGATGCCACAGGTCAGATGCGGGGTGATGTGATCTTCTTGGAGGAAGAGAGGCTGCCCCGGGGAATGGGTTTCAGGGTACACCATCCGGTGTTCCCTCATGTATCCAAGAGCTATCCAGAACACTTTCAAATGGAGGAATTGCTGCTCCCTGTTTTCAAGAAAGGAAAGCTGGTTTACAGGACTCCTGCGGTGGAAGAGATTCGTGAGAATACCTTGCGAAATCTAGCAAGGCTGGATGCAGCCTACAAGAGATTCCAGAATCCCCATGTGTACCACGTGAGCCTGAGCTCCAGGCTCTACCGGGTCAAACAGAGCCTCCTAAGAAAAGCCCTCGAGGGGTGAGTCGCCTCGGCCGGATTATCGCAACCAGATGCAGCCATTTTGTCATGGGACCGGTCCCCAGCCATGCCGTCTTGGAATACTGGGGCTCTTCAGGGCAGGAACCTGCACATTGCTTCAAGCGCCTCTGAGATGCCTCCCAGGGTAGCCTCCACCCGATGGGTAATGGGCTCTGGATACGCACTGGTTAGGCCGGTTTCCGTGACCATACAAACCGTCTTGGCCTCAGGATCCACCAGCCCCTTCTGGACCCCTTTGATAAGGCCTGCCAAGGCAGCGGCGCCCGTGGGTCCGCTCCAGATCCCCTCTTTCTCCACCAAGAGCCGCTGGGCATCCAGGATCTCCTGATCGGTCACCTCCAAGGCCAATCCTCCCCATTCCCTCAGTATTGAGAGGACCCAATCCCCTTTTTTTCCCGGTCTGCCTGTGGCCAGTCCCTTGGCTATGGTGGGGCCTGTGGTCACTGCTTCAAGATGGCCCCCTTTGTTGAATGCCTCCACAATGGGCTTGGCAGCCTCTGACTGGCACGCAACCATAAGCGGAACGGACTCCACCAACCCCATCTCCCTCATCTCCCGAAATCCCCTGAAGCAGGCCGTAAAGATCTCACAACCCGAGGCCTGGGTCACAAACACATCCGGCCCCTCCCCCAGCTGCTCTACGATCTCGTAAGCTATGGTTTTCTTTCCCTCGTGTTTGTAAGGATTTCTCCTGGCACCTCCGTCGAAGACCTTCTTGTGCTCCATCAAAGCATCAAAATGCTCTATGAGATGGTCATACTCTCCCTCATAGGTGTAAAGCCGGGTGGCCATCAGGGACATGTGAGCCATCTTGAGGGGATCACCCTTCTCATAACAAAAGATTGCCGAGTGCAGCCCGGCCCTGCGGGCGTACGTTGCGATGCTCACTCCGGCGTTTCCCGTGCTCACAACCGATATTGCTTTGAATCCGAACTGTCTGGCTGCTGAGAGGGCAGTGGCGCTGGTCCTGTCCTTCACCGTGCCCGTGGGCAAGGTTCCCTCATACTTGAGAAAAAGCCTCTCCATTCCCAGATGTGCACCCAGAGCCTTGGCTCTTATGAGGGGCGTGTCCCCCTCGCCCAGACTCACCAGGTATTCTTCCCTCCACACGGGAAGTACCCTGTGATAGGACCAAAGCCCCCTGAATCTTGAATCGCGAGGCCCCAGCCTCTGCAGGGAGCCAAGGTCATATTGAGGATCCAGAAGACCCCCGCAGCTGGGGCATGAAAGGGTATAGGTAGGGCTGTGCTCAGCTTTGCAAGAAATGCATTGCATGGATTCCAGGAAAGAGAAACGGCTCATGGGGCTCCTTGTGAGAAATCAGGGGGTCAGGGGCCTCCACACCCCCTTTTCCTGGATGAGTCGGGAAAAGGGCTCCAGGGGCTCCACGTATTTGGGGGACCGGCCTTCCAGGTTCCGAGGAGGTTCTTGGGAAGAATAATATGGATCCCAGGGCATGAGCAGCATGGGGCCCCAAGGGGTCTTGGTGGCCTTGGGGAGTCTCGTGGGGCCCCATCCCCTGTCCCATGCTTCACGTCTCAACTCCTCTATGCTTCGGAACACTGATAGCTCCTGGAGGGTTACAAGGGTGGGTGGGCTAAGAGGTATGCTGCCTTCATGATTCTTCAGAATTGCACCCTGGGGTGTGATCCACAGACCCCGGCTCGTCTCGACCTGATCCGGCAGGCAGATCTGTTCCTCTGGATGCAAGGCCAGATAGAATCTGGTGTCGAATCTCCGTGGCATGCCCTCAGGCGTGATCCAGTGTGCCCAGCAAGAAAATCGTGAAGCCTGGAGCCTTGTGCCTTGGCTGAAAAGCAGATGTCTGAAAGCTCTGGCCTGCCGGTCCAAGCCTTTGGCAAGATTTCCTTGAGGTTTTCTCCCATCCTGTTCGGCCAACAGAACCCCAACCTCCTCAAAGGTCTCCCGAATGGCTGCCACAAGGTGAGCCCTGGCCTGTTGGGGCGTGAGACCCTCCCCCAACCTCTCCAGCACCCTTTGATAGGGCTCGTCCCATGCCTTCTCGGGGAGTTCCGCCTCTTCATCCCAAGGCTCCAGGGCCCCTCCTGGAAAAACGTACAGGCCAGGCATGAAGCTGCTCTTGTGGCTTCTTCTAAGGAGATAGACCTCCAATCCCATTTCTGGATCCTGCCTCAGAAGGACCACCGTGGATGCCATGCGAAGGCTGGAGCTGGGAAGTGTTCTTGCATCTCTTTCTCCCATAGGGCACGAAACTACCATACCCCCACATTGGGGCACAATACCCTCGGGTTAGTAAGAGCTCCTTGGCCTGCTTTTCTCATCCTGGGGAAATATTGGTGCTGCCCTTATTCCCATGAGCAAGTCATGGAGTACAGGGCCAATGCATTTGACAAAACCCCTTAGGGGGCGTAGCCTTGAGTGCATGAGCCTGGGACACCCCAAGGCTCGCAAGAGGAGTGTGAAAAGAAGGGGGCAAGGATATGGTCAGGAAGGTGATTTTACCGCTGGCAATGGCGTGGACATGCGCATGGGGGGTTTCGATGGGAGCAGACCAAAAGGGGCAAGGGGCATCCGGGAATGTCCCGAAAGTGGTGGCCAAGGTAAATGGAAAGGCCATCAGTGGAGACCAATACCAGAAGCTTTTCAAGCAGATGGAGAACTCCAAGGAAGCTGGTTCACAGACGGATCCTGCTTCCTCAGATCCCAAGGTCCTGAAGGAGCAGGTCCTGGAACGGCTTATCACCGTGGAGGTGCTTTCCCAGAAGGCAGACCAGCTGAAGATTCTGGCCGAGCCACAAGAGCTGGATCAGAAAGTCCAGCAGATTCAGGAGAGTCTGGGCGGCGAGCAGGCCATGAAAGAAGCGCTCAAATCCCACGGGCTCAGCATGGAGGAACTAAAGGCGGACATTCAACGTTCCATGAAGATCCAGAAGCTCCTGGAGCGTGAAGTTTTCGACAAGGTGACTGTGGAACAAGGAGAGGTAAAAGGATTTTATGACTCCAATCCCCAGGTTTTCCAGGTTCCGGAACAGGTAAGGGCTCGCCACATCATCGTAAGGGTGAAGGAAGGGGCCACTGAAGTGGAAAAGAAACAGGCCCAGGATGCCATCCAGAAGGCTGCGGAAAGAATAAAAAAAGGGGAGAGCTTCGAGGAAGTGGCAAAGCAGGTCTCTCAAGACGGCACAGCCCAGCGCGGGGGGGATCTTGGGTACTTCAGCAGAGGCCAGATGGTGCCAGAGTTCGAGAAGGCTGCCTTTTCCCTGGAGAAGGGGAAGGTCAGCCCGGTGGTGGAAACCAAGTTTGGCTATCACCTAATCAAGTTGGAAGATCGAAAAGAGGCTCGCATCCTGGGTTTCCAAGAGGTGGAGCCTAAGATTGCCGAGTTCCTGAGGCAAAAAAAGGGGGAAGAGCAGCTCAAGAGCTACGTGGACGACCTAAGGGGTCGGGCCAAGATCGAAAGGGCCGCATTCTAACCGAGCTTCCAGCCGCGGCCCCCCTCCCCAAGATTTCTGGGAGGGGGGCCTTCTGATTTGTCAAGAAAATCCCTGAGGATGGGACCGAATCATTGATTCCGCGAGTCGGGAAGGCTTGGCTTCTCTGGAGGTCTCCCTGTGTGTTTTGCCGAGCGGAGTTCATCCCATGGGGTTCTATCATCCCACCCAAGAACCAGGGTCCTGGATAACGCAGTCCAAGAAAACACTCTGGTTCCAGTAGCGTGAGAGCACTCGAACGCAGCCTGCTGTCCCACACTGTCTGAGAAGGATTTTTCCTGGGCCGGGAGATCTCAACCATCCTGGGGAAGAGGTGGCACAAGTCCCAAGCTTTGTCAGCTTTGCTGGGTGAGCTGCCAGATTTTTGCCGAGTCCAAATGCCCACCACGTTAGGGCTCAGTCAAGAGCCGGCGGATTGATTGGTGGCTTGATGGGGACTAGGATTGTCTTGCAAGAGATGCACGGTCAGTTGAGTCTGGCCTTCTGGATGCACTCATCCCATGGCAGAGTCCTTGTTGTTTTTGCGGGCTTATCAAGCCAAGCGTTTCTTCACGGCCGGCTTGCAAGCGGCAGCCCATGCCTCCTGGCAACACCAGCGGCCAGGGGGAATTCTCCGTAAAGAAAGAGAGGAAATCGGCTGGAGCGACCTCTTGGAAAAAAATCTTCCGGGAGGCCCAGAACTTCCAGAAGAACTGGTTACCACAGGCTGATCCACCGGGGATGAAGGAATTTTTGGGCCCACCGGGGGCTCGGCCTTGAGGAATAATCTGGTCCGTGTTCCTTTGGAGTTTCTTGACCCATTTTGTGTTTGTGGATAGATTTGGTCTTGGGTTTTGGTGACTAGGTCCGCGCCAAGCACCTCTTCAGTAGGGTCTGGAGCGGGAAATGGGGGAGCTTCCAATGAGAAAGGTCAGGGTTGAGCGGGCCGTGGGCATGATGTTGGCTCATGACATAACCAGAATAGTGCCCGGGGTATTCAAGGGGGTCGGATTCAAGAGAGGCCATGTTATCAAAGAGGAGGACATCCCTGAACTTTTGAAACTAGGTAAGAGAATCGTCTACGTTGACAATACAGGGGATTCCAGGATCCATGAGGAAGAGGCAGCTCTTCGAATAGCCAAGGCCATAAGCGGAGAGGGGGTGCGTTGGACAGATCCCAAGGAAGGCAAGACAAATCTACTCAGTACCCGAAGGGGGCTCCTTAGGATAAACGCTGAGGCCCTCTCAAGGATCAACAGGATGGGTGACATCATCGTCTCCACTTTGAAAGACCGATTCCCCTGCAAGGCAGATCAGATGGTGGCAGCCACCCGCATAATTCCCCTGACCATTCCCCGCAGGAGGCTGGAGAGACTCGAGGCCTTGGCTGAGAAGTCCGGTCCTGTGGTGAAGGTTCTCCCGTTCAGGGAAATGAAGGTGGGAGCCGTGGTAACCGGCTCTGAGGTGGCTCATGGGCTCGTTCAAGACGGCTTCGAGGATTACGTGGGGGGGAAGATCCGGGAGCTGGGTTGCCAGCTTGTGGGAAAGATCCTGGTTACAGATGACCCCAAGAGAATATCCGAGGCGATACTTGAACTAGCTGCCAAAGGTTGCGAAGCAATCCTGACCACGGGTGGGCTGTCCGTAGACCCGGATGACAGAACCAGGCAGGGCATAAGACGCGCGGGAGCCAAGATCCTGTTTTATGGAAGCCCAGTCCTGCCAGGAGCCATGTTCCTCATGGCCAGGTTGGGAGACATCCTCATCCTGGGGCTTCCGGCCTGTGTTTTCTACCACAAGACTACCCTGTTCGACTTGATTTTCGTGAGGATCCTGGCAGGGGAAGAGGTGAACAGAAGGGACGTGGCCGAAATGGGCCACGGAGGGCTTTGCCTTAACTGCGAAACCTGCAGGTTTCCTGCCTGCTCCTTTGGGAAATAACAGGTCTGGAAAGATGCCGTGCAGGACGCATGAAACCATCGGGCCGAGAGAACAAAGGCTCAAGCCCCCTTCCTCGGCCTATGCCATTTATTGTTTAGAGCAGTTGCTGGCCTAACTCTGAGCTGCCCTGTGCGTGGGCTATTGGCTCACCGGGGGGCTTGAGCTCCAGAGCTCTTGAAGCATCCCGGAGCTGGGGCGCGTGAGTGTCAGGTGTTCTGGGCTTTGGCAAACAAGCTGCACTGATATGGAGGCACCCCCCATGTATTGTGGCTTAAGGGAACTCGTGGTGGGCATAAAGGGAGCTGGGGAGATGGCCAGCGCTGTGGCCTGGAGGCTATACCAGGCCAACATCAAGCGCATTCTCATGGTGGAGGTTCCAGAACCCCTGGCCGTGCGCCGCAAGGTCTCGTACTGCGAGGCAGTCCACGAGGGCCTCCAGGTGGTCGAAGGTGTTGGAGGGGTCTTGATCCAGGACCTCCGTGCACTTCAAGAAGCTTGGGCAAAGGGATACATTGGTGTAGCAGTGGATCCAAAGTGGGAACTTCTGGAAAGTCTTGGGCCTCATGTGATTGTGGATGGGATCCTGGCCAAGAGGAATCTCGGCACCTCCGTGGCTGAGGCCCCGGTGGTGATAGCCTTGGGACCCGGTTTTGAAGCCGGGGTGCATGCCCACATGGTCATAGAAACCAACAGAGGTCATGATCTGGGCAGAATAATTACTCGAGGAGAGGCCCAGCCCAACACCGGAGTGCCGGGAGAGATAGGTGGCTATACTGAAGAAAGAGTCCTGAGGGCTCCTGTAGAGGGGGTCTTCAGGGCTGTCAAAGACATTGGGGATCTGGTTTCCTCGGGAGATCTGGTGGGGAAGGTTGGGCAGGCAGAGGTGAGGGCCTCTGTGCATGGAGTGATTAGAGGACTCATCAGGGATGGAACACGGGTCAAGAAAGCTTTGAAGATCGGAGATGTGGATCCAAGGGCACGCAGGGAATACTGCGATACCATTTCGGACAAGGCCCGAGCAATAGCAGGATCAGTGCTGGAGGCCATCTTGAGGGTGTACAACAAATGAGGAGGGATTTGGATGGGACATCCCTGTGCAGGGTCCTGGGGCTGGGGGAAAAAGGCATGGCAAGCCTGGTGGGTGCTGGAGGAAAGACGACTCTGCTTTATGCTTTGGCCCGCGAGTTGGCAGGGGAAGGCAAAAGGGTTCTGGTCACAACTACAACACACATGATGGCCCCTTTACCCCAAGAGGTTTCAGCATTCATCTTATCGCCGGATCCAGAGGAGGTGATCGCGGAACTACGTGGGTTCCCAACGGGATGGACCCCGATTTTTGCTGCGTCTCACAAGCAAGACCTGGAAGGTAAGATGGTGGGCTTTTCAGCCCAAGGAGTGCAAAGGTTTTGGGAGGAGGGATTCCTGGACTGGGTCCTGGTGGAGGCGGACGGGGCTGCCAGACGCCCCTTGAAAGCCCCTGCCCCCCATGAGCCGGTCGTGCCTCCCGGCTCCCTCTGGGTGGTGGGGCTGGTGGGCTTGGATGCCGTTGGGAAGCCCCTGGAGGAGGCATGGGTATTCAGGTGGGAGATTTACGGCTGCCTCCTGGGGCTGGACCGAGGAGAAGAGGTGACCCCGGATTCGGTGGCCAGACTGGCTCTCCACCCCGAGGGTCTTTTCAAGGGGGCTCCTCCAAAGGCTGAAAGGATTCTTTGGTTGAACAAAGCGGATATGCCTGGGGCTGAATCTGCCGGGCATAGGATAATTTCCTGCATTGAGGATATGGGATGGGGAGGCTTAGACCGGGCGGTTATCGGCTCGGCCCTGAGCCGAGAGTCTTTTATGGCCTGTTTCAGGCCCTAGCCCAAGTTGTTCGCGGGCTTTGGATCATGAAGGCAAAAAGATCCTGGGCCTGGACTCTTGTGAACGTAACCCAAAAGCCTAAGTGCCGGTCCTTGTAACATGGAGTATTGTTTATGACAGGATTGAGGGTACCTGCAAGAACGGCTCTTGGAGTTCTCAACGGGGTGATCTGCCTTGACCAATTATCCTGGTTAGAGGGGGTAAGGAGTTAGCCATGCAAGACCCATATCTGGAAATCTCTTCCTACTTGGAGAGGGGAGATGGCCTTGTGCTTGCAAGGATAGTGAGGCAGTTGGGGTCGGCTCCCAGGGGGGTCGGGACCAGATGCCTGGTCTTGAAGGATGGTTCAGTTGTTGGAACCATCGGGGGGGGAATGCTGGAATATCTGGTCTGTGAGGGCGCCAAGGAGGCCCTTGCCGGTGGGAAGGCGCGCTTGCTCAACTTCAGGCTGCAAGGCGAGGATGCGGCCAAGACAGACATGCTTTGCGGTGGGAAGGTGGATGTTTACCTGGAGCCGTTGGATCCTCAGGACCTTGACTGCAGGGAACTTTTCGCCAGGCTGCAGGCTGCCAAGAAAAGCAGCCGAGGTGTATTTCTCCTTACACGCGTAGCTGACGGGCAGGATCCCTCGCAGCCGGGGGCCAGGATCTTATTGGGCCAAGAGGAAGTTCCAGATGCCCTTCCCGATGAGCTCAAGGTGCTTTGGGAGCATCTCCCCAAGACTCGGCCGGCACTGGTTGAAATAGAGGGAGGTTTCCCCGTGTTCTGGGAACCCCTGGTGCCCTCGGAGGTGCTCTACCTCTTCGGTGCGGGTCACATCTCCACATTTCTCGCGCCGCTTGCCAGCATGGTGGGCTTTTCGGTGGTGGTGATAGACGACAGGGAGGAGTTCGCCAACAGGGAACGCTTTCCATCAGCAGAGGAGATTCTGGTGCTTTCCCCTGAAGAAGCCATGGAACGCATAAGCTTGGACGCAGGCTCCTACGTTGCAATCATCACCAGGGGGCACATACACGATGCCTCAGTGCTGAGAAGGGTTCTAAGAGCTCAGGCAGCCTATGTAGGCATGATAGGAAGCCGCAGGAAAAAAGCAGTTGTTTACAAGGCCCTAATGGAAGAGGGTATACCAAGGGAGGCCCTGGAGGGGGTGCACTGCCCAATAGGGCTGGACATCGGGGCCGAAACCCCTGAAGAGATAGCGGTGAGTATCGTGGCGGAACTCATTCAGGAGAGGGCAAGGATTCAAGGCCTGAGAAGCTCTCAAGCAGAGGCAAGAGGTTGATGGCTAGGCGAGAACCGGCCAACAGACGTGTCCACATGGCCAATGAGAGGACTTTTCTGGCGTGGATCCGCACAAGCATAGCCATAATGGCCTTTGGGTTCGTGGTGGAGAGATTCGCCATTTTCATGAATCAGCTCTCTGCACTGTTGGGAGGGGGGGGGCCCCACACAATTCAGCAGGCAGGGGCCATGGCAGGCTCAAAGACTTCCTGGATCGGCCTTTGTCTGGTGGGGTTGGGAGCACTGATGGGTGTGATGGCCTTTGTGCGTTACAAGAAAACCGAGAGGCAGATCGATGAGGGTTCTTACCAAACCTCCTTGGTGCTGGACACCTTGTTGGTACTTGCTGTTGCGTGTGTGGGGGTTTTCCTGGTAATCTTGCTCAGCCATACGCTTTGAGCTCAGCGTTCCTGCTGGCCTGCATGGATCCCAAGCACAGGACAGTGCAGACCCACAACTTGAAACACTGGAACCGGCTCCACAGTGTCGAAGAGTCTTTGATTTTTCCAGATTGCTCAAAGGGTTTCGCAACAGGGATATCCTAAATTGAGACATCTCAGGAAGTGTTCCCCAGTTTTGTGGAGCTTGGTCAGTGATCTCGGCCGGCCGAGATCAGGCTTAAGAGATGAGAGGCACTTCCCGATGAGATACCCAAGTGGGGCTATGAAATTCATCCAGGGTCGGGAGAGCAAAATGTGGATCCTTGTTTTGATGGCTTTTTCCCTAACATATGCCAGCCCGGCAATTTCGCAGGATGAAGCAGGGGAGACTAGCCAGGCCGCCTCTTTGGTCTCGGCTCCTCCGGTTAGGCTCCACAGGCCCCTGGAGACACTATTGAAGGGCATAGACATACATGTGACGTGGGCAGGAAGCCTAAAGAAGCCCTTGGTAGCCCTCACATTTGACGATGGGCCGCACCCTGTGTACACTCCCCAGGTCTTGCGTATCCTGGAGGAGCATGGGGTGACGGCTACATTCTTTGTTGTGGGCCGCAATGCCAAACGACACCCAGAACTCTTGAGAAAGATACGCTCAGCAGGGCATTCCTTGGGAAACCACACATTTTCTCACGTCAAACTGACCTCTGTTCGAAACGGTGTGTTGAGAGAGGAACTGGAGCGAACCCGAGAGATAATACTGGAAGAAACAGGGGTGAACACCTGCCTTTTCCGACCCCCCTTCGGGGCATTCGATGCCAGATCTTTGGCCGAGCTGGCTATTCGGCGCCTGGAGGTGGTGCTGTGGTCTGTGGACTCCAGGGACTGGGTCACCACTGCAGCGCAAGAGATTCGCCAAAACGTGGAGAGCACCTCCCAGGCGGGTAGCATAATTCTGCTCCACGACGTGCATCCCCAGACAGTGGAGGCTCTGCCTGGAATCATCCAGATTCTCAAGAGTCGTGGATACGGTTTTGCAACCATTCCCGAGATGATTCCCGCTCCCCAAAACGCCTGGGGAGGCTAGGGCCGAACTCTCCAGGGAGGACTGCATGGATCAGAAACAAGGCTTCCCAGAGCAGATATGGAAAAAATCCGGGGTGAGCCTCAAACGCCATTTTCAAGCCTCCACCCTCAGGATGAAACAGCAGGCTCTGGACAGGGAGGGTTACGATCCGGCAAGGCTTTACCGCTGGGGCCAAATGATGGCTTTGGCAGTGGTCAGGATGATGGAGAGTGCGGAGAAGAGGTTCGGGGCTGAAGCACAGCAGGTGCTCTGCCAGGCCCTGGTAGAGCTGGGAAGGGAGTTGGGGAAAGAGGTGCTCAGCGAATTCAGCTTGGCCCCTGGAACCTCTGAGATCCAGGCTGTTTCAGCCTTCGTGACCTACCTGAACGAGGAGATCTGGGCTTCTCCGGAAATCCCCAGGTTAGTGGACCAGAACACCTGTGTGTGCGACATTCTGTGGTGTCCTCACCAGGACCACTATAGACCCTTTGACTGCAGGGTCCAAAGGTACCTTGTGCAGGGATTGCTGGAGGCATTCGAGGAAAAGACCGGTATAGCCGTAGACGCACGTTTTACACAGATAATTCCAAAGGGAGCCGAGACCTGCCGGTTCGAGATCAGGAGAATTCCAAAGGGTGAAGAGAAGGAGTGGACCCGCTACTCAGGGGAGCTGGCCAAGAAGGCTCTCCAAAGGGCATTTGAGACAGGAGATTCTGCCGGATCTTCTTGAGTGCAATCTCCAGAGCCGGCCCTTTCACGGGCCAAGAAAAGAAAAGCCTCCATGATGGCAGGCACCATACCATGAGCTCTCAAAGCCGATGGAACTTGTACCTGCAAGTGGGCTCAGGGCCGTTGCCCCAGAGCATAGTTGCACCCATAGATGGAGCCGAAATGGTGCTGGTTCCGGCAGGACCGTTCACCATGGGCAGCACGGCTGAAGAGCTCAGGCAGGTTTTTCTGCTGGATCAGAAGGAAACCCCAGTTTTCCTCACGGAAATGCCTGCAAGAAGGATTCACGTGGAGGCTTTTTTCATAGACAGGTATCCGGTTACCAATTATCAATACAGGAGGTTTGTGGCCGAAACCGGGCATAGGCCCCCCTGGCTCTGGGAGGATCCCCGTTGGAATGCGGCCATGCAACCGGTGGTGGGTGTGGGCTGGGAGGATGCCAGAGCCTATGCTCGCTGGGCCGGGAAGAGCCTCCCTACAGAAGAGCAATGGGAGAAGGCAGCTAGGGGGACTGACGGACGCTGGTGGGCTTGGGGAGACGAGTTCCTGCCCAACCGCTGCAACTCCAGGGAATACGGCCTGGGCCGCACCTCTGAGATTGGCATCTTTGACGATGGGGTTAGCCCATACGGCTGTTACGACATGTGCGGCAATGTCTGGGAGATGTGCGAGGGGCTCTGGCAGGAGGAGCATCCTCCCATGAGAGGAGGGTGCTTTCTGGGCTCGGCCACTTTTGTGAGGGTGACCTGTCGCTGGACACCCGAAGATCCGGTCAACGGGGCCCACTGGCTGGGATTCAGATGTGTCAAAGAGGTCCGATTCAGGGAGTAAACTGGAAAGGGAGCCTGGCTTTACACTGGCAGGATGTTGCCAGATTTTGCCAGTAAGAATTTTCCCCCAGTGTCCACACCTTGATTGCTTGAGCAGCCTCCAGGCTTTGCCAGAAAGATAGGCCCCAGGGCTTTCAACACCTACTGGGAAGGAGGTCTTATTCTCTCCATGGGGCCTAAAGGATTCAATTCCAGAAGCCATGGCCCAGGAGTCCTTCCCGGTTCACCACTTGATCCATGTTCTGCCCCGTGATATAGAACCTTCCGTGATCTGTTCCGGGAAGGACCGGCCCAAGATCCCTGATGGCCTCCAGGATGCATAGGCAAGACAAGACGCTGGAACAGATAGACTCCTTGTTCCATCCCAGGAGCGTGGCAGTGGTGGGAGTGCCCCGGGGGATGAAGATGGGGAAGCTTTTTCTTTTGGCCCTCAGGGACCAGGGCTTCCCCGGGGTCATCTATCCGGTGAACCCCGAGGCTGGGGAGATAGACGGGCTCAGGGCGTACCCAAGCGTCGCGGCCCTTCCAGAGCCGGTGGATCTGGCCATACTGCTTGTGCCGCATGACAAGAGCCTCGGGGTGCTCAAGGAGTGCGCCAGCCGAGGAGTGCGAGGAGCCATTCTCTTCACTGCTGGTTTCGGAGAGACCGGCACTCGGGAGGGCATGGCCTTGGAGAAGGGGATGGCAGCCTTGGCCAGGGAATCCGGGATGAGGATCATAGGGCCCAATTGCATGGGTATCTACGCCCCTGGCTCCGGTCTTTCCTTTTTCCCCGAGCTTCCCAGGGAGGCAGGACCCATAGGCATGATTTCTCAAAGTGGCTCCCTAGGTAACATCTTGGGGAGGCTGGCCCATCAGAAAGGGCTTCGTTTCAGCAAGGTGGTCAGCATCGGCAACCAGTGCGATCTTACTGCATCAGACTTCATGGAATACCTGGCCCTGGATCCGGCCACCGGCCTGATAACAACTTACTTGGAGGGAGTCAGGGAGGGCAGGGTGTTCCTGGAGGTTCTGAGGCTGGCCTGTGAGAGAAAACCGGTTCTCTTGTGGAAAGTGGGACTCACTCCCGAGGGGGCTAGGGCTGCCATGTCCCACACGGGTTCACTGGCAGGCTCAGGGGAGATATGGAAAGCGGCAGCAGCCCAAGCTGGGGCCGTGCTGGTGGAGGGCTTTGAGGGCTGGGTGGACGCCCTCATGAGCTTTGCCTTTGTTCAGAGCCCGCCAGGGGATAGGATCGCCATCCTCTCGGGCCCTGGTGGACTGGCCGTGGCAGCTGCAGAGGCCTGTGGAAGGGAGGGCCTCCGCTTGGCCGGACTGGGTGAGGCCACCAAAAAGAGACTTTCCCAGGTCCTTCCCCCCACAGGCACAAGCCTGATGAATCCAGTGGATGTGGGGCTCACAGCTTCTTTTGACATGAACATATATGTGGAGTCGGCAAGAGCCCTTGCCCGGGATCCCCAGGTGGACGTGGTGCTAGTCATAGGCATGGGGTTCTCTGCCCAAGCCAACCAAGAATACGCTCAAGCCATGATCGGCCTGAGGCAAGAAACCGGAAAGCCTTTTCTAATGGTAAACATTCCAGGATTTGATCCTGACATGGGTCGAGCCTTCCTGGAGGCAGGAGTTCCCTTCTTCGAGACGGCCGAGAGGGCTTTGAAGTCATATCGCCTGGTTTGGAAAGACTTCCTGCTCAGGCGGCTGAGACGTGCTAGTTAGGCTTCTGACCAGTCTCTGGGGTGAGCAGCCTTGGGTCTATGTTCCCGGAATCTGGTCCTCCGCACTCGGGGGTATAGCATGACACATCAGCAAAGGAGCATTTCTCCTGGCAGGAGGGACACCGCTCCGGAACCGATTGGGAACCGAAGGTGTAGCCGCAGTTGGAACATTTCCATTGGGTCATTTGAAGCCTCCCTTTTGGGCTTGTTTTGAATATTATGCTAGCCGCATGATCAAGTCATGGCAAGAGGGGGAGGTTCCTGAAAATGTGACTGAGAAGTTTCTTGGCGCAATTCCTTGAAGCCTTTGCCTGCTTGTGAGGCCTGCAATAGAGAGGCTGACCAACCCCGGTTTGCACGGCAAAGGCAGGATCCTGCCCTGGAAGAATCCGGGCTTCGGTGTTCGGTGTAAGGGGATCTCCATGGGGAACCCTAGGGTCACCTCTTCGGGGGTCGGGCAGTGTGACCGAAAGCCGGATCAATCGCTGGGGCGCACCCTTTCTTGGTGCTCGCGCCTCCAGGCTCCGGGGGATGCTTCAGATGTCCCAAAAGGTACCCAGCTGGAAAGAGTGCTTCCAGGCACGGTCCGCCGGCTGCGAGTGAATCCTCTAATCGGCCTGCATCTTGGAGTCTGACCAGGATGGCAGGCCAAGGCTCAGGGGATTTGCCAAGAGCCCTGTTTGGAGAGGAAAGTGGATTTCCAAAGAGTTGACCTGGATTACCTGCATCGCAGAGCGCTCCTTAAATGGGGGAGATGGCCCCAGGGAGTCATCTCCTTGTCCGTGGCAGACATAGACTATCCTCCCCCTCCTGAGATCAGGGAGGCAGTGGCCGAATGGCTGGCTCAGGACAGGACCCCTTACGGTGATTACCAAGGCGACCTGCAGCTCAGGGAACTGCTGGCGGAGAAGTTGAGGACCGAGAATAGAATTCCTGCCACAGCCCAGGACATCCTGGTGGTGCCGGGAACCATGTTTGCGATATTCCTGGTCTGCTACCTCTTTCTCCGGCCCGGGGACCAGGCTGTCCTGAGCCCTTCACCTGTGTACGGACCTTTCTGGAAAAATGTGGAGGCCACAGGAGCCGAGGCCATAGGCCACGAGCTTGAAATGGAACAAGGATTCCGCTTCAGAAGGGACACCCTGGCTAGCTTGGTGAACTCCAGAACGAGGCTCATAATGGTTTGCAACCCTCATAATCCCACAGGAAGAGTCCTGGACAGGGGGGATCTGGAGTGCATTGCCCAGGCAGCCTTGGAGAAAGATCTCATCATTTTCTCTGACGAGCTTTATGAGGACATGGTTTTCGAAGGCCAACATGTCTCCATTGCCAGCCTTTCTCCTGAAATATTCCAGCGTACCATCACGGTGTTTGGCTTCAGCAAGGCCCTGGGGATCCCAGGTTACCGAGTGGCTTACATGGTGGTGCCAGACAAACTCAGAGCCCGGGTCCTGGAGGCCACTCGCCGCATCATCGTGCACGCGGACTCCCTGGCCCAAGCAGCCGCCTTGGGCTCCTTGAGGGCCAGGAAGTGGTGGGTTGCGGCTCTCTCAGATCATCTCAGGCAGATAAGAGGCCTGGCCCTGAACAGGCTGGCAAGAATAGAAGGCGTCAGATGCCAAGCGCCCCAGGCCACCCCTTTTCTGTTCCCGGAAGTGAGAGGACTGGGGATGAGCAGTGAGGAGACTGCCCGCTTCCTGCTGGAGAAGGCCGCAGTGGTTGTGCAGCCTGGTAGGCAATTTGGGCAGGCAGGCGAGGGTTTCATAAGGCTCAACATGGCTACCTCCTGGGAAGTGCTTCAGGAGGCCCTGGAGAGAGTCCACAAGGCAGTCTCTGGGTTGGGGCTTTGAGTTGTTGCTGGATCTGAAACTTCTTAGGGGAGGAAACCCATGTCGTCGGAGGAGCTGATTTACAAAGTTGAGGAGGGCGTGGCCAGAATGGTGATGAACAGGCCGGCTCAGATGAACAGCATGAGCCACAGCCTGCTACAGTCCATATGGGAGGCTTTTGGAGAGGCGGCCAGGGATGAGGCGGTGCGGTGTGTGGTTCTCACAGGCACGGCAGAGGCCTTCTCTGCCGGAGGAGACCTCGGTGTTCTCAAAGAGTGGAGCCAATCCTCGGCTGCCTTGGTTTATGGGAAAATGAAGGAGGTAGGGGATGTGGTGATGAGGGTTTACTCCTTTCCCAAGCCCCTGGTAACCGCGGTCAACGGGGTGGCAGTGGGGGGAGGCTGCAGTCTGGCCCTTTGCGGGGATCTCATCCTGGCCTCGGACCGGGCCAGGTTCGGGATGGTCTTCTCCCGCCACAATCTGGGGCCTGACATGGGGGCTTCTTTCCTTCTGCCCAGGCTGGTGGGGGTCCTGCGGGCCAAGGAGCTCCTGTTTAGTGGGAGGATCATATCGGCTCAGGAGGCCTTTTCTTATGGGATGGTCAGCCAGGTGGTTCCCCACGAGGAACTGGAAGCCGTGGCCTTGGAGAGGGCCAAAGAGATGGCCATGTGGGCGCCCCAGGCCATTTCCCTGGGCAAGGCCTTGATACACCGCTCCATGGCCGGGGCCAGCCTTGGGGAACTCCTGGAAATGGAGGCCCAGGCCCAAGCCATTTTATTCAACTCAGAGGATACCCGCGAGGCCATAAGGGCTTTTCTGGAAAAGCGAAAGCCGGTTTTCAGAAACAAGTAACTGGGAAGGGGAAAGGAGGGGGGGAGTCCCAGCCCGAGAGGCTGGAGGATTGACCTGCACCACGCACCTGCATGGGATAAAGGAGGTTAACCAGAAAATTTGATTGAACAATAGTGGGTTTGCTCTAGAGCAATTTGCCTGGGCAACACTGACTCAGCAAGGTTTTCAAGTCTTAAAATCAAGAGGTGTCCCTGGGCCTTTGGAACATGAGCCCCCAATCTCGCGGGGCTTGGCCAAGAATCCGGGTTGGGAAAAGAAACATCAAGGTTGGGAAAAAGACATGAGAGAGATAAGGATTCACGGCAGGGGAGGGCAAGGTTCCCTGGTTCTGGCCCAGTTAATGGCCATTGCAGCCTTGGAGGACAACAAATACGGGCAAGCATTTCCTTTTCTCGGGGGAGGGGGGGAGAGAAGAGGTAAAGCCATAATGGCTTTCTGTCGCCTGAGTGAGAAACCCATCCGCCTGCGCAGCAGGGTGAGCCAGCCCCACTATGTGATAGTTCAGGATCCCACCATCTTGAATGAGCAGGATGTCTTGCAAGGTTTGAGGCCGGAGGGGCTCCTTCTCATAAATACCAGGAAAGAGCCCCATGAGCTCGGGCTTCCGTCCTGGGTGCGTGTTCAGACTTTCTCCAGGGTGCAGGACTCATTGTTTGCCTCAGGCAAGCCTCTCACCAACACTTTCCTCCTGGGAGCTTTCTCAGCCATCACAGGGGAGTTGACGCTGCAGGCGGTGCTCAGGGCTGTGCGCAAGAGGTTCCCGGGGAGACTGGGGGAAGAGAACACCCGAATGGTGGAGGAGAGTTTCAGTGAATTCGGAGGGAAGAAGCCATGAAGCTGAGCATCGGGGCCGTGGTGAGGGGGGGTAGTTCTCTGGGTTATCATACAGGCACCTGGCGGGACAGGAGGCCTTTCTTGAACTTGGAGAAGTGCAAGGCTTGCGGGATCTGCGAGGAGGTATGCCCGGATGGGGCAGTCAGAAAAACACAGGAGGCTTACCAAGTGGATTACCTTTTTTGCAAAGGATGCGGGCTTTGCGCCAAGGAATGCCCTGCCAAGGCCATAGAGCTGGTCCCGGAGGGAAAGTGAGATGCCTTGGGAAGAAGTCCTGGAAGGCTCAGAGGCAGTGGCCCTTGCGATCAAGGCTTGTCGCCCCCAGGTCATCTCGGCATTTCCCATAAGTCCTCAGACACACATAGTTGAGCGTCTGGCAAGAATGGTCGCGGAAGGGGAGCTGCAAGCCGAATACGTGAGGGTGGAATCCGAGTTCTCGGCCGCCAGTGTGGTGAGCGGGGCTTCCTTGGCGGGGAGCAGGGCATACACAGCCTCCTCCTCCCAGGGTCTCCTTCTAATGACCGAGGTGCTCTATGCCAGCGCAGGGATGCGCTTGCCTTTTGTCATGACAGGGGTGAACAGGACAGTCTCGGCTCCCATAAGCATCCAAGTGGACCATCAGGACACTATCTCCCTCAGGGATTGCGGAGTGATACAGCTATATGTGGAGAGCTCACAGGAGGCCTATGATGCACACCTGGCTGCCTTCAAGGTGGCTGAGGATCCCTGTGTGCTCCTGCCGGTTATGGTTTGCATGGATGGCTGGATCCTGACCCATTCCTACGAGAGGGTCTGTTTCCTGAGCCAAGAAGAAGTGGATCGATTCCTGCCTCCTTTCAAGCCCCCCAACTACCTGGATGTGGAAAATCCCAAGAGCTGGGGTTCTTACGCAGAGGAGGATGTCTTGATGGAATTTAGATATTCGGTCCAAAAAGCCATGACCTGCGCCAAGAGGATCATAAGGGAGACTTGGCAAGAAATGGCCCAACTCACGGGCAGGAACTATGGAGGACTTGTGGAGGGGTACAGGATCCAGGACGCAGAGATCATCCTGGTGGCCATGGGTTCTGTGGCGGGCACCGTGAAGGAGGCGGTGGACCAGGCTCGTGAGTCAGGGCAGAAGGTTGGTCTGGCAAGAATACGATGCTACAGGCCTTTTCCCCACGAGGAGCTCTGGGAGATGATCAAAGGTGCGAAAGTGGTGGCTGTGATGGATGCCAATTTTTCCATGGGGAGTGAAGGGGCCATTGCCATGGACTTGAAGGCCAAACTCTATGGGAGGCCTTCAGCCCCTCTGGTGGTCCCCTTTGTGGCAGGGCTGGGAGGCAGGGAGGTCAACACGCACGCTGTCTTGGAAATAGTAAAGAGTGCCAGGCAATGCTATGAAAGCAGTATCCATCCATTGGAAGCGCAATGGGTGGGCCTAAATGCAGAACTACTAACGGAGTGAGGGGTGAGACATGGGCTCGCCTGAGAAGGGAAAGAGGGAGGAGCTTTTTGTATCGGGCCACAGGGCATGCCCGGGCTGCGGCATGGCCTTGGCAGTCAGGCATATCCTTCGGGCTACGGGCAGGCAGGTCATTGTGGTGACTCCCACCGGTTGTTTGGAGACTTTCACCTCCCCCTATGGTTACTCCCCTTGGAGAGTGCCCTGGGTGCACCACCTCTTTGAGAACGGCCCTTCTGTGGCATCGGGTATTGCGGCAGCCCTCAGGATGCAGAAAAGAGACCACATCCGGGTTCTGGTAATAGCCGGGGACGGCGCCACCTTCGACATAGGATTCGGAGCCCTCTCCGGTATGCTGGAGCGAGGAGAGGACGTGCTATACATATGCGTGGACAATGGGGCCTACATGAACACAGGCGGACAAAGAAGCGCGGCCACCCCGCTTTACGCCTCCACCACCACGGATCCCCCCGGGAAACTCTCCTCGGGCAAGGTGCAGGAAAAAAAGGATCTGCCCTGGATCGTGGCAGCCCACAAGGTGGATTATGTGGCCACTGCCTCGGTGGCTTTTCTGGCAGATCTCAGGGGTAAGCTCAAGAGGGCCATGGAAGTGCGAGGTCCCAGGTACATTCAGGTGGACAGCCCATGTCCCAGTGGATGGGGATTTGCCTCGGATCTGACCTTGGAGGTGGGCCGGCTGGGGGTAAACTGCGGGTTGATACCTCTCCTGGAGATCCGGGGAGGTACCCTGACCAGGGTGCGCAAGATTACAAAAAGAATTCCGGTGGAGGATTACCTCCGAGTTCAAGCACGTTTCAGGCATCTTTTCGCACCCAGGAGGCAGCAGGCTGAACTGAGCAGGCTTCAAAGTCTGGCAGATGAGAAGATAAAGACTTACGGCCTCTTGAAGGGATAGGGAACCAGTCTCTGGGCCCTAGAGGGTGCCTCCAAGTTCTGGCCGCAGGGTTCCAAGAGAGGGCTGGGGGTCTTTATTGCTTGACGTCCTGCAGCCGGCCATGTATAAGCATGTTCTCGGAGGCTGGGAGTCTTTGCCAGATCTTGAGGAATCACTGGCTGGGGCTGTCTTGGGGAGAGACTTCCCGGCCCTTGGCTGCAGATCTCGAGGAGAGTGATGGGAGTTACCGGATCAGGATCTGCTTCGAGGCTGCCCAAAATCCCGTCTGAGAAAATTCCCGTGTTGGTGCTTCACAATCTGGACCCCTCTTGGAGCCCCAAGGAGACACAAGAGGTGATGGAGCAGGTGGGCCAGCTCCTGGAGGCTTTGAGAAAAGAGGGCCACCCTGTCGGTGAACTGAGGGTGACCGACTCCTTGCTGGCCATGAACCTCTCCTTCTGGGATCCGGGAAAGCTGGTGGTGCTCAACTGGTGCGAGAGCATCCCAGGGCTGGAGAAGAGCGAGCCGCTGGTGCCGGTGGCGCTGGAAACGCTGGGTTTCACCTATACGGGTTCACCCCCGGAGGTGTTGTCCCTCAGCTGGGACAAGAGATCGGTGAAAAGACTCCTCAGCCAGGCAGGGATTCCCACCCCCAGATGGAAGGCATATTCCTCTCCCCTTTGCTGCGACTGGGAAATCTTCCCGGCCATAGTCAAACCCGCCCTGGAGCACTGCAGCCTGGGCTTGAGTCCCAGCTCTGTTGTTATGGACGGCCGGGAACTGGCCGAACAGGTGGAGAAAGTTCTGGAAGAGATGAGACAGCCGGCCATGGTGGAGGATTTCATAGATGGCCCCGAGTTCCACGTGAACCTGTGGGGGAATGGGGCGGTCCAGGTGTTGCCTCCGGCGGAGATGGATTTCAGCCTGTTCCAGGACCCCAGGGATAGGCTCTGCACGTTCGACTCCAAGTTTACCCCAGGCTCCCGCCATTACGAGGGGATCCAGGTAAGGGTGCCCTGCTCCCTGAGCCCCTCCCAGCTAGAGAGCCTGGAGAGAATTTCCCTCGGTGCATACAAGGCAGTAGGCTGTCGGGACTATGCCAGGATGGACCTCAGGTTGAGGGGAGATCATTTTTACGTTCTGGATGTAAACCCCAATCCGGACATCGGTTCTGATACCACCCTGGCCCTATGCGCAGAGTATGCCGGGCTTTGCTATGGATCCATGTTGAGCAATCTGGTGAGGCTTGCGGCTGCGAGACACCCAGTGCTTGGAAAAACCTTGGCCGGCCACCAGAGTGGTCTATTGAAGGATCCGTACCCCTCCTCCCCTCCTGGGGCTTTGGGTGCGCTTGGTTGAGCCGCAGAGTACTGCTCGGCATTGCAATGATCTTTTTGGGAACATCCCCTAAATCCCGGGCGGGCATGGGCTTCTTGGAAGGCCAGGCAAGCAAAGGGCGGTTCTCACCAGGGGGGCAGTGATTCAAGAAAAGAATGTCTTAGAAAAAAGGTGGATTTGAATGGAGTTCAATTACACCAACAGGAGGCGCTGGGAAAGCGCAGCCCAGAGATCAGTGGTGATGGGTAGAAGGGGCATGGCAGCTTCCAGCCAGCCCCTTGCCACCCAGGCCGGGCTTCGGGTGTTGCAAGCAGGAGGCAATGCCGTGGATGCTGCCGTGGCCATGCTGGCCACCTTGAGTGTGGTGGAACCCCACTCCGTGGGGCTTGGGGGCGACGCTTTTGCCCTCATCTGGCTGGCCAGGGAGAGGAGGCTATTGGGACTGAACGGGAGCGGTCGTGCTCCGAGAAGGGCAGAAAGGCATTGGTTCATTGAAAGGGGGCTGGAAACAGTGCCCGAGAGGGGAATCCTTTCGGTGACTGTTCCTGGGGCCCTGCATGCATGGCAGGAAGCCCTTTCCAGGTGTGGCACCATGAGCCTGGGGGAACTCCTGCAAGAGGCCCTGTATCATGCCGGGGAAGGCTTTCCAGTAACGGAGGTAATAGCCGGGGAGTGGGCCAATGCCACCCAGGTTCTGAACCGAGATCCTGAGGCGGCAAGGGTCTTCCTGCCCAAAGGAAGGGCTCCCAGGCCCTCGGAAGTATTTGCCAATCCGGAGCTTGCCAAGACTCTGCAAACCGTTTCCCGGGAAGGCATAGGAGCTTTTTACCAAGGAGAGGTAGGGGAGGCAATAGCAAGTTGCTCCCAGAGAAAGGGTGGGCTCTTATGCCTGGAGGATCTCTCAGAGCACCGAAGCACCTGGGTTGAGCCTGTATCCACGAACTACAGGGGGTACACTCTCTGGGAGCTGCCTCCCAACGGGCAGGGAATAGTGGCCTTGGAAATGTTGAACATACTGGAAGGGTACGACATCTCCAGTTTGGAGCACAACGGGCCGGATCACATCCACTTGCTGGTGGAAGCAAAAAAGGCTGCCTTCTGGGACAGGGATACCTGGATCTCGGATCCTGAGAAAGAGCGTGTACCTGTGGAATGGCTGATAAGCAAAGAGCATGCAAGCCGAATACGCTCCAGGATAACCATGGCACATGCTTCCAGCTCTTGGAATGAAATGGCCTTTCAGAATACCTCCGAGACAGTCTATGTGTCCGCAGTAGATGGCCAGGGGAACGCGGCCTCTTTCATAAGCAGCATTTTCATGCATTTCGGCTCAGGGGTGGTGGCCGAGGGGACCGGAATAGTGCTCCAGAACAGGGCTTCGGCTTTCACACTGGACAGTGGCCATCCAAACTGCATAGCACCCTGCAAGAGGCCCATGCATACCATAATTCCCGGGATGCTCTTCAAGGAAGGGGAGTTCCTGATGAGCTTCGGGGTCATGGGCGGGGACATGCAGCCCCAGGGGCATGTGCAGTTTCTTTCCAACCTCATAGATTTTGGCATGAACCTGCAAGAAGCCCTGGACGCCCCAAGGGTCCGCCACAAGGGAGGCATGGAGGTTTATCTGGAGGAGGGGATTCCCGAAAGGGTCCATTTGGAGCTTCAGGCCAGGGGGCACCAAATCTTGGAAGCAGAAACTCCGGTGAACGAAGTGGGAGGTGGACAGGCCATATACAGGGATCCCCTAAGCGGAGTGATCCTTGGAGCCTCGGACCGCAGAAAAGACGGATGCGCCATAGGTTACTGACAGGATAGTTCATGATTGGTGGGCAAAGCTGGTTGCCCCCCAAAACACAGCCCATGGACTCTTGCAGCTGAAGATCTCAGTTCATTTGAGTGGCCGGGGTTCAGGAAGGCTGGAAAGAGATAACAGGGCATCTTGGCCCTACTCTTCCATCTGCCCGAGCTTGATGGATGACCCGACGGGGAATAAGCGCCTTTCTGGAGGCTTGAAGGCTCTGTGAAAGGAGGCGTATCTTACTGAAAATGGAACCCCTTTCCCCGGGTTTTCTGAAGGTGTAGAATTCACTTTTGATGCAAGCACAAGAAAGGTGCCTTAGGAAACTCCAGAGGACCTGATCAGACAGGAGGAGGCCTGATTGGACCAGGAGGTTCTTAAAGCCCAAAGACTCAGGCTCAGTCGATTCGCAATGGCGGCGGGCACCTACGCCCTCGCCACCTTCGCCTGTTTCTTGACCCAGCAGCTTGGGCTGGGTAGCATGAGCCGGCTTGAGTGGGCTGTATTTTTGGGGATAGGCCTTTCTTGGAACCTGATTCTGTTGGTTGTTTTCCTGACTGGCTGGAACCTCAGGTTCAAAGATCCTTCCCTTACCAAAGAGCAGATAGTCTTGTCGGCCCTGTGGGGTCTTTGGGCCGTATACCACCTTCCCGATGCAAGGCCAGTTGTGCTGACCTTCTATGTTCCTGCCTTCAGCTTTGGTATCCTGAGGCTGAACAGGGCCGATTACCTGAAGGTGACCGCTGTGGTCATGGGGCTTTATGGAGGGCTTCTCTTACTGGAACATTTTCAGGCTAGGCCCGGGTTCAAACCTGAATACGAGATATTTCTTTTCTCTATTTTTGGGATTCTTTTTGCGTGGCTGGCCTTTTTCGGAGGTTTAGTATCGGATTTGAGGAGGAAACTGAGGCTTCATAACCAGGAGATTGAAAAGGCCAACCAGGGACTCCGCTCTGAAATGGAGGTGAGAAAAAAGGCAGAGGAGGAAAAAGACCGCCTCCTTGCCCAGCTTCGGGAAGCCCTGGCCAGCAATAGAACCCTCAAGGGGCTCTTGCCCATTTGCGCTTGGTGCAAGAAGATTCGGGACGACAGCGGATACTGGCAGCAGCTGGAAGCTTACCTGAAGGATCACTCTGAGGCGGAGTTGAGCCACGGCATCTGCCCCGAATGTGCCCAAAAGCTGGCCGCCAGCCTCAGGGAAGGCTCCCGGGGGGCGTAAGCCCAGGGCCTTGATGGCCCTGGGAAAGAATTCTGCATTGCAGGGTGGCTTGGGAAGGCATGGTTTGGGGAGCCGGGTTCCAGAAGATCGGGACTTTGCATGGCCAAGCTCCTCATGTGGGCTTAGGCTCTAGAAGGTGGTGGGTTGTGCAGATGTCTCTAAAGAAAATCAGGAAGGTCGTGGTGGCTGTTGTGGGAGGCACTGTGGTGCTCATAGGCTTGGCCATGGTGGTGCTGCCTGGGCCGGCTACCCTTGTGCTGCCGGCAGGTATGGCCATATTGGCCACAGAGTTCGTCTGGGCCCGCAGGCTCCTGGAAAAGACCCGGGAGAAGCTCAGGGAAACAGTGAAAAAGAGGAGGGGAGCCAAAGATGGAGTGGAAGCCGAGCGAGAAGGAGGAGGAATACTTTGCCAGACTGGAGTTCGAAAAGAAAAAGAGGCTGGAAGAGGAGAAGCATGCCAGGCTGGCTGAGGATGAAAAAAGGAGACTGAAGGAACTTCACTACATGCGCTGTCCCAAGTGTGGGATGGAACTCATAGAGATCGACTACAAGGGCATCAAGGTTGACAAGTGCTCGGAGTGCGAAGGCATTTGGCTGGATGCCGGGGAGCTTGAAGCGGTCTCTAAGCTGGAGAAAGGAGCCTTGGACAAGCTCTTTGGCGTGTTCAAGAAATAAATTCTCTTCAGTCTGAAAATCACAGCAGATTGGGGGCGCAGGCCCCCAAGCCTTTCCTTGGCTCAAGCCCTCAGCCAGGGGAATCCACCAAGGTAACTTAGGTTGGGGGCTTGGGCCTCCCGGCCCTGGCGCAGTGCTCTGAGATCTGTGGAGTACAGACCCGTCCCAGCCATCAAGGCAAATGCTGCGCGATTTTGAGCTGGCTGGGTCAGTGGCAGCAAATCCACCAGCTAACCTGCAGGAGCCGCTCCCCTCACGAGGTGCATGTTCGAAAAGGGGCTGGTCCCTTTCCCCACAGCCCCTTGGAAAACTCGTTTCCTTCTCATCAAGAGCGCACTGCTATGAAGGACAGCTCTATATTGGCCCCCAAGGCCAGGCCTGAGACGGCCACGGTTTCCCTGGCAGGGGGATTCTCAGGGAAGTATTGGGAATAGACCTGGTTGAAGGCAGCGTAGTCATCCATGCTTCGCAGATAAACAGTGACCTTGACCACATCCTCCAGGTCCATTCCCACCTTGCGCAGGACTCCTCTCAAATTCTGGATGGCCTGGTGGGTTTCGGGCACTATGCCTCCAGGCACCACGCTCCCCTTTTCCTGGTCGTATCCGATTGAGCCAGAGAGATAAAAGGTGTCACCTGCCATCACACCTTCGCAGAAAGGAAGTCCCCTTGGGCCCCGCCCAACGATCTTTTTTGAGGGCATCAAATCCTCCTTCTCAGGCTGGCTGGGCCCGGTGCCTTCCTGAGGAGGGCCCGGGGCTCAGAAGCGTTCTTGAGTTTCCCCTTTTGGCTGGTATGCTCCAGAGCCGCAAGACCGCTCTCGGCACTCAGCTTCTTCTTAGCTTCTGGATCAGCACAACAGCCCCCATGAGGGCCAGGCCTATAAGGTCATACTGGGCTATGGGATAGACAAGACAAAGCCCGCCGGCTATCAACATCAATCGCTCTGTGGCCTTGGCCCTCTTGAGCCACCAGCCCTCCACCCCTCCTGCCAGGGCTGCAATCCCCAGAAAGGCTGTAATGCTCGTCCAGAGCACGTCCGTGACAGGGCCTTTGAGCAGGATGCCGACACCCTTGGGATCCAGGGTGAACATGAACGGCACGATGAAAGCCGGCATTGTATATTTCCAAGCCTGAAGCGTGGTCTTGTAGGGATCCCCCTTTGTCAAGGCAGCGGCAGCGAAGCAGGAAAGGGCAGTGGGGGGTGAAACCTCCGAAAGTATCGCGTAGTAGAAGATGAACATGTGGGCGGCAAAATCAGGGACTCCCAGCTGGGTCAAAGCAGGAGCAGCGATGACCGCGGCGATAATGTAAGAGGCTGTGACAGGCACAGCAAGCCCGATGACCCAAACTATGAGAGCCGTGAACACAGCTGCCAGAAAAACGCTTCCTCCAGCGTAGCCGATTATGATGGAGCTGAATTTAAGCCCCAGCCCGGTGAGGGTTACCACCCCCACTATGATGCCAGCCCCGGCGCAGGTCACAGCCACGCTGAGCACTCCCATGGAGCCTGCCTTGAGGGCCTGGATGAGCTTGGAGGGCACAAGGGCAGTGTCGTCTCGGATGAAGCTGGCCAAGAAGGCCACTAGGGTTGCCAGAAATACAGCCATGATGGGGGTGAAGCCCGCCACCATGAACCCCACTATGGCAATGAGGGAAAGAAAGTGGAAGCCGTATCTGTAAGTGAGCTGCCAGAGGCTCTGGCTCTTGTCAAAGGGGATCTCTCTGGCCCCAAACTTCTTGGCATCCAGCTCCACCATGAGAAAGATGGACCAGTAATACAGACAGGTGGGAATCGTGGCCATGAGGATCACGTCCAGATAGGTTATTTTCAGGAACTCGGCGATGAGAAAAGCCGCGGCCCCCAGCACCGGGGGTGAGAGAATGGCGCCTATTCCTCCTGCAGAGAGGAGCCCTCCTGCTGCCTCCCTGCTGTAGCCGGCCTTGGCCAGCATGGGATATGCCACCGAGCCCAGAGTCACCGTGGTGGCCACTCCGCTTCCTGAGGGGCCTCCCAGGAGAAAAGAGGCCAAGGTGACAGTGCGGCCAGCCCCGGTGGGCTTTCCTCCCATGGCTGCGAAAGAGAAGTCTATGAAGAACTTGCCTGCTCCTGAGACTTCCAGGAAGGCCCCGTAGATGGTGAAGAGGATTATGAAGGTGGAAGAGACATCTATGGGCACTCCGAAGATGCCCTCCAGGGTCATGTACATGTGGCCCACCAGCCTGGAGACATCGTAACCCCTGTGAGTCCAGGGGTTGGGCAGATAAGGCCCAGAGAAAGCGTACAGGATGAAACCCAAGATCACAGCAGGGATGATCCAGCCGGAGGTTCGTCGGCTTGCCTCCAGAATCAGAAGGATCAGGATCACGCCAAAGATTTGATCCCAGGTGGTGGGCACCACCGAACGGTAGATGAAGTTGTCGAAGTCGGCCAGCATGTAAACTATGCAGGCCACGCCCAGAAAGGCGCACAGGTAATCGAACCAGAAGACACGGTTGGGATTGCGCTTTGACCCCGGGAAGACAAGAAAACTCAAGAAAAGTACAAAGCCCACATGCACGCCTCTTAGGACCTGGGTGATTATCACCCCGGGGGCCGCATAGAGATGCACCAAGGACATGAGGACCGCGATCCCCGTGACCGTGGTGCCAAGACGACCCTCCAACCTCCGGGCAGGGCCCTCTTCTTCCTGTATGTATTTCTCGGCCTCTTGGAGAGCCTCTTCGCTTATGGAAACCTCTGGGCCCTCCGCCTTCTGGGTGGTTACCTCCTTGTCCAAGTCAATGCCTCCTGACGAGTCCGGTCCGGTGCCATCACACGCCTTGCCGGGAGTATCTCCAAACCAGATAATCCAGAACAGAACACCTGGTGGGTCCAAGCAAGATCCGGTCTCCCGGCTGACCCAGTTCCCTCACGTGGAGCTTCCCGGCTCCTTCCAGCACCTGCTCTCCCTTGCCCATCCGTACTCTCAGCACCATCTCGCAGAGAAAGCTATGGACAGGATAAAGGGGGCCTCGGGAGTCAAAACCATAGTAGGCCGCCACCCCGGGATCTGGTGTCTCCACAGCAAGGAGCTGAATCTTGTCTCCATGCAGCAAGTAATACTCCCTGGCAGGAGCTCCGTAAATGGAGTGCTCATAGAACAGGGAGAATTCTCCTTTGGGGCCCAGGGGAAGGATCCCTCTTGAGGGATGATCCAAGTTCACCCACTCCAGGCCCGGTACCAAGGGCAGCAGAGCCCCTCCTGCAAAGGCAGCAAGAAAGACCAGTCCCAGGAGGGGCCATGAAACTCTCCTCACTCCTATTTGACCACCACTCCTTTTTCTGCAAAGAACTTGACTGCCCCCGGGTGGAACGGGATGGGAGAACCCTCCTTCTGGGATGTCAGCTCGATATGCTTGGCTTCTTTGTGTACCGCCACCAGTTCGGCTTTGTTCTCGAAGAAAGCCTTGAGCACATCATATATCACGTTCTCCTTGGCCTTCTCATTACAGATCAGAACATTCCACACAACCGCAATGGGCACGTCAGCCTCCTGGCCGGGGTAAGTCTTCCCAGGGATCTTTCCCTTGACGTACAAGGGGCCGTACTTCTCGTTCATCTTGGGGACCGCATCATCATGTGCTATGAGTTTGAGCTTGATCCCAGGGGTTGCCCCCAGGTCCGTTACAGAGGCTGTGGGCAGCCCCCCCACCCAGAAATAGGCATCTATTTTCCCGTCCTTGAGGGCTCCTGCTGATTCAGAGGCTCCCAACTTGTCTCTCTTGAGGTCCTTGTCAGGATCCAGCCCGTACGCCTCCAGAACTCTCAAGGCCATCACTTCGGTGCCGCTGCCCGGAGAGCCGGTTGAGACCCTCTTGCCCTTTAGGTCCGTGACTTTCTCTATCCCTTTCCCTTCCACTGTCACAACGTGCATGTTGTTGGGGTAAAGCACAGCTGCGGTTCGTATGGGTAGCTTCTCCTTGAACTTGCCCTTGGCCTGGTAAGCATCCAGTGCTGTGTCGGCCATGACCAGTGCCAGGTCGGCCTTGCCAGCCCCAACCAGGAGGCAGTTGTCCACCGAGGCAGAGGTAACCTCTGCAGTGGCCTCTGCGTAAGGCACGTGCTTGGAGATGACGCTGGCCATGCCCCCCCCCAGGGGATAATACACTCCACCCGTGCCTCCCGTGGCTATGGAAAGCCTCACATCCTTCTTCTGGGCCCAGGCTGCAGAGACACCAAGAGCCAGCACAAAGATGCACACCCAAACTGCCTTCTTTTTCATGTGACGCCCCCTTCTGCTGGATTTTCTGGAACGGTCCTTATTTATCCGAGGGGCTCTTTGCTGTCAATAGAGAATGATTGAGCCCCAACACCTGGCCCGGATCATTTCCCTGGGCCAGGCAGGTTGGGAGTCTGGGCTCCAAGGCTCCGGGGATGTCTTGGGATGCCTCGGGAAAGGGGCCCGACCGGTTTTTCAAGCTGCAATGTCTCACAGGCTTCTGGGTGAGCCAAGCCTGCAAATTGACGCGGAGATCTCCCATGGGGTAAACTCGAAGATCAAAATGGGCTTTCCTCCGGAAAGGATCTGGAGGAGCCCACAGGTAAAGGGTTCTTTAGAGTCAAGGGGCAAGTATATCTGGAGGATTTTGGCTGGAAGGCCATCTTTAAGGTTTCCGGGAAAGGAGAGATGTCTGTGAAGGTGCAGATAGAGGAGATTAGCCAGGTAAGAAGGAAGCTTCAGGTGGAGGTGCCTGCAGAGGTGGTCTCGCAGGAACTGGAAAAGGCATACAAGGAAATAGGGAAAAACGCCCATCTCAAGGGGTTTAGACCGGGCAAAGCCCCACGGGCCATTCTGGAGAGATACTTTGGTGAACATGTTCGAGACCAGGTGAGCTCTCGGCTCATAGAGGACAGTTTCGGCAAAATAGTCTCGGAGCACGACCTGAGAGCAGTGGGACGCCCTGCAGTGGAGGAGGTGAACCTGGAGCCCGGCCGGGACATGCGTTTCACCGTGGCGGTGGAAGTTCTGCCACGCATAGAACTCAAGGATTACAAAGGCTTGGAGATTCCCAAAAGGCCCTTGCAGGTCACGGATGAGGAGGTCTCGGCCCGCATAGAAGAGATCCGGGAGATGTTCGCCAAATTGGAGGATGTGCAGGAAGAGAGGCCTGCCCAGGAAGGGGATTTTGTCATGTTGATCCACCGAGCCATTCTGGATGGCCAGCCTCAAGGTCCAGAAAGCGGGCAGGAGCAGGTGGTGGAGCTGAGGAAGGGGGCTTTGGAGGAGAGGATCTACAAAGCCATTCTGGGTCTCAGACCAGGACAGGAGGTTCAGGTCCCGTACAGATTCCCCCAGGACCACACGGATCGCAGGCTGGCCGGCAAGGAGGGCATGCTGGAGATAAAGCTGGGAAAGCTTCGCAGGAAGGTTCTCCCAGAGCTGGATGATGCCTTTGCACGCAGGTTAGGGGAATATGCCGGGCTTGAGGAACTGAGGGCCGGAATAAGGAAGGAGCTTGAGGAGGAGGCGCGCAGGAAAATAGATGCCGAGGCCAAAGAGGCAATAGTGGAGCAGCTATTGAAACTTCACGAGTTCGAAGTTCCGGAAAGCCTGGTGGCTCTGCAGCTGGAGTCCATGCTCGATGAGGCCAGGCGCAGACTGGTGGTGCACGGGGTGGGGGAGAAGGAGACAGTGGCTCTCATGGCGCAGATGAGAGAGAGGTACAGGGATCCGGCCGTAAGGTCGGTGCGTTCTTCCTTGATTTTGCAAGCCATAGCCGAGAGGGAGGGGTTAGAGGTTACAGAGGAGATTTTGAAAAGCAGCCTTGAGCGGATAGCCAGGCAGACAAATAGGGATTTGTCCCAGGTGGAAAGGATTTACAAGAACCCAGAGGCAATGGAATCCCTGCGGGAATCCATAAGGGAGGAGCTGGCGCTTGATTTCCTGAGGCAGGGGGCTAAAATGGTAGAGACAAATCTCGAAGAGCAGAGCGACAAGTAGGATGGATTCCCGGGAGGTGGACCAGGTGCCTTTGATTCCCATAGTGATAGAGCAAAGCGGCCGGGGCGAGAGGGCCTACGACATATATTCCAGGCTGCTCAAGGAGAGGATAATATTTCTGGGGACCCCGATAACAGACGACGTGGCCAATCTCATAATAGCCCAGATTCTGTTCCTGGAGTCAGAGGATCCGGACAAGGACATTCACTTCTACATCAACACCCCCGGGGGTCTGGTCACGGCAGGAATGGCAATCTATGACACCATGCAATACGTGAAGCCTCCCATTTCCACTCTGTGCATAGGACAGGCGGCCAGCATGGGGGCCGTGCTTCTGGCTGCTGGCACAGCCGGGAAACGTTTTGCTCTCCCCCACTCCCGCATCTTGATCCACCAGCCAATGGGGGGCTTTCAGGGCCCAGCCTCGGATATCGAGATACACGCCAGGGAAATCCTCAGAATGAGGGAGGAGCTCAATCAGGTTTTGGCCAAGCACACCGGCCAGCCTGTGGATAGAATAAGGGAAGACACGGACCGGGACTTTTTCATGACCGGGCAGCAAGCCTTGGAATACGGTATCGTGGACGAGGTCATAACCCGCAAACCCCTTCTCAAGGGTTTGGAAGAAAAAGCGGAAAAATAGCTCATGAAGAGAAACCAGAGGCAAAACGAGTTGTTCTGCAGTTTCTGCGGCAAGAGCCAATCAGAGGTGAGAAAGCTCATAGCAGGTCCGGCCGTGTACATCTGCGATGAGTGCATAGAACTCTGCAAAGACATCATTGCCGAGGAGTACGAGAAAGAGGAGAAGCACCGCAGACGCTCGGAGGTGCCCAAGCCTCAGGAGATCAAGGAATTCCTGGACCAGTACGTGATAGGCCAGGAAAGGGCCAAGAAGATACTGGCAGTGGCAGTGCACAACCATTACCGCCGCATAGAGTTCCGGGGAGACCTAGATGGGGTGGAGCTCCAAAAGAGCAACATCCTGCTTTTGGGTCCCACAGGGAGTGGAAAGACTCTCCTGGCCCAGACCCTGGCCAGGTTCTTGAACGTGCCCTTCACCATAGCCGATGCCACCAGCTTGACTGAGGCGGGTTATGTGGGCGAGGACGTGGAAAACATAATCCTGAGCCTGCTTCAGGTGGCGGATTTCGACGTGGAGAGGGCCTCCAGGGGCATAGTGTACATAGACGAGATAGACAAGATAGCCCGCAAGGGGGACAATCCCTCCATCACCAGGGATGTCTCTGGAGAAGGAGTCCAACAGGCGCTTCTCAAGATTATCGAAGGCACTGTGGCCAATGTCCCTCCCAAAGGGGGTCGAAAGCATCCCCAGCAGGAATTCATCCAGGTGGACACCACAAATATCCTTTTCATCTGCGGTGGGGCTTTCGTGGACCTGGAGAAGATAATACAACAAAGGGTGGGTAAGAAGAGCCTGGGCTTCGGGGCAGATATTGCATCCCATGAGGGCAGGCGCAGCGGGGAGCTCCTCTCCCAGGTTCAGCCCGAGGATCTGCTCAAGTTCGGCCTCATCCCGGAATTCATAGGCAGATTGCCTGTGATTGCAACCCTGGAAGAGCTGGACGAGGATGCCCTCATCAAGATCCTGCGGCAGCCCCGGAATGCCTTGGTAAGACAATACCAGAAACTCTTCGAGTTCGAAAACGTAAAGCTGGAGTTCACGGAGGAGGCCTTGCGGGCCATAGCCAGAGAGGCCCTCAAGAGAAAGAGCGGGGCAAGGGGCCTTCGCTCCATACTGGAGAACATAATGCTGGACCTGATGTATGAGATACCCTCCAGGTCAAACATCCGCGAATGTGTCATCACCGAGGAGGCAGTCCTTCAGAAAGGGCCTCCGCTCTTGATCTACGAGGACCAGGTGGAGTCGGCTTGAGGTGGGGCTATCCTGCCCCCGGGGGCGGCCTTGCCCTGAGTCTGTCCCAAGGGGCTGATTTTCGGGGCACCTCTGGAAACAGCATGTAAAGGTGGAGAAGGGGCGGACTCCAGGCCGGAGACAATCCGGAGGACCATCCCGAGAACTGAAAGAGAGGATAGAGGTGTTTCGGGTACATCGCCAGCGTCCCAATGGCCCCACAGTTCAGCAGATGCCCCTTCTTCCGCTTCGTGACATTGTCATAATCCCGCACATGGTGGTGCCTCTTTTCGTGGGAAGAGGAAAGTCCATCCAGGCCTTGGAGCAGTCCCTCAAAGCAGAGGGCCCTATCTTCCTGGTGACACAAAAAGACTCCAAGGAAAACGATCCGGGCATCACACAGCTTTACCAGGTGGGCACCGTGGCCAAGATCCTGCAGATGCTCAGGCTCCCGGATGGCACCGTGAAGGTCTTGGTGGAGGGCCTCTGGAGAGCAAGGCTCTTG
The DNA here is from genome assembly GCA_037443445.1 of Desulfarculaceae bacterium. Taxonomy (GTDB): domain Bacteria; phylum Desulfobacterota; class Desulfocorpusculales; order Desulfocorpusculum; family Desulfocorpusculum; genus Desulfocorpusculum. The sequence goes on along the minus strand of JBBIOJ010000004.1, from coordinate 38,054 downwards.
GAGATGCTGCAAAGCGAGCCATGTTTCCTGGTGAGGGTTGAGAGGTTGCAGGCTTTCATCCCCAGGACGCCCGAGCTGGAAGCCCTGCTTAGGGCTGCCAGAGATGCCTTTCAATACTATTCCAGGCTTAACAAGAAAATCTCCCAGGAACTGGTAGCCTCAGTGTTGCAGATAGAGGATCCGGACAGATTCACGGATTCTGTCTTGCCCCACCTAAACGTGAAGTTGGAAGAAAGGCAGCGCCTCCTGGAGGTGATGGACCCCAGGGAGAGGTTGGAGCAGCTCTTGGCCCTGCTTCAGGGAGAGATAGAGATCCTGGAGATCGAGCGCAAGATAAGGGCCCGCGTCAAGAAGCAGATGGAGAAGAGTCAGAGGGAGTACTATCTAAGCGAACAGATGCGGGCCATCCAGAAGGAGATGGGCGAGAAAGACGATTTCCGGGCCGAGCTCCAGGAACTGGAAAAACGCATACAGGAGAAAAAACTCTCAGAAGAGGCCAGGGAAAAGGCTCTTCACGAGCTCAAGAAGCTCAAGATGATGTCACCCATGTCCGCAGAGGCCACTGTGGTGCGAAATTACGTGGACTGGATCCTTAGCCTTCCCTGGTCTGAATACACGGAAGAGAAGCTGGACATAGACGAGGCGGCCAGGATTCTCGAGGAGGATCACTACGGCTTGGAACAGCCCAAGGAGAGGATCCTGGAGTATTTGGCAGTCCAGAGCCTTGTGGAGCGTATCAAGGGGCCCATACTTTGTTTTGTGGGGCCACCTGGGGTGGGCAAGACCTCTCTGGGCCGCTCCATTGCCAGGGCCACAGGCCGCAGGTTCGTGAGGCTCTCCCTGGGAGGGGTGAGAGACGAGGCCGAGATCAGAGGGCACAGAAGAACCTACATAGGCGCCCTGCCAGGCAAGATAATCCAGTCCATGAAAAAAGCTGGCTCCAGCAACCCGGTCTTCCTGTTGGATGAAGTGGACAAGATGAGCATGGATTTCCGGGGGGATCCTTCGGCAGCCCTTCTGGAGGTGCTGGATCCGGAGCAAAACCATGCTTTCAACGATCATTACCTGGACTTGGATTACGATCTTTCCAGGGTGATGTTCATAACCACTGCCAACACCCTGCACTCCATACCTGCCCCCTTGCAGGACCGCATGGAGATCATCCGCTTGCCCGGGTACACGGAAGAGGAGAAACTCGAGATAGCCCGGAGGTTCTTGGTCCCCAAGCAGTTGGAGGGGCACGGGCTTTCGGGACGTCCCATCAGGTTCTCGGACTCGGCCATCAGGTCCATCATAAGGCTGTACACGCGGGAGGCCGGGGTTCGTAACCTGGAAAGAGAAGTGGCCACGGTTTGTAGAAAGGTGGCCAGAAGGCTTCTGCAGGAAAGAAAGGATGGGCCCCTCAGGGTCACAGCCAGGAAGCTGGAGGGCTACCTGGGAGTCCCCAAGTACCGCTACGGCCGGGTGGAGGAAAAGGAGCACTTGGTCGGGCTTGCCATGGGACTGGCCTGGACCGAGGCCGGAGGAGAACTGCTCAGCACAGAGGTGGCGGTGATGCCAGGGAAGGGCAAGCTCACAGTCACAGGAAAACTCGGGGACGTGATGCAGGAGTCTGCCCATGCAGCCCTGAGCTATGTGCGCTCCCGAAGTCGCCTTCTCAGGTTGGAAGAGGACTTTTACCAGAAACTGGACATCCATATCCATGTGCCAGAAGGGGCTACCCCCAAGGACGGGCCTTCTGCAGGAATCACCATGACCACTGCCATAGCCTCCGCTTTGCTCAGGATACCTGTGAGGGCAGATCTGGCAATGACCGGGGAGATCACCTTGAGGGGGAGAGTGCTGCCGGTGGGGGGGCTGAAGGAGAAACTCCTGGCAGCCCACAGGGGCCGGGTTCGCACTGTTATCATTCCAGCCGAGAATCAGAAGGATCTAAAAGAAATTCCTTCCAAGGTGTTGCGGGAGCTGGAGGTTGTGTTTGTGGAGCACATGGACGAAGTTTTGCTGAAGGCTCTGGTGGTAAGCGATCCCAACTCCCTTTTCGCCTCGGATCTCCCCGAATCCGAACTGCCTTTCGGAAGACCGGCAGGGTTAAACCTGCAGGAAGGGCAGAGGATCACCCATTGAAAAACGAGGCGGGATTTTTTTTGCTCCCACCGAGATGTCAAGATTTTTTGCGGCTTGACAAGCTTTGGGTTCCTTGGTACAAGAGAAACATTTCTCATATCAAGTAAGGAAAGGGGGGACGGGGGATGACGAAGACAGAGCTGGTCGGTGCCATGGCCGCCCAAGCGGGGATCTCCAAGGCGGCTGCGGAGAAAGCCCTCAAGGCCTTCACCGAAGGGGTGGCCAAAGCCCTGAAAAAAGGGGACAAGGTCAGCCTGGTGGGATTCGGTTCCTTCGAGGTCTCCAAGAGAGCCGCCCGAAAGGGCAGGAACCCCAGGACCGGGGCGGAGATCAAGATCAAGGCAAGCAAGGTCCCCAGGTTCAGGCCCGGACGGTCCCTAAAGGAGACTGTGAACTCCTGATGGAGGTTCCCCTGGGGAAGGGCCGCCAGCGGACTGGGGCGGGTAGCTCAGCGGGGAGAGCGCTGGCCTTACAAGCCAGAGGTCACAGGTTCGATCCCTGTTCCGCCTACCAGTAAGGGGGGATTGCAGCTCGGGGGCCAAGCCAAAAGCGGGGTCGTAGTTAAGCCTGGTGATAACGCCGGCCTGTCACGCCGGAGGGCGCGAGTTCAAATCTCGTCGGCCCCGCCAAGAACAAGTCAAGGGGTCAAGCTGCGAGGCTTGGCCCCTTGGTGTTTCTGATCCTGGCGCCGGTTTGGCAGGAGCAGGAATTCACCTCCCACAGGGGCAGGGTGTTCTCAAGGCAGGTTCCCTTGGTGGAAGTGTGTTGATCCGTAAGCCTGCACCATTTCTGGGGAGTCAGGCAGGTCAACCCTCTCCCAAGTAGGCCTTTCTTACCAGCTGGTTGCTGGCCAGGTTCAGGGAAGTATCTGCAAGCACCACGGTTCCTGTTTGAAGAACATAGCCTCTGCCTGCTACCTGGAGGGCCATGCGTGCATTTTGCTCCACCAGGAGCATGGTGGTGCCCTCCTCGTGGAGCTGTCTTATGGTCCCAAAGATGTTTTCCACCAGGACTGGGGCAAGCCCCATGGAAGGCTCGTCCAAGAGTAACAGCCTGGGTTGTGCCATGAGGGCCCTTCCCATTGCCAGCATCTGCTGCTCACCTCCGCTCAGGGTTCCTGCCACCTGCTTGCGCCTTTCTTCCAACCTGGGGAAAAGCTTGAAGACCCTCTCCAGGTTGAGGCGGTTGCGCCTTCTGTCCGGGCTAGTGAAAGCCCCCATTTCCAGGTTTTCAGTGACAGTGAGCTGTCCGAAGATCCTTCTCCCTTCTGGGACCTGCACCACCCCCCTGGCTACGATCTCGTGAGCTGCCAGATCCGTGAGTTCCTCTCCCTGCAGCCTCACCGAGCCGCTTCTGGGTCGCACAAGGCCGCTTATGGTCTTCAGAAGGGTGCTCTTGCCAGCTCCGTTTGCCCCTATGATGGTCACTATTTCCCCTTGCTCAACCTCCACACAAACATCCCTCAGGGCATGGATATGCCCGTAGTAGGTGTGGAGGTTTTCAACCTGGAGCATTCCCCCCATGTTCAAGACCTCGAGGAAGCAGCTCAGGCCTTGAGCGCCCAAGTCTTCTCCGAGCCTCCTTTCCCAAGGTAAGCCTCTATGACGCGGGGATCCCTCTGGATCTCCCCTGGGAGTCCCTCTGCTATCTTCTCGCCGTAGTCCAGAACAGTCACCTTCTCGGAAATGCCCATGACCACCCGCATCTGGTGCTCTATGAGAAGGATGGTGGTGCCCAGTTCGTCCCTGAGCCTCAAAATGAAATCCGTCATCTCCTGGGTCTCCCTGGGGTTCATGCCCGCCGTTGGCTCGTCCAGGAGAAGGAGCCTGGGGCGGGTTGCCAGAGCCCTTGCCACCTCTAGCCTTCTTTGGTCCCCGTATGGCAGATTCTTTGCCAGAAGATCTCCCTTGCCTGCCAGGTTCACAAATTTCAGCAAGGCTCTGGCCTCCTCTACAGCCTCTCGCTCCTCCTTCCTGGTGGAAGGGAGCCCCAGGACTATGCCCAAGAAGCCTGCCTTCAGGTGCGGGTGGAGGCCCACCAGAACGTTCTCCATAACCGACAAGTTAGGGAAAAGACGTATGTTCTGGTATGTTCTGGCCACTCCCAGGTGCACTATCCTGTCAGGCAAGAGGCCTTTGATACTGCGGCCTTCCAGCAGGATGTCGCCCTGCTCCGGGCGATAGAATCCAGTGATGCAGTTAAAAAGGGTGGTCTTCCCGGCCCCGTTGGGTCCGATGACGCTGTGGATGCTTTCAGCCCTCACATCCAAGTCCAGCCCCTGGAGAGCCACCAGGCCGCCGAAGAGCTTCGTGAGCTTCTTGCAACTGAGAAGAGTCATCGGGGCTCCTGCAACCGGCTGATCTCTTCTGGCCGCGCCGAGGCCGAGGGCTGCTCCTCCCCCTCGTGGAGCTCCCTTTTTCGCACGGCCTCTGGCCAGAGCCCTTCCGGCTTCAAGAGCATCATTCCCACCAGGGCAGCCCCATAGACCAGAAGCCGGTATTCTGCAAATTCCCTGAGCAACTCCGGAAGACCCACCAGGGCCGCCGCCCCCACTATCACCCCGGGGATGCTCCCCATCCCACCCACGATGATCAAGCACAGGATGTTGATGGAGATCATTACATTGAAACTGTGAGGGTACACTGAGCCCAGCTTTGTGGCAAAGATGGCGCCGCTCAGGGCAGAGAAGGCAGCTCCAGTGGCAAAGGCCAGCAGCTTGGTGGCCACCAGATTGATGCCCATGGCCTGGGCCACATCCTCGTCCTCCCTCACGGCCATCCATGCCCTGCCTATGCGGCTATCCCTAAGCCTCCAGGAAACGAACCCCACCAGCAAGCAGCCCGCCAGTATCAGGTAGTAGAGTTCCTGAGGGGTGCTGAATTCAAATCCGCCCAAGCTGGCCTTGGGTATCTTCCCAATTCCCTGCGCCCCGCCCAGCCACGGCCTGAGAAAATCCGAAAGCACAAGTATCCTGATTATCTCCCCGAATCCGAGGGTGGCTATGGCCAGATAATCCCCCCGCATCTTGAGCACCGGGATGCCCAGTACCACCCCGGAGAGGGCCCCCAGTAGCACTGCCACTGGCAGGGCGCTCCAGAAGGAGAGCTCAAAAAAACCCAGTTCCGGGGAGGTGAGGATGGCCACCGTGTAAGAGCCAATGGCGAAGAATGCCACGTACCCAAGGTCCAAGAGCCCCGCAAAACCCACCACTATGTTAAGCCCCAAGCCCAAGAGCACGTACAGTCCAACTATGGTCAGCACTTCGCTCAAGAACAACCCCAACACCTGAGGCAAAAGCAGGAGCAAGGCCACCAGAAGGCTCACCCAGCCTGCCCGGATGGCATTTCTGGCTCCTGGGGGAAGTTTTTCCACTCTGCCCAGAAACCTCGGGCCCTTTCTTTCCCAAATCAAGGATCCCGCAGCCACTGCCACGAGGACCCCCAGGGCCCCTTGGAGAGTCAGCCCATTGGCCTCGAAAACCAGGTCGCTCAGTTCTGACAAAGGCCCCCAGGCTGCCAACATGGGGCGCAGCATGTCCTGGAGAACCCCCGCCCCCACAACGGCTCCTATGGATCTGGCCAAGGCAGTCCTCACAAGCCCGGGGAGCATATGGAAACACCCTCCGGCAATTCCTGCCAGAAAACCGCTCAGGCAAAGCCACAGGACGCCCGGCCAGGGCTCTTCCCCGAAGCTTAGCAATCGGAAAAGAACCGGAGATGCGTTTATGAACACCCCTCTGAGGGGAACCTGAGTGCCCAGGAGAACCAGGGCCCCCAGCAGGAGACCTGCAACCAAACCTGCCAGCCCCCCAATGGCCAAGGCCTTGGGAGGACGGGCTCCTCTAACCCCCAGAAAAGCCCCTGAGACCAGGACAAAGAAAATCAGGGTATGTCCCATGGAGAGCAGCTCGGCCACTATATCCCTTTGGCTGAAGGCTTCCACCATGCCTATGAGCGCCACCAGCATCCCCACAACACCCGTGAGCAGGCCTACCCTGAGGGGTCTTTTCCATTCAGGCTGGGACTTCTTGCAGGCCAAGTCCTATCGCTCCTCAGGCCTTCTTCACCGCCAGTCTTTCCCCCAGAATCCCTGTGGGCCTGAATATCAGAACCAGTACCAACATTGTGAAGGCTATGGCGTCCTTGAGTTGATACGGGGCGACTATACCCAGGCCGTCCAAGAAGAGGCTCGGCCCCAAAGACTCGATGAATCCGAGAAAGATGCCTCCCAGCATGGCCCCTGGGATGTTTCCGATCCCCCCCAGGACAGCTGCTGTGAAGGCCTTGATGCCAGGTATGAATCCCATAAAGAAGTGTACCTGCTTGAACATGAGAGCGTAGAGCACGCCTGCGGCGCCGGCAGCCATTCCCCCTATGATGAAGGTCATGGAAATCATCCTGTCCACGTTTATGCCCATGAGGGCAGCGGTTTCCTTGTCCTCCGAGACCGCCCTCAATGCCTTGCCCATCTTGGTTTGCTGCACGAAAAAGTAAAGAGCTCCCATCATGAGCGCTGCAGCAATGATCACCACCACCTGGAACCCCAGTATCCTCACCCCCAGGATCTCCCAGTGCCGCTCAAGGGTTCTCACCACCGGGTAGGCCTGGAAGCCGGATCCGTACAGCCCCCGAAAGGTGTATTGCAGAAAAAAGGAAGCCCCGATGGCCGTGATGAGGGGAACCAGCCTGGGGGCTGCACGAAGGGGTCTGTAAGCTATTCTCTCCAAGAGATAGGCCACCAAGGTGGATGTGGCCATGGAGACCAGGAGTACCATGAACATGCTTAGCACAGGATGGGAATCCAGAAGGCCGCTCCTATGAAAAAAAGCCGCCACAAAGTAAGCTGTGTAAGGCCCGCTCATGAAGACTTCGCTGTGGGCGAAGTTTATCATGCGCAACACCCCGTACACCATGGTGTAGCCCAGGGCGATCAGGGCGTAGATGCTGCCCTGGGCCAAGCCGAAGACCATGAAGTCTATCCAGTGCTTCAGGCTGTATTTCCCAGCCGAGAGGGTGGCCACGGACCCAGCCAGGATCAGGGCCAGAATCCCCCCTCCCAGGAGCCACATGATCAGGTCAGTGGCTGTAAAACGCTCCAGAAGCTTTCTGGGCATGCTTTCCCCGTGCTTTGGCTTGAGACCCGGTGGTGGCCCCGCCATCAGGTGAGTTCCTCCCACCGGGTCTTTCCCCGTCTGGGTCAGTAAGGTTTCCAGAAAGGCTTGTCAGGCATGACCAGCTTTTTCACGTTTTCCTCGGTGGTCTGGTACACCGCGATCCTGGGATCTGCGCAATCCCCATATTGGTCGCAGCTTAAGGTGCCTGTTATGCCCTTGAAGTTCTTAGTGGCGTAAAGGGCGTCCCGCAGGGCCTTGCGCCCGATGTACAGGGTGCCGTCTGGGGCTTTCTTGGCCACTTTCTCTATGGCCGCGAACACCATCATGGCCGCGTCGTACGCATGGGCATGGAATGGAGCCAGGGGTTTTTCCCCATACTTTTTCTGGTGTTTTTCCAGGAAGTCCTTGTACCCCTCTGCAAAGGCCGAGAAATCGGGGCTGGAGTGGAACATGCCCACAGCCGCCTCTCCTGCAGCCTTGTAGAAATCAGGTGAGAATATGCCGTCTGCGCCCATGAGATACACTTTCTCCAAGCCGGCCACTTCCTTTACCTGCCTCGTTATGTGCCCCCCCGCGGCGATGAAGATGGGGTAGTAGATGAACTCGGGCTTGCCTGTGGCAATCTTTGTTAGAACCGGTCTCATATCAGTGTCAGTGGGAGCCACGGCTTCCTGGGCGGTGATGGTGCCTCCAAGCTTCTTGAAGGTCTCGGCGAAAACAGCCTGGAGCTGCTCTGCGTACACGCTCCCGTCATGGATAGTGGCCGCTTTCTTCACGCCCAGCTTCTTTATGGCGAACTCCGCAGCCACAGCCCCTTGTACCCTGTCATTGTGGGCCGTGCGAAGGTAGCCGTCATATTCCGGGCCCCTTTTGGGATCTGTGAGGTATGGAGCAGTGTTGGAGGGCGAGACAGTGGGGATGCCCGCCTTCCACAAGATGGGTGCCCCTGGCCTAGCTTCGCTGGAGCAGTTGGAGCCTATGGCCGCCACTATGGTGGGGTCCGAGGCCAGTTTGGTGGCCGCGGCCTGCCCTCCCTCGGCATTGCATCCTGTGTCCTGGCCCGTGAGCTTTATGGGATGGCCCAAGAGCTTGCCCCCCTTGTCTTGGATGGCTATTTCCACTCCCCTCTTGGTGTCTGTACCCAAGGAGGCGTCCGGCCCGGCCACCACGAACCAGTATGCGATGTGTATGGGCTGACCTGGTTTTATCTTCACAACTCCTATGGGATCCTCGTACTTGAAAGCCTCCTTCTTGGCCTCCTTGGCCTTCTCCTTGGCAGCCAGAGCGAGCCCCGAGGCTGAACCCATTGCCAACAAGACACAGCTGCTTGCAACCAGAATCTTCCTCATGATGCCCCCCTTTCTGGATCACTCTGTCCCGAGAGCCCACAAAAAGCTTTTCCAAAGGAAATCTCCCTTCGAATCACCTCCTTTCAAGGCTTTTGGAATGGCGCCTTAATTAGGCGCTCACCCCCGGTTTTCTTGACCCGTTGTTCTGCTGGCGCATGTTGCCAGGTTTCTTGCAGACCGCCCTCCAGAGCTTCCCAGAGGCTCAAAGCTTCCCTCGAACCTTTCGGCCAGCAACATGGAATTCATCAACGGTGGCTGAATCTTATACGAGGAATCCCCAAAAAAGTCAAGGAAAACTATTCTCCTATCAAGGGGGGCCAGATTCCAGGGCCTCCTGGATTATTAACAAGGCCTCTTGCTGTATCTGCTTGAGGTGCTCGGATCCGATGAAACTTTCAGCATAGAGCTTGTAGATGTCCTCTGTACCAGAGGGCCTGGCTGCAAACCAGCCATTGGGGGCCACCACCTTGATGCCCCCTATGGCTGCCCCTTTTGTGGGGGCCTTGTCCAGGACAGAAAGCACAGGCTCTCCTGCCAGCCTTGTGGCTCTCACCCTTTCGGAGGAAAGCTTTCCCAGCTCCTCCTTCTTCTTGGCATCCACGGGTGTGTCAAGGCGCTCGTAGAAGGATCTGCCAAGCAAAGACTCAATCTGAGAATATGTTTCTTGGGGGGTCTTGCCAGTCTTGGCTATGATCTCGGCAGCCAGAAGGCCCGAGATTACCCCGTCTTTGTCAGTTGTCCAGGCAGTGCCATCCATGCAAAGAAAAGAGGCACCAGCGCTCTCCTCTCCCCCGAATCCCAGGGAGCCTCCCAGCAGCCCTTCCACGAACCACTTGAATCCCACTGCCACCTCTGCCAGGCCTCTGCCCAGACAGGAGGCCACTTTGTCCAGCATGGAGCTTGTCACCACAGTCTTGCCCACCATGGCAAGAGGGCTCCATCCCGGCCGGTTCTGGAAAAGGTACCAGGCTGCTGCTGCCAAATACTGGTTTGGATTCAATAGCCCTCCCCTGGGGTCCACTATCCCGTGGCGATCCCCGTCAGGATCGTTACCGAAAGCTATGTCGAAGTGGTCCTTGAGCTGGATCAGACCTGCCATGGCATAGGGAGAAGAGCAGTCCATGCGTATCTTTCCGTCGTGGTCCAGGTGCATGAAGCCGAAGGTAGGATCCAGGGCCTGGTTCACAACCTGCAATTGCAGAGCATAGGCTTCGCAGATGAGCTCCCACAGAGGGAGTGTGGCTCCTCCCATGGGATCCACCCCTATGCGTATCCTGCTGGAGGCAATGGACTGCATGTCCAGCACCTGTTCCAGATTACTCACGTACGGGCCCAGCAAGTCCTCCTCGGAAGTGTTGGGAGAGCGCAGAGCCTTTTCCCATGTGAGCCGCCGCACCGCCCTGTTCCCCTGCACAAGGATCCTGTTGGCCAGCTCCTCTATGGCCTTGGTCACCTCAGTTTCGGCAGGCCCCCCATGGGGTGGATTGTATTTGAAACCACCGTCTTCAGGGGGATTATGGGAGGGAGTCACCACGACCCCATCGGCCAGCTGTGTATTCCGGCCCCGGTTGTAGGCCAGAATGGCCCTGGAGATCACGGGAGTAGGAGTTACCTTGAGGCCTTCTTGGATTATGACCTGCACTCCATTCCCAGCGAACACCTCCAGGGCGGTTTGAAAGGCGGGCCTTGAAAGGGCGTGGGTGTCCATGCCCAGGAAAAGGGGCCCGGTTATGCCCTTGGCCTTCCTAAGATCGCATATTGCCTGGGAAATGGAGAGGATGTGGGCCTCGTTGAAGCTGAGGGAAAGGGAAGAGCCTCTGTGGCCGGAGGTGCCAAAGGAAACCCTCTGGCCTGGGACTTCGGGCTGCGGGGTGCCACTGTAATAAGCATCCAGTAACTTCGAAGTATCCATCAGCAAGAAGGAAGGTGCGGGTTTTCCTGCCAGATCGGACAAGGCCATCTGTTACCTCCCAGAAGGATTTCTTCGAATTTACCAAAGCCCATCGACTCTGCCAACTCAGCTCGGCCCTGGGCCCATCACAGGGTCTCTTTGTGGTAATCTTACCTTAAAGATGACAGGGGGCCCGCCAGAAAGGGGGAAGCACCCGGAAATAGAATGGGGGGGTGTCCAGGTGGAGAAGCCAAGGCTGAAGCTGAAAGAACTGAGCGAGAAAGACGGCAAGCAGGGAAGGCCCGTTTGGGTGGCCATAAAAGGGGAGGTGTACGATCTTTCCGCCAGCAAGCTCTGGAGAGACGGGCAGCACATGAAACGCCACCAGGCAGGGCAGGATTTGAGCAGTGAGATCCTGGCTGCCCCCCATGGCCTGGAAGTGCTGGACAGAGAGGTGGTAAAGAGGGTGGGGATCTTGCTGGAGGAGGAGCACGGGCAAGAGATTCCGGGCTTCCTGGAGGGCCTGTTCCAAAGGTTTCCGATCCTCAGAAGGCACCCACATCCCATGATGGTTCATTTCCCCATGGCCTACCTGGTGGGCACTGCTTTGCTGATCATTGCGCACAGCGCAATGCCTTCCTGGGTTCTCCTGGAAAAGGCTGCCTTTGTGATGCTGGTCATGGCCAGCCTTTTCACCCCCCCTGCCATTGTCACAGGGCTTGTGACCTGGTGGGTGAACTACGGGGCAAGACCGATGCACCCCGTGAAAAGGAAGCTGCAGCTGGCCGTGGCCCTGGCCCTGGTTGAAATGGTCTCCTTGCTCCTGAGGTTCAAAGGTCCCATTCAAGGGGGACTCACCGAGGCCATCTATGCGGGATGCGTCTTTGCCATGGCCCTGTGTGTGGTGGGGCTGGGCTGGTACGGGGGGCATCTCACATTTCCTTACGAAAAGAGGGCGAAGCATGTCGGATAAGGGAAACCTGGATTGCCTCAAGTGGCTTCACGCCTTGGAAGCCCTGGGTACAGCCCTGGGGAGCTGTCCCAGCAGAGGCCATGAACTGGATGCGGCCTTGAGACCCTTGGCCGAGGGTTCCAGGGGCTCCGCGGCTTTGATGCTCCTGAGATCCTCGGAGGAAAAGGTCTGTGAGTTGGGGCTGCTGGCCAGGTACCCCAGGGAAAGCACAGAGAACACAGAGGCATCCTGGCCAGAAGGACCCCTGGAGGTTTCAGCCATTCCCACCAGATGGCTGGAGAGACTCCAAAAAGGCCAAGCTGTCCTGGAGGAGGAGCCCTCCAAGAGTGTGCTGGGGGCTTGGAAGAGGCTTTGCTTGTTTCCCCTTGGGTTGGAGGGAGAACTCTCGGGCCTGCTCTGCTTGGGAGACTACCAGGAGGAGCTGGGGGGGACTTTGACAGCAGCCCTCAGGACAGCCTCAGGAATTCTGGAGCTGTGGCTCGGATGGCTGAACGAGAGAAAGCGGCTAGAGGATTTCATTCAGTTCATGCCCAACCCCACCTTCGTGATGCCCAAGGCAGGTCACATCACGGCCTGGAACCGTGCCACAGAGGAGATGACGGGCTGGGAAGCCGAGCGGGTCCTGAACAAGGGGGACTATGAGCATGCCCTTCCGTACTATGGCATCCGCAGACCCATCCTGTGCAACTTGATACTGGAGCCGGATCCATACTGGGAGAGCACCTACCCGGAGTTTCATAGAGTGGGGAACGATCTTTACACCCTTTCCTTTTGTCCTGCCCTTCCCGACGGGGGGGCCTATCTTACGACCAAGACATCCAAGATTTTCGACCTCACGGGAAGGCTTTGGGGCTCCATTCACACGGTAAGAGACGTGACCAGGGAGAGGCAGATAGAGAAGAGTCTCCACAGGTCAGAATCCATGTACAGGGCAATCACGGATTTCGCCGGCATAGGCATGATGCTCCTGCAGGGCTCCAAGGTCACTTACTGCAACGAGCAGATGGCGAACCTGCTGGACTGTACAGCAGGGAGCCTGGGCCTGGAGGACCTCCTGGCTCGGGTGCACCAAGAAGACAAGGAGTCCCTTAGGCTCGGGCTGGAGAGGCTGCTGGAAGGCAGGCAGGACTCCTTCAGGTTAGAGCTCAGGCTGGAGCGGGGGGGCCGCACAAGGCACTACCAGTGCTTTGCCCAGGTCATGGACTACGAGGAGCAGCCCACTGTCTGCTTCATCATAGAGGACATAACAGAGCGGAAAGAGCTGGCCCACAAGGCCAGGCTGAATGAGCTGCGCATGTATCACGAAGACCGCCTCACAGCACTGGGGGTGATGGCTGCCGGGATAGCCCACGAGTTGAACCAGCCGCTCAACACCATCCGGGTGATCACCGAAGGGCTCCTTTTCGGTCGGGACCAAGGCTGGGGCTTGGAACAGGAAGAGCTCTACGAGAACCTGGAGATGGTCTCCAGACAGGTGGTGAGGATGTCGGAGGTCATAAGAAACATAAGGGACTTTGCCAGGGAGGACAGGGCCCAGTCCGAAGATGAGGTGAACCCTAACCTGGCTGTGGAGGGGGTCTTCTCCATGATCGGCCGACAGCTGGAGGCTCATGGGATAAGGGTTCGAAAGCTCTTGGACAGCTCCCTTCCAGCAGTAAGGGGCAGGTTGAGCCGCCTGGAGCAAGTGGTGATGAACATGATCGTGAATGCCAGGCAGGCCTTGGATGAATGCGGGAAGGAGGATCGGGAGCTGTGGGTCCAAACCTTCCCGTCGGACGGGTGCATCTGCATCCAGGTGGGGGACAATGCCACAGGCGTGGAACCGGGCATCATGTCGAAGATCTTCGACCCGTTTTTTACCACCAAAGAGGTGGGCAAGGGCACGGGCCTGGGCTTAACCATAAGCCAATCCATAGTGGCCGAGATGGGAGGCTGCATGGAGGTTTTCAACAATGAGCGCGGAGGGGCCACCTTCGTGGTGAAGCTCCCCCTGAAGGGAGAAAGGTGTTGAATCTGCTGCTTGTGGACGACGAGCCGGATGTCAGGAAGAGCTTGTCACAGTTTCTGGAAAAACTAGGTCACAAGGTGGCCACAGCAACCAGCGGGCTGGATGGCCTCAGGGATTTCCATTGCTCGGATTTCGACCTGGTCATAACAGACATAAGGATGCCGGGGATGGACGGGCTGGAACTTCTCAGAAGGATCAAGGAGGTGGAACGCTCAGGGGTGGACGTGATAGTGGTCACCGGCCACGGCGACATGGACAATGCCATCAAAGCTCTCAAGTACGGGGCCTTCGACTACCTTCAGAAACCCATAAACGTGAGGGAGCTGGCCATAACCCTGGAGAGGGCAGAACAATACAGGATCCTGAAAGAGAACTACAGCCGTTTGAAAAGCGATTTTCAGCAACTGGTGGAACAGGAAACCAGGACTTACAGGGGGGCTGCTGAGCAGCTAAGGGAGGCCTACATAAAAGAGCTGGGCCTGAGCGATCTGGCTGTTTTCTCAGAGGCCATGAGAAATGTGGTGGAACTGGCTGAAAGATACAGTCTGGACAGGAGCATCCCTGTGCTGATCGAAGGGGAAACAGGCACCGGGAAAGAACTGATAGCCAGGTACATCCATTACTACACCGGAGTCCGAAGCCCCTTTGTGGCCCTCAACTGCGGGGCCATATCCCAGGATCTCTTGGAGGCCGAGCTCTTTGGCCACGAACCAGGAGCCTACACAGGTGCCACATCCACAGGGAGGATGGGCAAGCTGGAGGCAGCCCATGGGGGCACCATCTTTCTGGACGAGATAGGCGAGATGCCTCTGGGTTCGCAGGTCAAGCTCCTCAGGGCCCTGGAGCAAAAGCGCTTCTACCGTGTAGGGGGTCTCAGGGAGATCCCTGTGGATGTGCGCATCATAAGTGCCACCAACAAGGATCTCAGGAGGGAGGCCTCGGAGGGCCGGTTCCGGCCTGATCTGTACTACAGGATTAACGTGGGTTTCATCAGGATCCCACCCCTCAGGGAGAGGGCTGAAAGCATCGTGCCATTGGCTTTTCAGCTGGCCCAAAAAGCCTTTTCCAAGAGGGGGAAACGCTTCCCTGGTTTCACCAGGGAGGCTGAGGAGCTCCTCTCTTCACTGCCCTGGCCGGGCAATGTGAGGCAGCTCAGAAACGCCATGGAGCGACTGGCAGTCCAGGGGCCTTGGGACAAGGTGGAGAGAGGGGACCTGGTTTTTCTCCTGGGTGAGCAACAAGAGCAGAAAGCGGCCGAGGAGCTTCGCCCTGTACTGGGGCTGGAGGAGTTTGAGCTGCCAGAGGGAGGTCTGGACCTGGAGTCATTAAACCGCCGGATCATTCTTAAAGCCCTGGAGAGATTTGGAGGAAACCAGACCCAGACGGCCAAGTATCTGGGCCTATCCCGTCGTGTTCTCCAAGGATATCTCAAACGCATGAAGGAATCCGGGTGAGTTGCACCCATGGGGGCGGACTGCACCGGTTGGTGAACCGATGAGGGCACTCTTCATTCGGCAACGGCCTTGCATAGAATCTAACTAATTGAAATCAAATCCTTTTGGTCCCAGTCAAACCTTTCATGGCAAGGCATGAGTATTGCTTTTTGAAACTCCAGTGCTGATGGGTCAGGCCTAGGAGTGGGTTGCATACAAGGGGCCAACCTTGGAGCAAGAGAGACTTTGATCTTTCAGGGAGTCCCACAGCTGGGAGTGCCCCTCTGGGAAGCCAAGGAAGTTCAACAAGATGCTCCCTGTAGGGCTTTGGAGATCTGGCTTCGGCCTGGATCCTTCGCTGAGGCCTGGCAGTTCTTGGGGGGGGAGCTCAGGCCGCCTGGATTCTTTGGCCTGTGTTGTGGGCAATGCCCTTTGACGATCTGGGCATTGGAAGAGTAAGGAATTGGAAAGGATCTGCACGGAGGTTGGACAGTGGTAATCATAGCCGAGCGCATAAATGCCTCCCGCAAGCACATAGCCCAGGCCATAGCAACCAGGAATGGGGGCTTCATCCAGAACGAGGCCAAGGCCCAGATGCAGGCTGGGGCCCATTACATAGACGTGAATGCCGGGACCTTCCTGGGGGAGGAGGCGAAGCATCTGGCCTGGGTCATAGAGACTGTGCAAGAAGTCACAGAGCTTCCCCTTTGCATAGACAGCCCGGATCCTGCTGTGATAGAGGCTGTGCTACCTTTGGTCCGCTCCAGGCCCATGATCAACTCCATCAGCCTGGAGCCAGGCAGGCTAAGGGGCATGCTGCCCCTGGCGGTGGAGCACTCATGCAGGCTCATAGCCCTCTGCCAGGCTGAAGACGAGATTGCGGAGACTGCCGAGGCCAAGCTGAGGATGGCTGGCCAGCTCGTGGAGAAGGTGACGACCGCGGGGGTGCCTCTGGAGGATCTGTTCATTGATCCCTTGGTATACCCTCTTGCTACCAACCCGGAGTCTGCTTTGCAAACCCTGGAGGCTATCTCCCAGATCATGGCTCGGTTCCCAGGAGTGCACACCACCTGCGGCCTTACCAACGTCTCCCACGGGCTACCCAACAGGAAGCTGGTGAACCGAACTTTCTTGATTGCAGCCATTACAAGGGGTCTGGATTCGGCCATCTTGGACCCCACGGACAAGCAGATTTACAGCGCGCTCAAGGCAGCGGAGATGGTGATGGGCAGGGACGAGTTCTGCCTGGAGTACATCACAGCCTTCAGAGAGGGCCGGCTGGAATGAACAGACCCGAAGCCTTCTCGGCTGGGAGGGGCGTCTCCCAGCGGACAGAACCCAGATGGGAGGTGAACGATGGCCAAGAACCGTAGGGATTTCTTGAGGGCAACCGGCGCCGGGGTTGTCGGCGCAGGGGCCGCCATGGCATGGAGCGGGCCTCGGGCCTGGGGCGCGCCTCCAGAAGGGGTGCCCAAAGAGCCGGTAAAGATCGGGGTTATGGCAGCCCAGTCCGGGGTCATGGCAGTGCCCGGTGTGGCGGCTCTCACGGCCTGCCGCATCTGGGCAGAGCAGGTGAACAAGTCAGGGGGCATCCTGGGGCGCACAGTGGAACTCAGGGTGGAGGAGGAAACCGGCGCCAAGGAGACCGTGGAGAAATTCAAGAAACTCACCCTGCAGGAGAAAGTGGACGTGGTAGTGGGTCTCATGTCCACTGGTAACGGACAGGCAGTGGGCCAGGAGGCCGAGGCCCTAAAGCAGCTCTGGCTCAGCTGGGATGCCACGACACAAAAGGGAGTGGTGGAAGGCCAACCTGTGGCCAATTACAGCTTTAGAAGCGTGGACAACGAGCTGGAGGCCATTGCGGGGGCAATCCTCACGGCCAAGCTCCTGCCCAATGTGCGCAAGGTGGCAGGCATCAACAATGATTACTCGTACGGACGGGATTGCTGGGAGTCATATTGCCGGGTGCTCAAGATGTACAACCCCAACGTGAGCTTCGAGGATTCCATCTTCCTGAAGCTCGGGGAGACGGAGTTCTCAGCCGCCATAGACGCCCTGGCCGCCAAGAAGCCGGATCTCATCATGAGCAGCTTCTGGTCGGGCGACACCACCATTTTCCTGAAGCAGGCAGCTGCCAAGAAACTCTTCCAGAACATAAAGGGCTGCTTCACCACAGGTGGCGGTGTGCACGACACCCTCAAGAAAGAGTTCACCCCCGAGGGTTTGATCCTGGGCTATAACAGCATGTACTTCCGCTGGACCGACAACTGGCCCGTGCTCAACGATTTCGTGAAGGTCTATTTCGAGAAGACCAAGACATATCCTGTTTACGAGTGCGACCATGCCTGGTTCACGCTCCAGGCTTACAAGGCGGCCGTGGAGAAGTGCTATGCCCTGACCAAGAAGTGGCCCACCAAGGAGCAGCTCATAGAGGCTCTGAGGGGGATACAGGTGCCGTCGCTTTCAGGCTACAGGGGCTACAGGAAGGACAACAAGCAGGAATGCTGCTTCTTCATGGGGGTCACGACTCACAAGAACCCCTATGATTTCGTGACCATTGATCCCGTGCACATATTTCCCTCGGCCAGCATCCAGAAACCCGAGGGCTATACCTTTGACCAGTGGATGAAGGAGTGGGAAAACCGGGTCAAGGAGCTCAAGCCAGCTTGAGAAGGCTTTTGGGCAGAAACATCTAGAAGC
This sequence comes from Desulfarculaceae bacterium, assembly GCA_037443445.1. Taxonomy (GTDB): domain Bacteria; phylum Desulfobacterota; class Desulfocorpusculales; order Desulfocorpusculum; family Desulfocorpusculum; genus Desulfocorpusculum. The sequence goes on along the minus strand of JBBIOJ010000004.1, from coordinate 20,460 downwards.
ATCCAGGGGCGCAGGGGGCCGGCCAGCCCCCCAATGCCCTGGGCTTTGGGAAGTGATCCGGGCTGAATAGCGGGGTTTTCTTGTTGAGGTGGCCCCAGAGAGCCTCTTTTCTTGGGGGGTCGCAGCCCAGGATATTAAGCATGTTGGGGGGTCAGAAGGATTCACACCATGGCGGTTCTGCTGAATATCCTCTCCAGCGGCGTGTTTAACGCCTCCATCCTTTTTCTGGTGGCAGCGGGCCTGCAGCTGGTCTTCGGGGTTCAGAAGGTCTTCAACCTGGCCTGCGGGAGCTTCTACGCCCTCGGGGCCTATTTGGGCATTACCTTTGTAGACGCCTTCACAGGGGCGGGCGGGCCGCCCCTGCTGTCCTTCATCCCGCTCTTGGCGGCCGGGGTTCTGCTGGGAGCCCTCGGGCCCCTTGTGGAGAGGGGGCTTCTCAGGTTTGTTTACCAAAGGGACGAGAGCTTCCAGCTCCTGCTGACTTTTTCCGTGGTGCTCATGTTTGAGGATGTGATTCGTTTTTTCTGGGGCACCTACCCCAGATCCCCCAAGGGGGTGTACCTGGCCTTTGGGACCCTCCACATTGGAGGGGCAACTATCCCGGTCTATAACCTCCTGGTGATAGGGGCCTCCGTGCTCATAGCCTCGCTCATGGGTTACGTGCTAGGGAAAACCAGGTTCGGAAGGATCATTAGGGCCACAGCCTCCCACAGTGAGATGGCCCAGGCCCTGGGAATCAGGAGTTCGGTGGTGTACATGAAGGTCTTCACCCTGGGGACGGTCCTGGGCACAGTGGGAGGGGCCCTGGTGATCCCCACCACAGCTGCGGTCTCAGAGATGGCGGTTCATCTGATCGTGCTGGCCTTTGCCGTGGTGGTAATAGGAGGGCTCGGGAGCATGAAGGGGGCCTTTGTGGGAGCCCTCCTGGTGGGTCTGCTCAAGTCGGTCTCCATAGCTGTCTACCCGGAGCTGGAGATGATGCTCATATATCTGATAGTCATCGGCGTATTGGTAATGAAGCCTCAAGGTCTCTTCGGGGGTACATCGTGAAAGGGGCGGCTCTGGAGCAAGGCGGCTTTCAGTGGAAAGGTGGCCGTCCCTCAGGCAGGAGCAGCCCTGGAGTGCTCCTGGGGATAGGATTTCTCCTGGCTGCCGTTGTTTGGCCATTTGTGGGAAAGGAATACCAGGTTTATTTGAGCCTCTCCTTTTTTTCCTATTCCATAGCCCTTCTGGGACTGAATTTGCTTTTCAACTACACAGGGCTCATATCCTTCGGCCATGCTCTGTTTTTGGGAATAGGGGGATACACCGCGGCCTTCATGACCCACAAGTACTCCATATTGAGCATGGAGTTGATAATGGTTGTGGCGGTTTTGCTAAGCGGTCTTGTGGCTTTCCTTACAGGCCTCATCTGCGTGAGGTACATAAAGATTTATTTTGCCATGCTCACACTGGCCTTCGGGATGCTCTTTCACTCCTTTCTCATGAAGACTTACGCCCTTACAGGCGGCGATGAGGGGATGCATGTCACCCAGCCCAAACTCCTAAGCATGGACCTGAGCCAGATGGACAAGATGAGTTTCTTCTCAGGTCCCTACTACTTCTACAGTCTTGTCCTTTTCCTGGCTGCCGCTTTCCTCATGTGGAGAATAGTGCATTCCCACTTCGGGCTTTCCCTTCAGGCCATAAGGGACAACCCGGACAAGGCTGAATACCTTGGTGTTTCCATACGGCGCTACAGGCTTTACGCCTTCGTGATATCGGGCTGCTTTGCGGGCCTTGGAGGCGCACTCATGGCTCCGGTCACGGGCCACATGGATCCTGCAATGGTTTTCTGGACACACTCCGGAGACATGGTTTTCATGGCCCTCCTGGGAGGCTTCAGCAACTTCTTCGGCCCCATGCTGGGCTCTTTGGTCTTCATATTTTTGAGGGATGCGGTGAGCTCTTTCACAGAGTACTGGCGCTTCATTTTCGGGGCGCTTCTGGCCGCGCTGGTCATACTGGCCCCAGGGGGGCTCATGGGACTTCTGGGCAGGGCCTGGGCCTCTTTGGCCGGGGCAAGGGGCTCTGGGGAGCAAGCAACATGATCCTGGAGGCCAGGGACATCAAGAGGTTTTATGGGGGCTTCTGTGCCCTGGACGGCGTCAGTCTTTCAATTCGAGAGGGGGAGTTCGTCTCCGTGATAGGACCCAACGGGGCGGGCAAGACAACTCTCATAAACGTACTCACAGGTTTTCTCAAGCCCGATGAAGGCAGCGTGCTCTTCCAGGGGCGGGACATAGCAGGCAAGTCCCCAGAAGAGCTGACCCGTCTAGGGATTGCCAGGAGCTTTCAGCTGGTGCATGTATTCCCGGGGCTAACAGTGCTGGAGACCCTCCAGGTGGCGGTCATCTCCAGGCTGGGGAGGGGAACCAAGTGGCTTGCCAGGCTGGCCTCGGATAGGGAAGTGATGAAAGAGGCAATGGAAGTGGCCGAGCTTTTCGGGCTGACTCCTGTTCTTAACCAAAGCTCCTCCGGGCTGCCTCAGGGGGCCAAGAAGCTCCTGGACGTGGCCTCGGCATTCGCCCTGAGGCCCAGGATAATCCTTCTGGATGAGCCCACAAGCGGGGTGAGCACCGCGGACAAGAACCGCATAATGCGCACCATGGTGGATGCGGCTCAGAAGATGGGCATAAGAACCATCCTGCAGGTGGAGCACGACATGGATATCGTGTTTTCCTACTCGGATAGGATCGTGGCTGTTCACCAGGGCAGGATCCTGGCTGACGGAAGCCCAGAGGAGCTCCAGGGGAACGAGGATGTGATATGCACGGTGGTGGGAAAGAAGGAGTGCTTCCAGACCTTTCAGACCATACTGGAGGCCAGAAAGGCCACGGAGCAGTGAGCCATGCTGCTTGAGGTGGAATCCATAGAGGTTTTCATTCAATCAAGCCGCATTCTCAGAGGCGTGAGCCTGGGTGTGGGGCAGGGAGAGGTGGTGTGCCTCATAGGCAGAAACGGGGCGGGGAAGACCACCACTTTACGCACTGTCATGGGCTATCTGCGTCCAGCCCGAGGCCGGATCCTCTTCAAGGATGGGGACCTTACCAGGAAGAGCCCTTACGAGATAGGGCGAATGGGGATCGGCTACGCCCCAGAGGAGAGCGCCATATTCCCGGATCTCACGACCCACGAGAACATAGAGATTTCAACCTGGATGCGCACAACAGATCGCTCGGCCAGGCAGAGAATAGAGCTGGCCTACGAGGTCTTTCCGGTGCTCAGGAAATACAAGGACAGAAAGGGCACTCATATGAGCGGTGGGGAGCGCAAGATGCTCTCCATTGCCAGGGCCCTGGCCCTGGATGCCGAGCTGTTCCTGCTGGATGAGCCCTTCGAGGGGCTGGCCCCGGCCTTGGTGATCCAGGTGGCCGGAAGCATCCAGGAAATAGCCGGCATGGGTAGCTCCATCCTCATCGTGGAGTCCAATATCTACCACGTGCCTGATTTTGCCCAAAGGCTTTATGTGCTGGAGCGCGGGGAAGTGATCTTCTCGGGGCTGCCCCAGGATGTGGCCGGACGGGAGGAGGTCTTGAGGATAATAGCAGGGGCAGCGTGAGCCAACCGTGAGGGACGTGCGGAACCAACCGGTGATGCAGGGAGGATAAGGACATGGCAAGGGAGCCCAAACCCGATTTCGAGAGGTACATGACGGCGCTTGGCTGTGAGGAGCCGGACAGGGTCCCCCTGGGGGACTGGCACGTGGATCAAAGGCCCAAGGAAGCCTTCATGGGCCGCAAGCTTCTGACCCTAAAGGATCATGTGGATTTCTGGTACCAGGCAGGGTTCGACTATGTGGCAACCTCCTCCGGGATTTTGGAACCTGTGAGGGCTCCCGAGGGAATGACCGTGAAGGGAGAGGGCGTGCACACCGAATACGGAGACAAGGTCTCCCGCGAGTGGGCCCACGAGCACGAGGGCGTGATAACGAACTGGGAACAGTTCGAGAAATACCCCTGGCCCTCAGTGGATGATTTCGATCTTTCCAAGTGGGAGGTTCTGGACAAGATACTGCCATCGGGCATGAAGGCCATTCTCCTTCTGGGCAAGATCTACACGCCTGTTTGGATGTACATGGGGGCGGAGGTGTTCTTCCAGGCTCTGGAATCCAACCAGGAGCTGGTAGAGGCCATGTTTCAGAAGATCGGGCAGATCCAGTACGAGACCTTCCTGAGGGTGGTGGAACATCCCTGCGTGGGGGCGGTTTTGCACCCGGACGACATAGCGCACAACACCGGGCTGCTTGTTAATCCCCGGCACCTCAGGAAATATCTCTTCCCCTGGTACAAGAAAATGAGTGAGGTCTGCAAGGACAAGGGCCTGGGGCATGTATTCCACAGCGACGGGGACTGCACAGAAGCCATGGACGACTTGATAGAGTGCGGCTTCGACGGGTTCCATCCAGTTCAGCCCAACGCCATGGACATAGTGGAGGTGAAGAGGCGCTGGGGGAAGAAGCTGTGTCTTCTGGGGAACATAAACCTGGACTCCACCCTCACCTTGGGGACTCCCGAGGACGTGCGTGCAGAGGTTTACGAGAGGATCAGGACCATAGCTCCCGGGGGCGGGTACATGGTTTCCTCCTCCAACTCCATAACCGACTACGTGCCTTTGGCCAACATGAAAGCCATGATAGAGGCCACCTTCGAGTTCGGGAAGTATCCCATCCAGCTTGAGGAAGGGAAAATCAAAGGGAAGGTCTGGACATTCAAGGGAAAACCCTTGAGCGCCCCCCGGGAAAAGCCCTCCCAGCTGGATGCCGAGGCCTATGCTGCGGCCTTGCTCAGCGCCAAGCCGGATCGGGTCATAGAGCTTTTCCAGAAGGACCTGGAGAAGGGAATGAGCGCCCCTGAGGTGCTCTCAGCAGGGCTCATACCGGCCATGGGTCTGGTGGGCCAGAAGTTCCAAAGCGGCCAGATCTACATTCCAGAGATGATGATCGCGGCCCGCACCATGGCGGCCACCATAGCCCATTTCAAGGAGAAACTGGTCACATCCCAGGGCAGGGCCAAGGGAAGGGTGGTGATCGGCACGGTCAAGGGAGATCTCCACGACATAGGAAAGAACCTTGTTTCCATGATGCTGGAGGGACAGGGATTCGAAGTAAGGGACCTGGGGGTTTCGGTGGATCCACAGAAGTTCGTTGAGTACGTGAAGAAAGAACAGCCTCAGATCCTGGCCATGAGCGCGCTTCTGACCACGACCATGATAGAGATGAAAAATGTGATCCAGGCCCTGGAGGCCGCAGGACTGAGAGACAAGGTGAAGGTCATAGTGGGAGGAGCCCCTGTGACTGAGAACTTTGCAAAGCAGATAGGAGCCGACGGTTACGCCTATGATGCCCCTGGGGCGGCGGAGAAGTGCAAGGAGCTGGTGGCGTGAGTGGTCTTTTCCCGGCCCAAGAAACAGCCCAAGCCAGTAGCTTGCGGCGGTGATGCCAAGAGCGAAGCAGTGGGGGGGGCTGGTTCGAGCAGGATTCCCAGAAGTGTTGGCCGGGGCCGAGGCAGTTGGGGAGCCGATAAGGGGATTTAATGCCCTCGGGGCAGGATATGGTCTGAGCATAAAGGTCGGACCATCGGATAAACTGAAGATCAAGCCGGGGTGGGTTTGAGACCCCTCGTTCCCATCCCCCAAAACCCCCGAAGGAGGAGGCAGAAATGGCTAGGAGAGCGGCACTGGGAGCAATGGGTTTGGTCTTGATGGCCTGGGTCCTGGCAGGGCCGGTGTGGGCTGCCGAGCCGGCCAAGAAGAAGGAGGCGGCAAAGCCAGAGCTTAAGGCAGAGGTGGTCAAGTGGAAGGCCCAGACCCTCTGGGCAGCTCAGGAGACCCCCCACAAGACCTTCGAGGAGTTCTGCGCCAAGGTGAAACGCATGACCAACGGAAGGCTAGAGATCCAGGCCTTTCCGGCGGGAGCGGTAGTTCCCACCAACGAGACGCTGGATGCCTTGAAGAACAACGTGCTGCAGGCCATCCACGTCTGGCCCGGGTACGCAGCCGGCAAGAACCCGGCCTTCGCGGCTTTGACAGACCTGATCTTCGCCTATGAGCATCCTTGGGAGCTGGATGCCTTCATGCATTACCGGGGTGGCCTGGACATGCTGAGGGAGCTTTACAAGCCCTTTGGGGCCTACACAGTGGGGGTCATGTTCTGGGGAGTGGAGTCCTGGCCCTCCAAGAAGCCCATCACCAAGCTGGAGGACTTCAAAGGGGTAAAGATCAGGGAGCCCCAGGGCATGGAGGCCGAGTTCATGGCCAAGGCCGGGGCCTCGGTGGTGGTGTTGCCTGGCACAGAGGTCTTCTCTGCCCTGGACAAGGGAGTCATAGATGCAACCAACTGGGGAACGGTCTCCATAAACGAAAAGATGGGCTTCCATCAAATAGCCCCCTATTTCACCTACCCAGGGTTTCACTCCATGCCCGTGGGGGATTTCACAGTGAACCAGAAGGAATGGGACAAGCTTCCCGATGACATCAAGGCCATCCTGACCACCGCCACCAGGGAGTGGTGCTGGGAAACCGTGGAGCGAGTGGCACTGGAGGATCTGAAGGTGGTATCAGAGGCCAAGGCAAAGGGCAGGACCCCGGTTGCCTGGAGCGCAGAGGAAAGGGCCAAGGCCAGGAAGGTGGCAAGGGAGATCTGGGCCGACTGGAAAAAGAAAAACGAGCAGACCCGCAAGGTCATAGAGGCCCAGGAGGCTTGGCTCAAGGAACTGGGAAGGATCGAGTGAGAGGGCACATCGGGGTGGGCCTCCAGGCCTGCCCCGTTTTCTCCCAGGGCAGATTCCCTGATTCCCCGCAATGAAGACCCACGGGCTCTGGGTGCCAGGGGGGAAGGGGTCTTGGAACTCGCTGCACCAGGAGCTGGGACAACCATGAGCAGGATTCTAGGGGTCATGGACAAGGTGAGCCGCCTCACCGGGAAGTTCGCAAGCGTTTTCTCCCTTCTCACTGCACTGGTCATAACATACGAGATTTTCGTGAGACAGGTGCTGGTGAGCCCCACGGTCTGGGCTGCCGAATCCACGGTCTTCGCCTGCGCCATCCTCTACCTCCTGGGCGGGCCCTGGACACTCCTGGAGGACAAGCATGTCAGGGTGGACGCCCTGTACGGAAGGCTCTCCGCAAGGAGAAGGGCTCTGGTGGATTGCCTCACATTTCTTCCCTTCTGCCTGTACCTGCTGGTCATGATCTGGGCCACGGGTCATTACGCTCTGGAGTCCGTGGAGCTGGGGGAGACAACCATGTCCCCCTGGAACCCGCCCATCTGGCCCATGAAAGTGATCATGCTCCTGGCCTTGGTAATGGTTTTTCTCCAGGGGACTGCCAAGTTTCTGCGCAACTTGTCACTCTTGTTCGCCGGGAGAAGAGCATGAGCATCGAGTGGGTGAGCTTTCTCATAGTGGTATGCATGTTGGGCCTCATGGTCCTGGGACTTCCCCTGGCCTGGTCCATAGGGGCTGTGGCAGTGGGGTTGGTGCTTCTCATGTTCGACCCCCAGGTGATGGTGATGCTGGTCTCCAGGGTCTTTGACATGAGCCTCAATTACACCCTCATGTCAGTGCCCTTGTTTGTGCTCATGGCAGGGATCCTGCAGAGATCCGGGGTGGCTGACCAGCTTTTCAGAGCGGTGAATGTCTGGGCAGGGGGCCTGAGGGGCGGCCTAGCCGTGGGTACCATCATAGCCAACACGGTCATGGCCTCCATGGTGGGAATAATTGGCGCGGAGATAGTCACCTTCGGGCTCATAGCCCTGCCGGAGATGCTCAGGCGCAGGTACCACCACAAACTCGCCCTGGGGAGCATTGCCGCAGGAGGGGGGCTGGCTACCCTGATACCCCCGAGTGTGGTCTTCATAGTGTACGGAATGACAGCCGGCTGCTCGGTTGGGGAGCTCTTCCTGGCCGGGATACTCCCCGGCTTGCTCTTGGGGGGTCTTTTCATCGTCTATGTGATTTTTTACTGCTTGAGACATCCTGGGGCAGCCCCTTTGGCCCCTTTGGAAGAGAGACAGATGCCACTGGGCCAGAAGCTCAGGGCACAGAGGGAGCTGGCTTTGCCGCTTCTTCTGGCAGGGGGTGTGCTGGGCTCCATCTACGCTGGGGTGGCCACTCCCTCGGAGGCGGCCGGGGTGGGCGTGCTGGGAGCTGTGCTGGTGGCTCTTATCAACAGGAGATTCAGATGGGGCATGCTCAAGGATTCCCTTTACGAGACCCTCAAGATCAGCTCCATGCTGGCATGGCTCTTCTTCGGGGCCCAGACGATCATAGGGGCCTATACCCTGGCAGGCGGCACACGTTTTGTGACAGAGGCTCTCAAGGCAATGGAGCTTGGGCCCTGGGGAACCCTTGTCTTCATGAACCTGATATGGGTATTCCTGGGCTGTTTCTTGGACTGGATCGGGATTCTCTTTCTGACCGTGCCCATCTTCTTGCCGATCATAGTGGAGTCCGGGTTCGATCCGGTTTGGTTCGGTGTGGTATATTGCATGAACATGCACATATCCTATCTGACCCCGCCCTTTGCCCCCTCTGCCTTTTACATGAAAAGCATAACCCCCGAGGACATAAGCATGGGGCAGATCTACAAAGCCACATTGCCATATCTGTGGCTGACTTTCGTTGCCACCGCCATTGTGACTGCCTGGCCTGGACTTTCCCTTTGGCTTCCCCAATTACTGCTCAGGAGGTAGGGGGATGAGGGTCTTGCGTATCAGGCGGACCACAGCCTCCGATGAGGTCTTCAAGGCCCTCCACGGGCTCATCCTCTCGGGGGAGTTGAAACCGGGGGACAAACTGCCCCCTCAAAGAGAGCTGGCCCAGCGCCTGGATGTGAGCAGAAGTACCTTGCGGGAAGCGGTCCACAAGCTGGTGGCTCTGGGGCTTGTGACCCCCAGGCAGGGAGTGGGCACCCTCATCCTGAAAGACGGGAACCCTCTCAGATACATGAGTTCCCTGGAAGACCACTTCCTCCTGGACGGCATCTCTGCCCGGGATTTCCTGGAAGCCAGACTCATAATAGAGACCGCGGTGACCAGGCTGGCGGTGGAGCGTGCCACAGATCAAGAGAGGGCTTCTTTGGAGGAGCTGATCCAAAGGCAGCAAAGGGCTGCCCAACAGGGAACTCTGGAGGAATTCAGTCAGCTGGACACGGAATTCCACCTGGCCCTGGCACGGGCAAGCGGAAACCGGGTGCTGGCCAGGCTGGAGGAAACGGTCCTGGACCTGCTGAGGCAATTTATCAGAAAAGTCTCGGCATTGCCCGGCGCAGTGGAAGACGCCCTCAAGTTTCACTCCAGGATCCTCCATGCCCTGCGCAATAGGGACTCTCATGAGGCGGAGCAGCTCATGGCCTCTCATCTGGCCGACGTGGCCAGGAGAATTCAGGACCACCTGGGCCTGGAGCTGGGTTTGGAAAGACTGCTGCCTGCAGCCGCAAGAGCCGGCAAGAAAAAGGGAGGCACCTGATGAGCATGAAGAACACCCCTTACAACTTAGTCATGTCTGGCCTCATGGGTGGCAGAAAAGGGCACAGACCCCCCGTGGGGAACCCCACCTCCATAGTCTGCCAGGGGCTCATGGATGCCTGCGGTGTGTCTTTCCCCCAGGCCCACCTAGATGCCCAGGCCATGGCCGAGCTGGCCCTGGCCGGGCACGAGGTGGTGGGATTCGACACTGTCATGCCAGAGTACAGCGTGCACCAGGAGTCGGCTGCCCTGGGCTGCGTGGTGGACTGGGGGGGGAGGGACAGAATGCCTGACGCCAAGAACTTCCCCCACAGTGATTTCTCAGATATCCAGGTGCCGGAAAATCTTCTGGAGAAGCCCTCCATGCGTGTGGTTCTGGATGCCCTTTCCATATTGCGCAAGCACGTGGGGGGACAGGTGGCCATCTGGGGGAAGGTCATGGGTCCCTGGACCCTCTCCTACCACATGGCCGGGACTCAGAACTTCCTGCTCCAGGTGGGCATGGGCGAGAAGGAGAAGGTGAAACGGATGCTCAGGCAACTAATGCCGGTGACCATCTCCTTCGCCAACGCCCAGCTCAAGGCAGGGGCAGACGCAGTGGTCCTGGCGGACCATGCCACCGGGAATCTGGTGGGGCCCTACACGTACGAGGAATACCTGCTTCCCATACATCAGGAGATCACCTCTCTCATCGGGGGCCCGGTCATCCTCCACGTGTGCGGAAACTGCATGGACAGGCTGGAGTTGTTTGCCCGCTCAGGGGTGGATGCCTACCATTTCGAGTGGCAGGTGGATGCCAGGGAGGCGGTGCGAAAAATCGGGGGAGCCATATCCCTTGTGGGCAATGTGAACAATCCCAGGGCCTTGCTCCAAGGCACCCCGGAAGACGTTTACGAGCAGGCCAGGTATGCCATAGAGGCGGGGGTGGACATCATAGGCCCGGAGTGCGCCATCCCACTGGCCACGCCCCTGGAGAACCTCAAGGCCATAGTGGAGGCGGCCAGGCAGGGCTATTGAAGCGGCTGGAAGCCGAGTCCAGATGAGCTGGATTCAATTACTGGAGGCATCTCATGGAAGATCACGTGGAAACTGTCCGGAAAGCGATCATAGAGGGCAGGCATCGGGAAATAGAGCAGCTCGTCCAGAAGGCAGTGGAGGATGGGGTGGACCTGCACAGATTGATCCAGGAAGGCATGATTCAAGCCATGGACGTGGTGGGCAGGAAATTCGCCGATGGGATCATCTTTGTGCCCGAGATGTTGGTCTCGGCCGTCACCATGAAAAAGGGCCTGGAGCTCGTTAAGCCCTTTCTCAAGGGGGATGGGAAATCCAGCGGCAGGGTGGTTATGGCCACCGTGAGGGGGGATCTTCACGACATCGGGAAGAACCTCGTGATCATGATGCTGGAGGGGGCCGGCTTCCAGGTCACCGACCTAGGGGTGGACACAGATGTGGAGAGCCTTGTCCAGAAGGTGAGGGAGCTTAATCCCCATATCTTGGGTCTCTCGGCACTTCTCACCACCACCATGCCGGAGATGGCCAGGGTTATCCAGGCCTTGGAGGAAGTAGGCCTGAGAGATAAGGTGAAAGTGATGGTGGGCGGGGCCCCGGTGGACCAAAAGTTCGCGACCCAGATCGGCGCCGACGGCTATGGCAAGGACGCAGCCGAGGCTGTGGAGCTGGCCAGGAGGCTCGTGGGAGCATAGGGGGAAAAAGACCCGGTGGAGGAAGGATCATGACTCACAAGGAACGAGTTCTCATGGCCGCCAGAGGTGAGATGCCGGACTTGGTTCCTTACGTCCCTCGCTTTGATCTTTGGTACAACGCCAACAGGTACAGGGGCACCCTTCCCACTCAATACAGGGACAAGAAAGCGGACGAGATCGCCAGGGCAGAGGGCTGGGCACTGCACAAGGTGGTCCCCGAGCTCCTGGAGGTGGAGCGCCAGGAGGACAACCTTTACCGCTCCATAGGTCTCTACGGCCTCAAGGAGTGCGGTTACAGGATCCGGTTTTCTTCCAACGTCGAGGTCAGGGCGATCAGATCCTCGGACTCCCTCAAGGTGGAGTATCACACGCCCAAGGGCGTGATCACCACCACGGAAGTGGTCACAGAGGAAATGAGGGGAGCGGGTGCCACCATCACCTGGGTGGAGGAGAGGGCCATCAAGGGCGTTGAGGATTACGATAGGCTCGCATACCTCTTCCAGCAGGTGGAGGTGGTGCCAGAATACGAGCGCTACGCCCGCTGGCAACAGGAAATCGGCTCGGACGGGGTGGCGGTGCTAATGGGGAGCTTTGCAGCCTCCCCCATGCTCCACATCCAGCGGGATCTGCTGGATGCCACCAGGTTCTTCTACGAGTACCACGACCAACAAAGGGAGATGAGAAAGCTGGCAGAGAGCCTGGAGACGGTGTATGAGCAGATACTTGCGGTTGTGTGCAATTCCCCGGCAGAGGTGGTTCTCTGGGGGGCCAACTACGATGAGATGATCACCTATCCCCCCTATTTCCAAAAAGAGATCCTTCCATGGCTGCAAAAGGCCTCCGGGGCCCTGGAAGCAAAGGGCAAGCTTCTGCTTTGCCATTGTGACGGGGAAAACCAGGGCCTCCTGGAGCTGATCGGGATTTCCGGGATCCACGTGGCAGAGGCGGTGTGCCCCGCCCCCATGACAAAGGTCCCCATAGAGGAATACTACAGGAGATGGGGGGAGCATCTCACCATCTGGGGCGGCATCCCCCAGAGCATGCTCCTGGCAGAGACAGCCTCGGAAGAGGAATTCGAGGCATACCTGGATCACTTCTTCAAAGCAGTGGCTCCGGGCCGCAGGGTCATTGTGGGGATTGCCGATACCACGCCCCCCAATGCTGTTTTCGAGAGGCTTCGGCGTCTTGGGGAGAGGGTGGAAAGGGAGGGGCGCCTTCCACTGGAGGCCGGAGGCCTCAGGCCGATTTCCCAGGAGCAGATGAGCGCAGCCAGCCGAGTCGCGGTTCAGAAACCTCCTGAAGAGGCTCTCGAGGCGGTTCAAGAGGCGGTCCTGAAGGGCGACCATGTGGGCATCCAGGCGAGGGTGAGGGAGCTGCTGGGAAGGGGCCTCTCGGCCCGGAAGATCCTCCAGGAGGCAATGATCCCTGCCATGGAGGTGATAGGAAGGAAGTTCAAGGCTGGGGAGGTCTTCATCCCAGAGGTGCTTCTCTCGGCCAGGGCCATGAACCAGGGCCTGAAGCTCCTGGAGCCGCATCTGGCCGGGGAAAGGGTGGAGGGAGGGGGCCGGGTTCTCATCGGGACCGTAAGGGGTGATCTGCACGACATAGGCAAGAACATGGTGGCTACAATGTTGAGGGGCGTGGGCTTCGACGTGCGAGACCTGGGAATCAATGTGAGCACAGAGCGGTTTGTGCAGGAGGTGGAGTCCACCAGGCCGGACATCCTGGGGCTCTCAGCCCTCTTGACCACCACCATGCCCGAGATGGCCAAGGTCATCCGGGCCTTGGAGGTAAGAGGCCTTAGGAGCAGCCTCAAGGTTATGGTAGGGGGGGCCCCGGTGAACGAGAAGTTCGCCTGCGACATCGGGGCCGATGGCTATGCCCAGGACGCTGGAGAGGCAGTGACCCTGGCCAAGAAGCTCGTGACAGGAGGCTAAAGAAGTGCCTTCATACAAGCACACAGATGGCTCCCAGGCCATAGGGGAGGCAGCGGCGGTTCATCCTCAACGTGTGGTCATAGCCTGCCAGGTCATGGAGCCGGAGCTGGAGAGCCTGAGGGAGGGGATCCAGGGGGTGGAGGTTCGCTACGTGGAGCAGGCCCTCCACAGGGTACCCCAGAACATGGCCTCCAGGATCCAGGAGGAGATCGAGGCAGTCTCATCCCGTGCCCAGCTGGTGATACTTGGCTACGGGCTTTGCTCCAACGGGATCGTGGGGGTGGTTTCGCCTGCCCAGGGTCTGGTGGTGCCCAAGGCCCACGACTGCATAGCCCTTTTCCTGGGCTCTCTCCAGAATTACAAGAGGACTTTCCAAGAAAGGCCCGGAACTTATTATCTCACGCCCGGCTGGGTCAAGGAGGGAAAGGATCCCCTGGGGATCCTGGAGGAATACACCCAGCGCTACGGAGAGGACACGGCCAGGTGGGTCATGGAGGAGGAGCTCAAGCACTACACCCACATCGCCCTCATAAACAGCGGCACAGGGAACCTGGAAGCCTTGAGGGCAAGGGCAGTGGCCAATGCCCGCAGCTTTGGGAAGCAATACGAGGAGATACCCGGAGACCTATCCTACTTGAGGAAACTCCTGGAGGGGCCTTACACTGATGAGGATTTTTTCTTTATCGCCCCGGGCCAGAAGGTCACCCAGGAATCCTATCTGCAAGAGGCTCTGGCATGCGCGTGCTCATGAATTACGGCCGGGAAGGCCTTGAGCTGAATCTTCCGGATGAGTGGGATGTGAGGGTTATCCGGAAAAGACCGATGCCTGTCCTGGAAGACCCGGCAGCAGCCGTGGAGGCTGCCTTGCAGACTCCTGTGGGATGCAAGCCCTTGGTGGAGCTGGCCTCCAATGCCAAGAGCGCCTGCATCCTTGTTTGCGACATAACGAGGCCGGTTCCCAACAGCCTCATCCTTCCCCCTCTTGTGAGGACCCTCATGAGGGCAGGGATGGACCCTTGCAGGATCCAGGTGCTGGTGGCCACTGGCCTGCACAGGCCCAACCAGGGGGTGGAGCTGGAGGAACTGGTGGGAGACCCCTGGGTGATGGAAACGGTTTCCGTGGAAAACCACTTTGCCAGGAACCTGCAGGACCACGTGGAGGTGGGCAGGACCAGCGAAGGGGTGCCCGTGCTCTTGGACAGGCGCCTGGTGGAGGCTGAGCTCAGGATCGCCACCGGCCTGGTGGAACCCCACTTCATGGCAGGCTACTCGGGGGGCCGCAAAGTGATCATGCCAGGGGTGGCCTATGAGAAGACCATAACGGCCCTCCACACAGCCAGGTATTTCGAGCATCCCCGATCAGCCAATTGCGTGATAGAGGGTAACCCCCTACACCAGGCGCAACTTGAGGTGGTGAAGCTCCTGGGAGGGGCCCTGGCCGTAAACGCGGTCATAGACGAGCACAGGCGTCTTTCCTTCGTGAACTTCGGGGAGATAGAGAAGAGCCACCTTCAGGCGGTCTCCTTCATGAGGCCATATGCCGAGATCCAGGTAAAGCAGAGGTATCACACGGTCCTCACCAGCGCTGCAGGTTACCCCCTGGACCGGACCTACTACCAGACGGTAAAGGGAATGGTGGGAGCCATGGAGCTCCTGGAGCCAGGAGGGGATCTGTTCATTGTGAGCCAGATCTCAGAGGGGTTCGGATCCCAGGAGTACCGCGAGGCCCAAGAAAGGCTCATCAGACTGGGGCCCGAGGGCTTCCTGAGAGAGATTCTTCCCAGGGATCATGCCTTGATAGACGAGTGGCAGACCGAAATGCAGTTGAAGCCCATGAGAATAGGGCGGATCCACCTGTACACCGAGGCCCTTGATCCAGAGGAGAGGGCTCTGACCGGGGTCAGAATCGTGGAGGATCTGGAAGGAGAGATCCGAAGGAGCCTGGAGCGCTCGAGGCACAAGAGGCTCGTGGTGGTGCCCGAAGGCCCTTACGTGGTGCCCATCTACCGGGTGGGTTCAAGTCAGTGAGTGCTTGGGCGAGGGGGAACAAGGATCCGGTTGCGAGTCAAGAGTTGCGAGTTGCAGCTCAGCGCTCGGGGTCGAGGGGGAAGCCAAATGCAAGTCCGCCGGGGGAAGGTCCCCAATTCCGCCCCACAGGGTCTTTTCATGGAACAAGAACCCCGTAAATGCAAGCTCGTGCTTGAGCCTGCCGGTCTGTGCTTGGACGTGGTTCGCGGCACCACTGTCTGGGAGGCGGCCTCCAGGGCGGGCGTCAGGATCAGGGCAGAGTGCGGCGGCAAGGGGCTTTGCGGCAAGTGCCGTGTGAGGGTTAGGGCAGCTCAGGGGGTATCTGCGCCGGATGCCACCGAGCAAGAGCTTCTGAGCCGGGAGGAACTCCAGGCCGGCATGAGGCTGGCCTGTCAGTGCAGGGTAGAGGACTCCCTGGAGGTGGAGGTGCCTCCTGAGGCACTGGAGAGCGAGGAGGCTCTGGGGAAGACCTCCCTTAGGGGCAAGTACCGGGTGGATCCCACGGTCAAGAGGGTCGTGTTGGACGGCTCTGCTGGTTTGCTGGCAACTCCCCCCAAGCCTCAGGCCCTTCTGGAGCAGCTGGCCGGGCGCATGGCCGAGGTTGGTCTGGGGCCTGATCTGAGGCTGGATCTTGAGGCATTGCGAGACCTGAGCCTGGTTCCTTTCCCTGAAGGCGACCTCACCATTGTGTGTCACAAAGTTCGCGGCCTGAGCGGTGTCAGGGCAGGGGCCAGGCACCGAAGCCTGGGGGTGGCCATGGATCTGGGCACCACCACCTTGGCTGTTTACCTTTGCGATCTGCTCAGTGGCCAGGTACTGGCCACAGCAGGGGCAGCCAATCCCCAGAGGAGATTCGGGGAGGACGTGATAAGCCGCATAGGTTTTGCGGGCCGGGAAAGGGGCTGCTTGGAAAAGCTCCAGCGGGCAGTCATAGAAGGGCTAAACAAGCTGGTGAGCCAGGCCTTGGTCCAAGTCAAGGCCGACCCAGGGGATGTGGACGAGGCAGTGGTGGTTGGCAACACCTGCATGGTGGAGCTTTTCTGCGGTCTCAATCCCGAGGCTTTGGGAAGGGCCCCTTACCTTCCAGTTACCCGCAGCTCCCTGGATCTGAGGGCAGGGGATGTGGGCTTGGAGATTCCCGCCGGCACCAATGTTCACGTGCTTCCGGTCATCTCCGGGTTCGTGGGGGCTGATACTGTCTCCGCCATTTTGGCCGACGGGCTTCACAGCAGGGACGAGATGACCCTGCTGGTGGACATAGGCACCAACGGGGAGATCGTGCTGGGCAACTCCCAGGGGCTCTGGGCCACCAGCTGCGCCACGGGCCCTGCCCTGGAGGGGGCTCACATTAGCTCTGGCATGAGGGCAATGACAGGGGCCATCTCTCGGGTCTGGCAGGAGAATGGGAGGCTCAAGTGGGAAGTGTTGGGAGGTGGATCAGAGCGTCCCAAGGGCATATGCGGATCTGGCATCATAGATGCGCTGGCTGTGCTGAGGAGAACAGGGGTCCTTCTTCCCAGCGGCAGGCTCAGGGAGGGTGCGCCCGGGGTGTTTGTGGACGCCCAGGGAGTGGGCCGACACTTCAATCTGGTGGCTCCGGAGCTCACGGCAACGGGAAGGCCCATAGGCATCACATTGGAGGATGTGCGCCAGGTGCAGCTGGCCAAGGCCGCCCTGTTCGTGGGAATCCGCTTCCTGATGCGGCGGGCAGGTCTGGAGCGGGTGGAGAGGCTTGTCCTTACAGGGGCATTCGGGGCGCGCTTTGACTGGGGCTCTGCCGTGGACATAGGCATGCTGCCGCAAGAGGCTGTTTCGGGCCGAGTGGAAGTGGTGGAGAATGCGGCCGGGCTGGGAGCCATCCTGGCCCTTTTGGACTGGAAGAAGCGCCAGGAGGCCTGGCAGCTGGCGCCACAGGTGCAGGTCCTGGAGCTGGCCCAGGAGCCAGACTTCGCACTGGAGTACCCCATGGCTATGGGCTTCCCGCCCCTGTGAAAAAGGAGACAGGCTACTTTTTTGCAACCTGCCTGCAAAGACTTTACCCTTTGCCCCAGCCTGGGCGCCGGGGGCCTCGGGCCGGAAAACCAGACTGTCCCCCTTTTTCATCTCACGCGGTTGTTGTGTGATCCTTAATCTGCCTGGGCTCATTTTGGCTACACCCACCAAAGTGACCCGGGGGGGGCAGAGGTGCTTCTCTGGGGCTGGAGCCTCTTCCTGGGAGCTGTCTCCCCCTTGGCCCGGCAAGGGAGCGATACGCCCCTCCAAGACCTCGCAGCCCAAGCCGAAGCCCGATCAGGATCACACAAATCCCGATGAAGGGAGACCCAGGGAAAAATGACGATCCGACTGATACGAAGGCTATCGCAAAGAAAAGTTGCATGACACCAAACACCGTGGCCTCCGGCGCCAGAGAAGAGGCTCAGGATTCTCATGGAGACGATAGCCAAGGGCTGAAATGGAGTCAACAGGCTCAAGTGATCGGGCTCCCCATGTCATGAACGCAAGAAAAACAAAGATTCATGCCTTCAATTCCGGATCCGGCCCGGACTTTTTGCGCAAGCCTGGAGTGTCCGGTATTGAAAACAGAATCCGGCTTGGTGTATGAGTATCTTCTCGAAGCAAGAAAACCAGGGGAAGCGCCCAGAGGGTGAGAAAGACGGTACCCGAGATTTCTCTCCAAGCTCTTGCAGGCCCGGCTCTCAGGGTCGAACCTGACAGCCGGGGGGGGGGTCAATGGGCCGATTTGTCGGGCTTTGGGCTTTGGGTTGTCATCCGGTGAACACAGAGCCGGAGGGAGGGGCCGGGATGGAGCTCGTGGAGAGAACAGAGCTTGAAAAGAGAATACAGGAGCTTGAAAAATCACTCCACCAGGCCGGGGAGGAACTCAGGATTCTGAGTGCTCAAAACGCCCTTTACCGAAGCCTCATAGAGCGTTCCCTAAGCGGGATTTACCTGATCCGTGAAAGCGCATATGTCTTTGCCAACCCTACTTACTGCGAGATCGTGGGCTTGCCTTGGGAGGAGCTCAGGGGCAGGGACCCCCTGGAGGTGGTCCACCCAGAGGACAGGCATCTGGCAGGAGAGCGCCTTAGAGAGCGCCTGGCAGGAAAGGAGCCCCCGGCCGAGTACGAGCTGCGCATTCAAAGGGCTGATGGGGCCTTGAGGTACGTGTGGCTCAGGGCCTGGCGGGTGAACCACGAGGGGGAACCCGCGGTTCTGGGGAACCTGGTGGACATAACTCCCCTGCGCCAAAGGGAGATGGCCCTCAGGGATTCAGAGGAGAAGTTCCGCACGGCCTTCATGAACGCCTCGGTGGGGATGACCCTGGTGAGCCCCGATGGATCGTACCAGGAGGTAAACCCTGCCATGGCCTCGATCCTGGGGTACGAGCCCGGAGAGCTCGTAGGCAAAGAGGTTGCCCAAACGACCCACCCAGAGGACCTGGAGGCAAGGACCCGTTTCCTGGAGGATCTAACCAGCGGCCGTGTCGCCAGCGGAGTGCAAGACAGCAGAATGATCCGAAAGGACGGCTCCAGGGTGTGGGTCAGGGTCTCTGCCAGCTTGCAGAGGGATCCCCTGGGTGAGCCACTCCGTTTCATATCCCTTGTCCAGGACATCACGGCCCAGAAGATGGCAGAGGAGGCCCTGAGAGAAAGCGAGGAGCGTTACAGGAGCCTGGTGGAGCTCCTCCCCGAGGGGGTGTGGGTGCAGCGGGAAGGCATAATACTCTACGCGAACCCGGCAATGCTCCGGCTGCTGGGAGCCAACAGCCCCCAGGACCTGGTGGGAAGGAGCATCTACGAGTTCGTGCATCCGGACTCCCTGAGTTCAGTGCGTGAAAGGACAGAGCAGATCATGCGAGAAGGGGCCACTGTGCCCCTCAAGGAGCAGCGCTACATTGCCCTTGACGGCTCAGTCTTGGATGTGGAGACAAGCGCCACTGTGGTGCCCTTCGCAGGGCAGAGGGCCGTGCTTGCGGTTTACAGGGACATAAGGCAGCGCAAGAGGCAGGAGGAGGAGAGAAGGAAATTGGAGGAAAGGTTCCTGCAGGCTCAGAAAATGGAGGCAGTGGGGATCCTGGCAGGGGGTATAGCCCACGATTTCAACAATCTCCTCATGGCCATCCAAGGGAATGTCTCATTGATGCACCTGGAGCTTCCCGAGGCGCATCCCCACAGGGAGAGGCTCCAGGCAATACAGGAGTCAGTCAGAAGCGGCGCCGAGCTGGCCAGGCAACTCCTGGGCTTTGCCCGGGGAAACAAGTACCAGGCCAGGCCCATGGACATGAACCGGCTCCTGGAGGAGACCTCCACCATGTTCGGCCGTACCCGCAAGGACATAGTCATCCACAAGAGGTTTCAGACCGGGATTTGGTCCGTGGAGGCAGACAGGAGCCCGATGGAGCAGGTGCTCATGAACATCTTCGTGAACGCCGCGGACGCCATGCCCCAAGGCGGAGAACTTTTCCTGGACACAGAGAATGTGCTCCTGGAGGAAGAGTATGTGAAGCCCTTCTCGGGAAGGCCGGGTCCCTACGTGAGAGTCTCCATCACCGACACAGGCAAGGGCATGGATGAGGAGACCCGAAGCCATGTGTTCGAGCCTTTTTTTACCACCAAGGCCATGGGGCGGGGAACAGGTCTCGGGCTGGCCACGGTGTACGGGATCGTTAAGGGCCACAAAGGGCTCATCACGGTCTACAGCTCCCCGGGGCAGGGCACCACCTTCCACATATACCTGCCGGCCTCCCAAAAGGAGCCTTCCCGGGAGCTCAGGTTCCCGGAGGGAGTGGTAAAAGGGCAAGGCACTGTTCTGGTCATAGACGACGAGGAGATGATCCTCAAGGTGGCAAGTGAACTGCTCAGGGCCCTGGGATACAATGTGATAACCGCTAGGGGAGGGGTTGCCGGCTTGAGGACCTATGGGGAGAGGGCCCAAGAGGTGGATCTGGTTCTTCTGGACATGATAATGCCGGACATGGGAGGCGGGGAGGTCTTCGAGAGGCTAAGGCAGATGAATCCTGGGGTGAGGGTCCTTCTCTCCAGCGGATATGCCATAAACGGCCAGGCCCAGCAGATTCTGGAAAAAGGCTGCAGGGGATTCATACAGAAGCCTTTCAGCCTGGCAGAGCTCTCCCAGAAGCTCCAGGCAGCCCTGAAGGAGGCATAACCTCCATGATCCTGAGATCAGGGTAACACTTACGGAGCCTGTATTCTTAAGAAGTGGTGGATAATGCAGGCGTGTGTCCTGAAAGACGTCTGAGTCCCGAGCTGGTGGAAGGCCAGTC